>CAJUIE010000082.1:4416-7967 GCA_910586375.1 uncultured Alistipes sp. | reverse complement strand
GTCAGCCCCCCCCCGTCTGCAAGAATCTGGCCTGACTTTCAGAGGTGAATGGCGTGGCCCATAGCCTCTTCGGCCGCCTCCATCATGGCCTCGCTGATCGTCGGGTGGGCATGGATCGCACGGGCCAGATCGTGAGCCGTGGCGCCGAGTATCCGGGCCAGCGTCGCTTCAGCCAGCATCTCGGTGACGCCAGCCCCCACCAGGTGGGCGCCGAGGAGCTTGCCCGCCTCGTCGAAGACCAGTTTCACGAATCCTTCGCGTTCGCCCGCCGCCGTGGCTTTGCCCGAGGCGGAGAGGGGAAAGCGACCGATCTTTGTGGCGATACCCTTTTCGATAGCCTGCGCTTCCGTCATGCCCACCGACGCCACTTCCGGAGTGGTGAAGATGCAGGACGGAATCGTCGTATAGTCTACCGGCGTGGGGCTCAGTCCGCAGATGGCTTCCACGCAGCAGACCGCTTCGGCCGATGCTACGTGTGCGAGGGCCGGGCCGGCCACGATGTCGCCGATGGCGCAGATGCCCGGAACGTTGGTGCGGTAGTATTCGTCCACGACTATTTTGCCCTGCCTGACAGAGACACCGAGTTTTTCGAGTCCAATATCCTCGATGTTGGCCTGCACCCCCACGGCCGAGAGCACCACGTCAGCCGCCAGCGTCTCAGGGCCTTTCTTGCCTTCAATTTCAACTTCGCATCGGTCGCCGACGACTTTAACTCCTTTGACTGACGTTGAGGTCAGCACCGTAGCACGCAGCTTGCGGAAGGCTCGTTCCATCGCCTTCGAGACCTCCTCGTCTTCGAGTGGCAGCATGTGCGGCAGGTATTCGATGATGATTACCTTGACGCCGAGCGTTGCGTAGAAGCAGGCCAGCTCGCAGCCGATGGCGCCCGATCCTACGACGATCATCGATTCGGGCAATTCGTTGAGTGCCAGGGCCTCGCGCGATGAAATAACGTGCTTGCCGTCGATGGGCATAAAGGGCATTTCGCGCGGCCGAGCCCCTGTTGCCAGGATAATATGATCGGCTTCGTAGCAGATGCCGTCCACGTCGAGGAGCCCCGGAGCTGTCAGACGACCGAATCCGGCAATCAGGTCGACGTTGTTCTTTTTCAGCAGGAAATGCACCCCTTTCGACATAGTTTCGGCTATGTTGCGCGAGCGGGCCACCATCTTATCCAGCGCCGGGCGCACGTCGCCCGTCAGCTCTACGCCGTATTGTTCGGCGGCCTTGCAGTGGGCGTAGATTTGCGCGCTTTTGAGCAGGGCTTTAGTCGGGATGCAGCCCCAGTTCAGACAGACACCGCCGACTTCGGCACGCTCCACGAGCCCTACCCGTTTGCCGAGCTGGGCCGCGCGTATCGCAGCTACGTAGCCGCCCGGGCCGCTGCCCACCACCAGAATGTCGTATTTCATATCGTTCCTATTGCTTGATTACTTTCAGCACCTCTCCGTTGTCGGCTGCCACAGCGCGTTTCCACTTCTCGTTGTAGCCCGGGAACTGTATGTTACCGGGAATATCGCGACCGTTGCCGTTCTCCACGAAGTGTGCTGCGGAGCCCGGGCCGTCGAGGTACTCCAGCACACTGGCGTGTTCGCTTTTGACATTTCCGTCTATGTATTTCAGTAATAGGTATTTGTCGAGCTTTGACCAACGATCGAAAAGTTGCTGTGCCGTCCGTACCGAATAGTCGGTCAGGTAGCGTACGCGTTTTTTTGCCGGGAGTTTCGCCGCTTCCATGTCTGCGAGCGGTATCTGCACTTCCGCCTTGTTGTTTTCCCATGCGTCTACTGCCTTGCGGATGTCGGCCGACATCATGTCGTAGCGCATGTAGGCGAAGTTTGTCACCCGGTTGAAGAGCCAGAATGCCGATGTGGGCGAGTAGTCGAGCATCGACCCGTTGTCTTCGCGGAAGCATTCGGGCACCTCGGAGGCCGAGCAATATATAGGTGTCAGACACGATGTCGCGGCGTCGTCTACGCCGAACCACAGGATGCCCATGTCGCGCGTTACGTTCGGCCGGGCCTGGGCCACGAACCAGAACCCGGTCTGCTGTGTGGCCGTCGCGCGTTCGTTGAGGTACTTCACGCCGTCGACCTCGAACTCCATCGGGCGCCAGCGGTAGGGGCAGGCGTGGCCTCCGGCTCCGAGGTCGGAGGTCATGTCCATCGGTGTGCCTTCATAGTGGTCGCGCATACAGTCGAAGAGCTCTTTGGGCGAGACTTTGGCGCGTGGTTTTACCCAGAGGGGCATTCGTTTTTTCAGGTCGTAGCCCATCGCATAGTCGCGGTATTCGTCCATGCCGTCAGCCACCCGGTGGAAGAAGGCCCATACGCGGGCGTCGCAGCCGCGCACCGTGCCGAAATCGGCCGGGCAGTAAGCGTCGGCGAAGCTGAAATCGTCGTCCGCCCCCTCGAAGTAGCCCATTTCCCGGGCGAATGAAATGACGTCCGGGGCGTAGAGGCAGTTCTCGGGATCGTCTTTCGGGAAGGTCGTGATGCGGGCCTGGTTGGCATGGCCCGAGACATAGCCGTCGGGAATACGGCGGGCTACCCAGACGATACCTTTGCGGGCGTTACCGCCCTGGCCGTCGTCTTCGAAGCCTTTGCCTATGAGCTCCATGATCCACGCTTCGTCGGGATCGGCTATCGAGAACGACTCGCCCTCCGACGCGTAGCCCTGAGTGTTTGCCAGTTCGACAATCGTGGAGATTGCTTCGCGGGCCGTTGTGGCACGCTGGAGTGTGACGTAGATCAACGATCCGTAGTCGATCTTTCCCGTCGGATCAGTCAGCTCCTCACGACCGCCGTAGGTCGTCTCGCCAATGACGAGCGAGTGGCAATTCATGTTGCCTATGGTGGACCACGTGATGGCCGGCTGGGGAATAGCGGTCAGATAGCGGCCCGTATCCCATTCGTAGATCGGAAGCGTTGTCCCGGCCTTATGCTTGCCGCCGGGTGTGTGGTAGAGTGCACCGTAGAGTGCATGGGAATCGGCTGCGTATGTGACCATTACCGAACCGTCGGTCGAGGCGCCTTTCGTTACTATGAAGTTGGTGCAGGCTTCCGCTGCGCCTTGCGAGGCGATTGCTGCAGCCAACAGAATGAGGAGTTTTTTCATCGTGTTTCGGTTTTTTACAAAGATAGCAAACAAATCGCGAAAAAAGGGCAAAATGCAGTCGAAAAACGTCTCGGCTCTTTCTTCTCGCAGGATTTTTGCCTATTTTTACACCGTTAAAACGTGTATGTCATGTTGGAAATTGCCTGCAATCTTTCGCGCATCCGGGCGTCGCTGCCCGAGGGGGTAACGCTCGTTGCTGTATCGAAAACCCACCCCGTGGAGGCTATCCGCGAAGCCTATGATGCTGGACACCGTATTTTTGGCGAGAGCCGCCCACAGGAGCTTTGCGCCAAGTACGAGGTTTTGCCCAAGCAGATCGAGTGGCACATGATCGGCCATTTGCAGACCAACAAGGTCAAGTACATAGCGCCTTTCGTGCGCATGATCCAGTCTGTCGACAGTGCGCGTCTCGTGGAGACGATTCAGCGCGAAGC
>CAJUIE010000082.1:0-4406 GCA_910586375.1 uncultured Alistipes sp. | reverse complement strand
GCTGCCAGGTGTGGCCGCACGATCGATGTTTTGTTGGAGATACACGTGGCGCAGGAGGAGACCAAGAGCGGCTGGGATATCGGCGAGCTGAAGCGTTATGTGGAAACGGCAGCTTTCGCCACAATGTCCAACGTGCGGGTGCGTGGAGTGATGGGCATCGCGACCAACACCGACGATGAAACGGTTGTCCGGCGTGATTTCGAGGAGCTGCGGCGTTGTTTTGAACTGCTGCAGCCCTATTACGGAGCTCATTTCGATACCGTTTCGATGGGCATGTCGCACGATTATCCGTTGGCTGTCGAGTGCGGTTCCACGATGGTGCGTGTCGGCTCGTCGATCTTTGGTGAGCGTTCGTAAACGATCATTCTGAAGTTATCGCCGAAGAATTTAAAACAGCCGCAGCCCCCGGGTGCGGAGGCTTTTTCGCAACGCTTTCGTGTCGTCTCTTTGCCCCCCCCAGCCGCCGAAGAGACAATTTTCGCTGCCCCCTCTCTTATTCCTGGCGCCCCCTTTGGAGTCGCCACTTTTTTTTGTCTCTGCTCTCGCTTCGTTCGTCGGGGCGCTTGCGCTCAGAATGACATTCGACCGGAGGTCGTCCGAGCCGCAGCCCCCGGATGCGGAGGCTCGACACGTTGTGTCTCTCTCCGCTGGCTGCGGCTCGTTACTCTTGTTTGCAGCGAACGGGGAAACCGGTCGCACGGCTGTTGGTGTACTCGGGGTTCACGCTGGAACTGTCGAAGCTCAAGTGCGACCCGTGCACGCCCGATGCTGAGAGAGGCGCACTGCTCCAGGCGCAACCGCCCGTGCCCACATTGGTCAGGCCGCCGGAATTGCTGGCGCGGAAACCCGAAGCGGGGTAGAAGTCGGTAGTCTCTTATGCACAAGCAGTAATAACGCCTGAGCTCCTGCTTGGTTTGTTACGGTTCGAGTGTGAAAATCCAAGGAGTCCCTCTCCTTCCTCTCTTTGTCGGGAAAAGAAAAAAGGTCGCAGTTATGCGACCTTGTACCCCCCCAGGGGCTCGAACCCTGGACCCCAACATTAAGAGTGTCGTGCTCTACCAACTGAGCTAGAGAGGCATCAATCTTTGCGATTGCGAATGCAAAAATAGAGCATAATTTTTGAATGTGCAAATTTTTCGAAAGAAAAAAACGAAAAATTATCGTCCTATTTTACTTGTTCGGGGTCGTTGTGCGATTGAATCTATGTTAACTCGCGCCGTCGTTTGTCTGCTACTCCCTATCGAAGCGCACACCTCCGGGGATGAATGGGGCCGGCGATGATATTGGCTTTCGCCTGAACGGGATCTTTCTCTCTGTTGCGATGGGCTGCGGTAAAAGGCATCACCGGTAGTATGAGCACAGAAGCCACCGCCGCGGGCAATTTCCATACACGTTGCCGTGCAGTTGTGCATAAGTAGAAAGGCCCATGGCTGCGAGCTATATTGTTGTTAACGCCCCCCCAATGTATATGAGATTCTGTTCGTGGAGGATGTCAGTATTTCAGCCGGTCGCTGTTCCATTCGCCAGCAGCTTCGGGATAGATGAAGGGGCGCGAATCGTCGTATTGCTTCATGTGCAGGTAGGTTTCGTAGAGGCATATTCCATTAGCGGAGTGACGCGCCAATGAGAAGGCGATTACCGACGGATGACGTTTCGAGATGTGATAGCTTTCGTCAGCCCGTTCGATGAAGGCACTTTGCCACACCGTGTCGTTCGAGGGATTGCCTCCCTTACGCCGGGACAGGCCGCTGTGACGACTCTCTACGGGGGCCTGTGCAATCACGTACAGCCCTTTTCGGTTGCATGTTTCGTAAAACGATTCCGGCACCACGCCCGGCAGCAGTTGTAAAGTATTGTAGCCCTCAAGGCGCAGGCTGTCTATTTCGTGCTCCGTGATGCCGGGTCGCACTTCGCAGATGCGGAGCTCCGCAGGCGAGCCGTTGATGATTGGCCTGCCGTCGTGTATTTCAACCGTGCGAAAGCCGACAGCCTCTTCCAGATACTCTGTATAGCGCCCTTCGTGCTGGGTTTTCAGCCGCAAGGTGTAGCGCACGGGGCGTGCAGGGCTCCATTGCAGCGTGTCGGGAATACGCACCAGGAAGCGGAGCGTATCTTCACGGCGCATGTCGAGTGTCATGTCGTCGTGGCCGGCAGCGGCGGGCGTTCCATCGGGTGCGAGCAGTTCGTAGTAGATGCGTGAGGTCCGTGGATTGAGTGCGTCGCTTTTGACAACTATGCCTATTTCGGCGGTTGTCATGTCGTCGTTACTCTCCGTGTGCCAGGTTTTGGTCGTTATGTCGCGAATGCGCATTGTCGGCTGGCTCAGGATGGAGACCTTGCCGATGGTGGGTGCCTCGTTTTTCGGGCGCCAGCTTTCGAGGGGGGCCGTGGTGGAGTGCTCCGAGAGGATGATTTCGAGGCTGTTGCGGCCTTCGGCAACGCTTCGCGTGATATTGAATTCGGCGGGGAGGCTGCAATCGTGGTTGTAGCCCACCGCATGGCCGTTGACGCGGACTTCATAGGCGGCAGTGGCTGAGTCTATTCGCAGCAGCACCTGGCGGTTGGTCCAGACGAATGGCACTGTGAACGATGTTGTAAAGGTGTGTGCGTCGTAGGTCCAGTCGCGGAGTGTCTTGAAGTAGCGGTTGTCGTTGTAGTCGGCTATCCATGCCTCCTGTTGTGTAGGGTAGGGGATCAATGAGCCGCGTGGGCGTTCTTTGCCGTACGAGGGGGTGTATCCTTGGGCCTGGAGTGTTCCGCAGAGCGAAAAAAAGGCCAATACCAAAAGAAGAGTCCGCATAAGTTTCGTATCTTTGTCGGCAAAGGTACTGATTTTTTCCCATACTGTGATGGAGTCACTGCCCAAACTCAACTTTCCGCCTATTCGTCTGCGGGCCCGCAGACGGGGGGACACTGTCGAGGTGTGGGACGCTTTGCGGGGTATCTATCTGGTTCTTTCGCCCGAAGAGTGGGTGCGGCAGCACTTGATTGCTTATCTGGTCGCCGGTTGCGGCGTGCAGCCTAAGCGTATCGTCGAGGAGTATCCTGTGCCGCTCAACGGTCAGCCGCAGCGGGCCGATGTCGTGGTCGTGGGCGATTGTGCCGAGCCGCTGCTGCTGGCCGAGTGCAAGGCCCCCGATGTAGTTATCGGTGAACGTACTCTGGCGCAGGCTGTGCGGTATAATTCAGTTCTGGGCGCCCGTTTCATCGTGCTGACCAACGGCTTGAAACATTTTTGCTGGGAGTGCCGCGAAGGGCATTATGAGCAGCTCTCCGGATTCCCGAATCTATAAATTAGGCAGGCCGCAGCCAGCGGCGCGAGGACCGGACATTTGTCGCAAAAATTCAGTCGCCAGGCTGGCGAGCCGGAGCCACCCCCGGCGTAGGTTTGCAACATTTCGTTGTTGCGCTCCGCTGGCTCCGCCTCGCCCCCTCCAGGCGAGAGGTGGCTATAGATTCCTGAAGTTGGCTTCGATATAACGCTGAAATGCCTCCTTATAATTCTCTCCGATGGGCACATACTCTGTGTCGTTCAGGTAGATACGTCCCCGGACGTAGGATTTGATGCAGCGCAGGTTCACGATGTAGGAGCGATGCACCCGCATGAAGAACTCTGCGGGAAGCGTTGTTTCCATGTTTTTCAGTCGGAAGAGCGTCGTGATGGCTGTTCCATCGGCCAGATGTAGCCGGACGTATTCACCTTCGCTTTCTATGTAAACGATGTCGGCAATCTTGACCAATGAAACCTTGTAATCGGCTTTTACCGAGAGGTATTCACGATCTTTGGGTTCGGCCTCCGATTCGGGAGTTGCGGCGGGGCGCTGGTTGTGCCGCAGTTCGTAGAGCGAATTGGCCTTGGCTGCCGAGCGGCTGAACTCGGCGAAGCCGAACGGTTTGAGCAGATAGTCCACGGCGTCGAGTTTGAATCCCTCTACGGCATACTCCGAGTAGGCGGTCGTGAAGATCACCATGGGACGGTTGGTCAAGGTACGGACGAACTCCACGCCGTTCAGGTCGGGCATGTTGATGTCCACGAAGATTAGATCGATGGAGCGTTCAGCCAGTATCTGCTGGGCGTCGAGGGCGTTATTGCATGTCGCCGTCAGTTCCAGATAGGGCACTTTGGCGATGTAGGCGGTCAGCTGACGCAGAGCCAGTGGTTCGTCGTCGATAGCGATACATTTAAGCATGGAGCACGGGTATTTCGAGGCGGACGGTATAGGTTTTCGCCTCTTCGCGAATGTTAAGCGTATATTTTTTTTCACCGTAGATCAGGCTCAGACGTTTGCGGACGTTTTCCAGTCCGATGCCGGCTGCATGGCGTCCGTCGGGAGATGTATGCCGGCTGTTGACGATCGTGGCCGTAACCGTGTCGCTCCGGTACCCGATTTCGAGATGAATAAATG
>CAJUIE010000081.1 GCA_910586375.1 uncultured Alistipes sp. | reverse complement strand
CCCCGGGCGCGCACCTATCTTCCCCGACGGCAACCGAAAAAGGGGATGATAAAATCAATGGAAAATCAGAAAAGAATGATTACTTTTACTGAAAAATAAGTTAAAATGAACTCTTCGATACTTACAACACTTGCGTTTTCGATCTACTCGAACAAAGGTGCATACGCTTTATTTTTAGGCGCCGGTGTTTCCAAAGCTGCCGGGGTGCCGTCCGGGTGGGACATCGTAACCGATTTGCTGAAAAAGTTAGCCGCTCAAAATCATGTATCCGATGGCAAAAATCTGGAAGAGTGGTTTAGAGAAAAATATGGCTGTCCAGTCGGCTATTCCTCGGTTTTACAGGAACTGGCCAAAACTCAGACCGAGCGTGTAGGGCTTATGAAGCCCTACTTTGAGCCGGTTGGGAAAGAGCGGCCAAAACCGACCAAAGCACACCACGCGATTGCAAAACTCGCGAAAAACGGTTATATCAAAGTTATTCTGACTACGAACTTCGATCGGCTGTTGGAAACAGCCCTCGAAGAGGAAGGCATAACCCCTCAGGTCATCCGTTTCGACGATGACATCAAGGGTGCGACACCGTTGGTACATAGCAATCTTACGGTTGTAAAAATCAACGGAGATTATTTGGATTGCCGATTCCGGAATACAGACAATGAATTGGAAAGTTATTCTGCTGAAATGTCGGAATATCTCCGCCGTATTTTCAACGATTTCGGATTGATAACGTGCGGATGGTCGGCACAATGGGATAAAGGGTTGGTGGATATTATGCGTAGTTCGGATAATTTCCGATATGCTTCGTATTTCAGTCATGTTAGGGACCTTACGAACGAGCTTCGCGATATAGCCCAATACCGCAAAGGGAATGCCGTTTCTATTAAAGATGCAGATAGCTTTTTCTCTGAATTATACGAGCGAGTCGAGGCTCTTGCCCGATGCGATTCCGACCACCCTTTGACTAAGGATATCGCAGTTGCCCGAATCAAAAAATATATTGCCGATCCGAATGGGCTGATCCAATATACCGATTTATTCGAGCAGGAGGCGCAGGCTGCATACGAGAAGATTGCAAAAGAGTTGAATTACAATAGTTTCGACAAAACGACATTCGACAAGTTCAATGAACTCCATTTCGGTGCTATCGAAAAACTGATGCCGATGTGCATTACGGCGGTGCGGTGGGCCAAACCCGAACATGAAGATGCAATCTTTAATGCTATTATCCGTTTATCCTCCGGATTCCCGACAATACGTAATTACTCAGAAGATGCGATAAAACTGCAAAAACTGGCTTCGCTGTACCTGATGTACGTTGTAGGAATCTCCTGCATGATTTATGAAAAGTATTCATTGCTGGATAAAGTTTTTCATATCAAAGTGCCAACGGAATACGAGAAGGAATTTCTAATTGAACAAGTGAATTGCAAATTGTGGATTGATGACAACACAATCAACCCCATTCTTTATGAAAATCAACGATACTATAGTCCTTTCAGCCGTTTCATCGAAACGCAACTAAAACCTATTTTTGCGCATCTTTTCATTGCCCCCAAAGATTATGAATGTATTTTCGATATCTTCGAGTATTTTTTAGGGATCAATTATTACTATATTATCTATGGTGATTCCAATGACGGTTGGATTCCGATCGGAATATATGATAAACGGGCTGAACAACGCAAATATACCTATCGAGATAATCCCTTCGATGCCTTTTTGGCGACTGCATCTTCCAATGAGCAAAATTGGGCTCCAATAAAGCAAGGCATGTTCAACGGAGATTATTCTGTTTATCAAAAGGCAAAACAGCATGCCGATGCATTCCTGAAAGAAACAAGAATACCTTGATAGGTTAACTCTTCACTTTTATAATCTGCAGCCAGTCGGTCGTATATCGTTGCGACAGGTGGTTCCGGTTCATCTTGAACGGTTCGAAGCCCTCGGCGGCGGTGCCGATCCGGTGGTGCCCGAAACGGTTGTTGAGCGCATCGACCGTCTTCATTAAACTATCGTGCTTCGCGCAGTCCGTCGCATCGAACAGAACGGTCTGCATGCCGCTTTTCGACCGTAAGTCGGAAAGAATCACTCCGGCACGTTTGTAGGCATATCCCGGGCGGAAAATCTGCCGCAGAAGCCGCACGGCGTGCTCTGTCAGTTCCAATGTGCTGTCGGTGGGAACGGGCAGTTTCAGTAGCTGATTCTCATAATATTGCGGCATATTCTCCTTGTGCCGGTTGGTAAGAATGAAGACGTGTATTTCTCCGCAGATGCTGTGCTGTCCGCGGAGTTTCTCTGCCGCAACTGCGACATATTGCGCAATCCGCCTGTGCAGCTCCTCGAAATCGTCGATGTCCCGATCGAACGTGCGTGTCGTAGCAATCTGCTTCTTGTCGGCAGGGTGTTGTTCGAGGCCGATGCAAGGCTCTCCGCGCAGTTCGCTCCACATGCGCAGGCCCACCACGTGCATGCGTTGCCGGACCCACGCCTGCGGTAGCTGCGTGAAGTCCCACGCCGTTCTGACCCCATTCTTTTCGAGCAGCTGCGCCCACCGGCGCCCGACGCCCCATACGTCGCCGATAGGGAAACGTCTCAGGACTTTTTCGATATCTTCAGGGCGGTGCATATAGCAGCAGCCGTTCAGCTTCGGATACTGCTTGCAGAGCTTCGAGGCGATCTTGGCCAGTGTCTTGGTCGGAGCAATACCGACACTGACCGGGATGCCGGTGTGCCGGCGTATCGTGCGGGCCAGCTCGTGCCCGAGTTCGTCGAGACGGCCTTCATCGACACTTGTCAGGTCCAGAAACGCCTCATCGATGGAGTAGACCTCGATGGCGGGCACCGATTTTCGGAGCAGTGACATGACCCGGCGCGACATATCGCCGTAGAGTGTAAAGTTAGCCGAGAAGACCGCCACTGCCTCACGCCTGATTAGCTTCCGTAGTTGATAGTAAGGTTGCCCCATCTTTATCCCCAGCCGTTTGGCTTCGTTCGAGCGGGCGATGACGCAGCCGTCGTTGTTGGACAGCACGATGACAGGACGGCCTTCGAGCGACGGGTTGAACACCCGCTCACACGAGGCGTAGAAGTTGTTGCAGTCGCACAGCCCGTACATATTCAGACTTGCTTGACGATCCACCTGACTACGCCCCATACTGAAAAATCCTGTCCGGCGGCAATTTCGATGACGGGGTATTTCGGGTTGGCCGGCACAAGCAAAATACGGTCGGGCTCCATGCGCACCCGTTTGAGCGTAAACTCTCCGTCGATATAGGCCACGGCCAGACAGCCGTCATAGGGTTCGACGGCTTTGTCTACAACGAGGATGTTGCCCTCGACGATCCCTTCGTCCTGCATGGAGTCACCCTCGACGCGGGCGAAGAACGTGGCTTCGGGGTGTTTGATGACCAGACTGTTCAGGTCGAGCGAGCCTTCCAGAAAGTCATCGGCCGGAGACGGGAAACCCGCATGAACGGGGCTTTCGGTCAGCGGTATGTCGGACGATGTGCGGTCGTCGGGACGGAAGATTTTCTGTATTTTCGGATCGGACGGCATGATGCTTTTTTCTTATGCGGAGCAAAAACCGGGCCTGCGAATCCATTGATAATTTTAGGCTTACGGAACCGAGCCGGAGCCTTGCCATAGGCTGGCGGCTCGATGCGCCGCCTCACGCCCTACGAGGCGGCTGCCACGGCCTCATCCGCATTGTCGGCAAGCAGCGCATCTTGGTGCGGTGCGACCATATAGATCTCTCTCGTAGCATTGCCGCCATTCTCTTCAACCGACAAATCCTCAAGCGTATCGTATAATATTTCAGCGTTACCGACGCAGACCGTTTCGTTGTCGACGGTATGAACATCATTCTGAATGATCGAACCGGCCTTTGCAATAGCTTCTTCCCGGCTTCGGGCCTCTACCGTAAAAAGCGTTCGCTCCCAGACCGTATATTTTCGGTCCTGATAAAAATCATAACGTGCCATCACTTTTGTCTTTTATGGATAAAACCCGCATATCGGGCCGAATAGGAAACTCCCAATCCGGGCATGCTGTAACGTCAAGGGCCGTATGGATATCCCCGCCGAGCGTCAGCCCGCATTGACGAGAAACCATACGGGCAGCATCCGCTTCGGATGCTGCCCGTACAACATAATGTCCGTCGAAAGTATATCGGACCTTCACTTCGAATCGTTTCATGAATCGCTTTTTTCGGAAAAACTAATTCGCCGCTTCGGATTTGCCGGGCAGCTCCGATTCATAGGGGCGCGCCATTTCCAGAAACGCGTCGAGCGAATGACCGAAGCGCAACAACCTGATGTTTTCGGAAACACCCGTACGCTCGACCTGGAACGAGTAACTGAGGCCATAGCGTTCGATGGTTCCGGACTGCCGGTCCTTGCCCCAAAGCACATCCGGAATCTGCCCCAGTCGGGCGATTCGCGCGCATATCGCCCGTGCGTTTTCCTCATTGATCCGTTCCAGATTCCGATAGTACTGCGTCTGATATTCGCCCCACTCCTCAACCTTGCGTTTCGAGAGTTTCCCGATCCGCTGGGGTGCGGTCAGTCCGTCGTGAGCCTTCGTCCGGGAATAGTTGTCGATATGTTGCAGGTCGTCATCGCCGCAACATGAGATTCGGTATGAGGTTTTAGGATAAGTCTGTTTGGAAATGCTGAAAAGAATCGCGTTTCTTACGAAACAAACTCTTACACAGTCCAAACAATTAGTGTGTTCCGTCTCGTTATGATAGATGCGATACTGCAAGACAGCATCGGGGATGAACGGGAGTACCTCTGTTAAGAACGGCGATACATCCCGCATCATACGTTCTGTTTGTTCGCTGTTCGCAAGGATGAGATCGTCGAACAGTGCCTGGTCGATCCACTTCATCATTGCGCTGCTACCTGCCTGCGGCAGGATTCGTTTTCCCGCAGGTAGTCGTTCAAAGACGGATGCAGAATCGTACACTCCGCATTCGGTTTTCTCAGAAAGCATATGATTTTGATTATTAAATAATTATTCGTATATTTGTCATGTAATTTGTAGCTCTACGCAAAACTATGCAGTTTGTTTTGGGGCTATTAGGTGTCACGGCACGATTGTTTGTCATAATCAATTGAACAATAAACAAATACGGAGGAGAGAACAAGTCCCCTACGCACCGCAATAAAGATTGAAATTCAATCTTTTACACCATCAACACCCACTTTTACACCCGAAAATGTAAAAGTGGGTGTTTCTTATTTTATCGGCTCAATCGAGAAAGGCTTTATCCCTGCTATCTCTATCCGGCATTCATTTCGGACTAAATATAATTCAAAATCAAAAAACTTAATCGGGTAAATTCTTGGATTTTCATAAAATAAATTCTACATTTACAAATGAAAACCTCCTTCGCCGATGAAACCTGGACGGAACCTCTGCTTCGCGTTCTCCTTACTCTTATCTGCCTCTCTCATCAGCTGCTGCGATAACGTATCTCTGCAACAGGCGCTCAGAATGGCAAAAAATAATCGTGCGGAATTAACGAAAGTTCTCGATCATTATAAAGGCCAATCGGAAGAACTGAAATATAAAGCCGCCCGTTATTTGATTCGTTATATGCCCTATCATTATTCTTACGCAGGCAGCTATGAACAATATTGCGATACGGTAGACTCGATCCTGGTGCTGAATAAAGATCCACAGAGTACAAATACACAGATTGCCTTGTGTTCTCAATCCTTTCAACCGACTATTACAACCAAATTAGATTTAGAACGCATTACGGCTGATTATTTAATCAGGAGTATCGATTCGGCCTATAGTCAATGGCAATACGGACCATGGGCTCGCCATCTTACGTTCGACGATTTCTGTGAATATTTATTACCGTACAAAATTCTGGAAGGACAGCCTCTCGACAATTGGAGAGAGGCATTATACGCTCTGTACAATGGAGATGTGTATTCATTGGAATCGACTTGTTCCGATTATCGGAATAATCCCCGGGCAGCGGTCTGCGCCATCAATGACGAACTGAAGAAGCATAACCCCCAGCTACTCCTGTTCTCATCGGACTACATCCCCATCATGCGTGCGAGTACACTTATCGATAAACCATTCGGGACTTGTATAGATTATACGTTCGCGGCAACTGCATTGCTCCGTAGCAAAGGAATTCCGGTATCTATCGATTATACACCGCAATGGCCCGACCGCTCCATGGGTCATTATTGGAATACGGTATTGACTGAACGTCGAAAAAAGTACGAATTTAACGGATTTGAATCCAATCCTTCGGAAGAACATTATCCGGATGCTAAATTTGCCAAAGTCTTTCGCATGACCTACAAGCCCAATAGCGAACTTCTGGAACTGATTCATCAAGGCCGTGCGCTCCCTCCAACTCTTTCAAATATTTTCTGTAAAGATGTAACAGACGAGTATCTGGAAACATCCGACATAACGGTCCGTCTTTTCCCAGGGAGACCTGAAGGCGACAATGTATATCTCGCAGTGTTTAACAATTTCGAATGGAAGCCGATATACTGGGGATATGTTCGCGGCAATAAAGCCCGCTTCAAAGGTATGGGACGAAATGTTCTCTACCTTCCTGTACTGTGGAAAAATGAGAAACCAATACCTGTCGGCGATCCTTTTTTCCTGGATATGACCGGGGATATCCGCTATGTCAGGCCGGACACTACCCGTCATCAAAACATCCGTGTAAATCGTAAATTTCCCCCTTTGAGACATGTTTGCGCCAGACGGGAGTACCTCCGCTTACAGCCTTATGGGCAGAGGGCGATGATTATTGGGCCGGATATGATTTCGGAGAACCTGTATCCATCGATCGAATCTCCTATATCCGCCGAAGCGATGGAAACGACATTCTGCCAGGCGCGGAATACGAATTGTTTTATTGGTCGGAGAAGCATTGGATTTCACTCGGCAGACAAACGGCCAAAGACGTTTACCTTATATATAATGATGCACCGACTCAGGCCTTGTTCTATATCAAATGTCATTCTCACGGAAAAGACAACCGAATTTTCGAATACGAAGATGATCGTATAATCTGGAGATAACAGTTCATATAGAATCATTATAATACCCCAATGACAACTATGCAGCTGAAATTTTTCGTCTATACATTATTATTATCCTTTTTCATTCCTTGTCGTGCCCAGCACCAAGACAGTATGGTGTTGCATATCGGATTGCGCGAGGCATTGGAGATAGCCGCATCGCAATCATTGGATGCAATCGTATATAAAGACCAAATGCGGATGTCTTATTGGCAATACAGGAATTATAAAGCCGACCTGCGCCCTGCCATAACTATGGATGGCACTCTTCCCAGTCTGAACAAGTCATTAACTACCTATCAAAAATCAGACGGCAGCTACGAATTCATACCCAATAGTGCCCTGACAGGTAACATCGGATTGGCTGTAAGCCAAAACATACCATTTACCGGAGGAAAGATTTACCTGCAATCACAAATCGAACGAATCGAGCAACTCGATGGCAATAAAAAAACCGGATGGCTCAGCGTTCCCGCAGCAATCACCCTCGAACAACCCCTGATTACCGACAGACCGCTTTGGTGGGCCATGAAAATCGAACCGGAACGATACAAAGAGGCTCAGCAACAATTCGCCGTCAATATGGAAATCGTTTCCATCAAAACAATCCAATACTATTTTGATCTCTTGCTTGCAATGGTCAACCGCAATATTGCAGAACAGAATTTGAAAAATGCCACTCAACTTTTCGACATAGCCTCAGGCAAAAAACATCTCGGGTTGATCTCTGACAATGATTTGCAGCAATTAAAACTGGGTAAATTAAATGCCTCGGCATCTGTCATAACCGCCCGTCAGAATTATGATGCCAGCATGTTCGCATTGCGGAATTATCTTGGATTCAACGACCGGATAATCATCGAAGCATCCATGCCCCCCGAAGCCCCCAACATCCCAATCACATTGACCGAAGTAGTAG
>CAJUIE010000080.1 GCA_910586375.1 uncultured Alistipes sp. | reverse complement strand
GCTCTTCGGCGATCCACTCCTTGATGACTGTCTTGCCGTTAGAACCCGTAATGCCCACTACTGCACCCTTGAACTGCGCCCGATGATAGGCCGCCAGCGACTGCAACGCTCCGATGGCGCTTTCAACCACGACATAGCCACAACCGGGCAACGCTTCGACCTGGCGCTCTACCAGAAAAGCCCTCACCCCACGGTCGTACATATCCCGAATGAATCGATGCGAGTCGTGATTGGCACCACACAGCGCCACGAACACCGGATTACACCCCATCTCACACGAGAGCGAGCGGCTGTCGGTCACCACCGAACCTACTTCGACATCCACCCCCCGGTGCCTGCCGCCGCAGATGGCGGCTATTTGCGAAAGTCTGTATTCCATTTTCCGTTTTTTTTCTTGATTGCAAGCCTGCGCCGGCTTCCGCCCGAATAAAAGGTCGCGCCCCTTCCCTGTCATTCTGAGGAGTGAAACAACGAAGAATCTACATAGCGACTGTCTGTCGGGCCACGGAAATACACCCGCTATCACAACAAAGTCACGATCGTAATCCCCGCACCCCCTCGGTCGGCATGTTCATCTACCGCAGACTCCACCTCGGGCACCGTACGCAAATAACGACGGATCTCCTCTTTGAGCGCTCCGGTCCCCTTGCCATGAAGAATTGTCACCGAACCCACGCCTACCATCAAGGCATCATCGATGAACTGCTGCACCTCATCCAGCGCCTCGGCTGCACGCATTCCGCGCACGTCGATGTGGTCGCGGAACGAAAGTTTGCGAGCCGATATGTCGGCCGACACCACCGTCCGCACCGTCGTCGGACGTGTTGCTTCGCGGTATTCGTTGTTCGAAACCACCGTCAGCCGCTCCCGATCCACCGTGGTCAGTATCTGCCCAAAAGCCACCTGCACCTTACGACCCTTGATGCTGCGCACCTCGCCCACCATCTCCTGCCCCGACATACGGACCTTCGTCCCCACCTCCACTTCGCGCTTCTTCGGTACTTCAGGAACCACCTGCACTGCTTCTTGCCCCTGCCGGGCCTTGCGCTCGGCGCGACGTTGCTGGCGGCGCTCGATGCGCTCTATTTCGCGGGCCACCGCCGCATCACGCTCCGCAGCATCGGCCTTTTCGGCCTCAGCACGGAAGTCGTCCAGCTCTTTGCGGGCCAGACGTGTCAGCTCCTTTTCGGCCTGCGCTTCGCGAATGGTCCGGATCGTGTTCTCGATCTGACGGTTGGCATCAGCAATGAGCCGCTGCGCCTCCTGCTTCGCCTTTTTCAGTATCTCCTGACGTTCGGAGCGAATCTTCGAAAGCTGCTCGGCGTAGTTTCGTTCAAGCTCCTCCACCTTACGGTCAGTCAGACGGATACGATCGCGCTTCTGCTCCCAGTAATGTTTGTCGCGGGCTATTTCGCGCAACTGCTTTTCAAGATTGATATGATCCGCCCCCGCCTTTTCTGACGCCTTACGGATAATATCTTCCGGCAGCCCTATCTTACGGGCTATCTCTATGGCAAACGAGCTACCAGGCTTCCCGGTTTCCAGCCGGAAAAGGGGCCGGATGTGCTGCACATCGAAGGTCATGGCACCGTTGGCAATACCGTCGGTGCTGGCCGCATAGTACTTGATATTGGCATAGTGGGTCGTGATAACGCCGTAACACCCGCGTTCCAGCAACTGCTCCAGAATAGCCTCGGCTATGGCTCCGCCAATCGTGGGCTCTGTTCCCGAACCGAACTCGTCGATGAGCACCAGGGTCCGGTCCGACGCCCCGGTGAGCATGTTTTTCATATTCACCAAATGCGACGAATAGGTCGACAAATCGTTATCAATAGACTGTTCGTCGCCTATGTCGATGAAGATCGAACGGAAGACCGGCAGTTCCGAAACCGGCGACGCCGGGACCAGAAATCCGCACTGGAACATATATTGCACAATACCCGTAGTCTTCAGACACACCGACTTACCACCGGCATTCGGACCCGAAATCACCAAAATGCGTTTGTGCCGGTCCAGCTGCATCGTCAGAGGCACAATTTCACGCCCCTGCACCCGCAGGGTTTGTTGCAGCAGCGGATGGCGCGCCTCCTTGAGCACCAGCCGGTCGTCGGTCGAGACGACAGGCTTCACACAGCCGTTCTCCGAGGCCCAGCGCCCTTTGGCGCGCAGCATATCTATTTCAGCCAGATAGTCGCCCGAGGCGGCGATAAGCCCGGCTTCGGGCCGCAGCGTCTCGGTGAACTCGGTCAGGATACGGACTATTTCGCGACGCTCGGCATACTCCAGCTCCCGCAGCTCGTTGTTGAGCTCCACCACCTCCACAGGCTCGACGTAGACCGTGCGCCCTGTGGCCGATTCGTCGTGAATGAATCCGTTGAGCTTACGTTTGTTGGCTGCCGAAACCGGAATGACGGTCTTACCATCACGCACCGACAGCTGGGCATCAGCATCGACAATACCAGCACTCTTGGCCGCGGCCAGCACCTGCTGCAAGCGTTTGGCCGCCTGCCCCTCGCGCTCGCGCATTGCACGCCGGATCTCGCCCAATGCAGGTGATGCCGAGTCCCTGACCTCCCCGAAGCGGTCGATCAGCGCGTCGATTTGCTGCACAATGCCCGGAAACGACTCCACGCCCCGCGTGCGGACATGGAGCGCCGGATAGTCGCGCTCGCGGCCCTCAATAAAGGCCACTACAGCCCCCACGGTCGCCAAAGCCCGGCGCAACACCACGACCTCTGCCACGTCGAGAAAAGCCCCCTCGACCCGCAGCGTAGCCACCACATGATCCGTATCGGGATAGTCGCCGCCCGGAAAATCGTGCTCCATCTCCAGGAGCACGCGCATTTCATCTGCCAACGACAAACGGCGTTCGATCTCCGGCACTGAAACCGTGAAAGTTTCGGCGCCCAGCAGCTCGCGGGCTGCACGCATAGTGCACAACGCTTCAACCTGCTTACGCAGCCGGTCGAAGCCAATTTTCTGCTCGAAAGAGACGGGGTAGATCATCGGTGATGCGCCTCAACGGACAGCCTTGAGCGAATCGCGTCCGGCTTTGGCCGCTGCCTTCGCTGTCCGGCGCTCTGCCCTCTCCTTCATCTTCTCGGGATCACGCCCGAAAACCGACAGGTGAACGTAGCGGCCGGGATACTGTTTGACATCGGCCAGCAACGCCGACAGATTACCCGCTGCCGTTGTCAGCGAGTCATAAAGTGCCGGATCCTCCAGCAGCCTGCCCACCGTTCCCTCGCCGGATTCTATGCGGCGTAACGCACCGTTAAGCCCATCCACAGCCTGGGTCAGCTTCTGCGCAAACTGCTCTTCGTCAAGCGTCAGAGCCACATGATTCAGGCTGCCAACGATACTGTCCACCCGCCCGGCATTGGCACCGAGCATTTCGGAAAAACCTGTCAGGTTCTCCACAGCCCTTTCGAGGTTGCTGCGCTCCGACGCCAGCAAACCGGACAAGTCGCCCGTCAGAGCGTCCAGATGACCCAACGCACCCGATATATGCGATGCGTTACCCTCCAGGAGCTTATTGAGGTTGGTCAGCGTACGCGACAACTCGTCGGTCACCTGCGAAATCTTCTTCTTAACAAAGTCGAGCTCCGAGCCCGCCATATCCATCAGATCGCGCCCCACGGCCGAACGAAGCGTATCACCGTCCGAAAGCCATGTTGTGGCCTCGCCGTAGACGACTTCTACCGCCTTGCTGCCCATCAGGCTGCTGCTTACGATCCTGGCCTCGGAATCCGACGGAATGGCATACTGCCGTTTGACGGTCAGGCGGAGCACTACCTGCTCGCTGCGCGCAGGATCGAAAACAATATCGGTCACCGTACCGATCTTCACGCCGCGCATCATCACGGGCGAAGCGGACTGCAAGCCGTCGATCCGCTCGTAGGCAGCATAGTAGTCGACGTTGCGGCCGAAAATATCGAATCCTTTGAGAAACCGTATTCCGGCCCAGGCCGCTCCGATCATCACCACGGCGAAAAGCCCTATTTTAATCTCTCTCTTCATATTCTTATCGTTGTTGTTATTTGACGATTCGCCCATCCCGGCAGCGCACCACGAAAGCATCTGGAAATGACCTTCTCACTTCGGAGAGGTGCTGTTGCGCCTCCTGCCGCGTCGCACTCTCGTAGACACCATATTTGTAGCGATACGGCGGCTCGGCCGTATACTCACGCACCCGCCCCCGGTAACCCTTGAACTCGGGGCCCGTCAACGGAATCGGCTTCGAGCAGGCCAGCAGCTGCACAACATAACGGACCGGCTTTTCCGTCGCCCCAGTAGCCCCGGCGGCTGGTTTCCGGGTACTTCCGGCAGAAGTTTTCGTCGTACCGGCTGCCGGTTTTGCCGATGCACCCGACGCCGTCGGCTTCTGCGTACTCCCCGACGCAGGTTTCGACGTCGGACCCGTCGTCGGCTTCTGTGTTGTGGTCGTAGTTTTCGACGTTGCAGGTTTCGATTGCCCTCCCTCGGCACGCCGGGCATTGAGCACATAGGACGAATAGTCCTTCACCGATTTGTAAAGCGCACGGGCAATCTCGTTCTGGCCCTTCTCCGACCTGAGGTAGGCTCGCTCCTGGTCGTTACTCAAAAAACCTATTTCGGTCAATACGCACGGCATGTCGGTGGCGTAAAGCACCCGCAGCAACTGCGGTCTGACGCCCCGCGAATGGCGTCCGATCCCGATGTAATTGTTCTGCATACAGCGGGCCAGAGCCATGCTGAACTCTCCGTAGGTGAATTGCAGATTCTGGATGTAGGCCCTCACGATAGCTGCCGTCCGGGCATCCGACATGTCGATCAGGTCGTCGCGGTTATTCTCGTAGAGCGCACGACTGTTATAACTCTGCTCCTTGGTACTTTCACCCATGACGAGCGTCTCAGCCCCCCGGGCCGTCGGGGCTTTATCGGCAGCGTTGCAATGAATCGAGATAAAGAGGTCGCCGCCCGCCTTGTTGGCCACGTTGGCCCGGGCCTGAAGATCGTCGATCTTCGAGGCTGCAAGCGATTTATCGGTTTTGCGCGTATAGACCACCTGCACCCCGGGCATTCCCTCCTCGATGAATTTCCCCAGCGCCAAAGCCACCTTCAGGGTCACCTCTTTCTCGCACACGCTTCCGTAGCAAGCACCCGGATCGCTTCCGCCATGTCCGGCATCGATCACTACGACCTTCACACCATGCGCCGTATTCTGCCCAACCAACGCATGGGGAAGAAAAGCCAGCACAATCAGAAAAAGAAACAATCGTCGCATATGCATAGTTCGGAGGTGTTCCGTTATCTTTAATTTCACCATCTTTTTCGCTTTCGCCCCTCAGGCCACAGCCGCTACAATCTTCGGCGTCAGCCGATGCGGTCCGCAGACCGCCCGACGAAAGCTCGCCCGGCTTCGGCCCCAAAACATTTCACTCCGGCAAAATACAAACTTCGTTTGCTTTTGCGCTCGCTTAATCGTACTTTGGCTTCGCCTTAGATACTCCCGCTCGGCAAAATACAAACTTCGTTTGCTTTTGCGCTCGCTTAATCGTACTTTGGCTTCGCCTTAGATACTCCCGCTCGGCAAAATACAAACTTCGTTTGCTTTTGCGCTCGCTTAATCGTATCTTTGCCGGGTCCGGGAACGGCACGGAAACGCTCCGCAGCCCCACCCCGGGCGGTTTTGCCGACTTGTCGGCAAAGATACGGAAAATTTTTGAAAACTTGGACTTTTCGAGGGTAAAATATCTCCTTTCTGCCGGCATCATCACCTTGTTCGCACAGATCGTATCCGGCACTTCGGCTCCCCAAGGGGTGCTCGTCGCCTCTGCTGCCGACAGCACCGCCGTCCGTACCCCCGAAGGGCTCCTCATCGATCCTTCGCCTTCGCGGACCCAGCAGCGCAGCACACGACGAAGCGCACGCGAGGAGGCCCGCCGCCGCGACGCCTTCAACGCCCTGCCACAGGAGGTGCGCGACTCCATTGCCGCTGCGCAGATAGATTCACTCGTGGCTCTCAAAAGCGATTCACTGCGCCGCCTCTCCGCGGACAGCCTGGCCTTCAACACACCCCGCGCCGACACGATCAAACCGCCACGACCGGCTGAACCCTTCCTCGACGATCCGCTCTCAGGCCAGAACAGCGACTCGCTAATCTATGATGTCGCCAATAAGATGGTCTATATTTACAACAAGGGCGATGTCACCTACCAGAACAGCAACCTCAAGGCCGACTACATGCAGATCGACATGGAGACGAAGCTGATCCACGCCTATGGCAAGCCCGACACACTGGAGGGGCGCCCCATCATAACCAAACCGGAGTTCACGGAAGGGTCGGCCTCTTACCAGATGGATACGATCACTTATAACCTCGACAGCAAGAAGGCCAAGATCAAGGGAGTAGCCACACAGCAGGGCGACGGCTGGCTGGTGGGCGGCAGCGTCAAGAAACAGCCCGACAACACAATCCACATCGGCGATGGCAAATACACGACCTGCGACCACACCGACCATCCCCACTTCTACTTAGCCATGACCAAAGCCAAGGTCATCCCCGGCAAAAAGGTAGTCACCGGCCCGGCTTATTTAGTCATGGAAGACGTGCCGATCTACTTTCTCGGCATTCCCGAAGGCTTCTTTCCCATCAATATGGGGCCCAAATCGGGCTTATTGATGCCCTCCTACGGTGAGGAATACTCCAAAGGCTTCTTCCTGCGCGATTTGGGATACTACTTCACGCTGGGCGATTATGCCGACCTGGCCGTCCGGGGTGGAATCTATACGCTGGGGTCGTGGGAGGCCTCAGTCGCCTCGCGTTATATCAAACGTTATAAATACTCGGGCAGCTTCAACGCCCAGTTCTCCAACGTTAAAACCGGCGAGAAAGGCGAGCCCGACTACCTCAAGCAGAAGAACTTCCGCCTGCAATGGACCCACTCTCAGGACCCCAAGGCCAACCCCGGGTCAACCTTCTCGGCATCGGTCAACTTCGCAACGAGCGGCTATAGCCGTTATTCGGCCACCAATCTCAACGACATTCTGGCCACGCAGACCAACTCGTCGATCTCTTATTCCAAAAACTGGGCGGGTACACCTTTCTCGCTTTCGGCCAACATGGCCATTTCGCAAAACTCCCAGAATAAGAGCATCGCCATCACGTTACCAACCGTAGTCTTCAACGTCTCGCGCTTCTACCCCTTCAAGCGCAAGGAGAAACAGGGCAAAGAGCGGTGGTACGAGAAAATCTCGATGCAGTACACGGGTAAAATGACCAACTCGGTAACCACTACCGAGAGCGAGGTTTTCACGCGCAAGACCCTCGAAAACATGAAGAACGGCATCGAGCACTCGATCCCCGTCTCAGCATCGTTCAACCTCTTCAACTACATCAATCTCTCGCCCTCATTCAACTATACCGAAAAGTGGTATTTCAAACGTGTGAACTTCGAGTGGAACCCCATCACCAACCAGACCGATACACTGCCCACGCAATATGGCTTTTACCGGCTCTACAATTATAGCCTGAGTCTCTCGGCTTCGACGACCGTTTACGGCATGTACGACTTCACCAAGAAGCGGCGCGACCGCAAGCTGCAAGCCATCCGCCACACGCTGACCCCCACCTTTGGCTTTTCCTACGCTCCCGACTTTACCGACCCTAAATACGGCTATTATCGTACGCGGCAGACCGACTCCACGGGCCGCTTCACCACTTATTCCCCCTATTCGGTCAACGCTTATGGCGTCCCCTCATCGGGCCGCACCATGTCGATGAACTTTTCGCTGTCGCAGAACCTCGAAATGAAGGTTCTCTCCAAGCGCGACACATCGGGCGTGCGAAAGATCAAGCTCATCGACGAACTGCGCATCAGCGGCTCCTATAACTTCCTGGCCGACTCCATGCGACTGTCGACCATCCCCATATCGTTCCGCACGACCATCTTCAAAAACTTCGGCATCAACCTCTCAGCCACACTCGACCCCTATCGGGTCACGCCTCAGGGCAAACGATACAACAAACTTTTCTTCCCCGGACGCATCACCTCTACGGGATGGTCGTTCGGTTATACGTTCAAATCGCGCCAGGACAAGTCACAGGTAGCCATGAACGACATCACCTCCATCCCGCCCGAGTACCAGAACCCCTTCTACGA
>CAJUIE010000079.1:3110-8173 GCA_910586375.1 uncultured Alistipes sp. | reverse complement strand
AGAGTTTATAGGAACGTTCGTTTGAGGCATCTGCCGGAAACTCGAACGAAGCGCTTGCATCGGTGGCATTGTCCAGGTTGACCTCTGCGGAGTAGCTGTCGCCGGCGAGGGCTTCGAGCTGCACTTTGTCGCCGGGCTTGAAGCCTTTGCCGGTCAGGTTGATGGTGTTGCCCTCGTCGAGGTTCGAAATGGCCGATACCTCGATTCCGGGAACCAGAACCGTCACTTCGCAGGTCGCCTCCTTGCCGTCGGCCGTGGCGGTGACGGTGGTTTTGCCGACTGCTACGGCAACGACTTTACCGTTTTTGTCGACGGTGGCCACCGCTTCGTCGCCCGATGTCCACGTCACTTCGGGATAGGTGGCGTCGTCGGGCGTGATCGTAGCGGTCAGCACATCGAATTTGCCCACGAAGATCAGGGCCTCGGTCTTGTTGAGCCCGATGCTCTCCACGTGGATCGGAGCCTCCGTGACGGTCAGGGAAGCGACGGCTGTCTTACCGTCGACAATCACGTAGACCGAAACGTCGCCTAAGGCCACACCCGTTGCGATACCGGTCTGTGGGTCTATCGAGGCGATCGACTCGTTGCGTGTGCCCCATTCGATGCTTTTGGGTGTAGCGTTTTCGGGGGTGAACTCGGCTTTGAACTGAATCGTTTCGCCCATACCTACGCGGGCAGGATCGGGGGTGATCTTTACCGACTGAACAGCGACGTGAGGCTGAGGTTCGTCGGTGTCGTCCTTGCTGCACGAAACAGCAATCATTGCAAATGCCGAAAGAAAGGCAAGTGCGGAGAGAAATTTTTTCATAAAGGTTTTTGTGTTAGTAATAAAGGTGTGGTTTATATCTGTTCGTGTTTTGTAAGAATCCGGGGCCTGTTCAGAATCCCAGCTCTTTTTCCAGGGCTTCGATCACGATGTGGATCACCTTGATGTGGATCTCCTGAATACGATCGGAATGGGGTGTCCGGGGAGCGCGCAGCGTGATGTCGGCGATGCGGCTTATGGCGGTATCGCCTTCGGCCGTCAGAGCGATGACCTTCATGCCCAGCTCCTGCGCTTTTTCGGCTGCCTGCACGATGTTGCTTGAGTTGCCGCTTGTCGAAATGGCCAGCAACACGTCGCCTGCCTTACCGAATGCCTGGACCCAGCGTGTGAAGATGTCGCCGAACGAAAAGTCGTTGCCTACACAGGTCATGTAGGCCGGGTCGTTGATAGCCATAGCTGCCAGTGGTCGCCGGTTTTCGCGGAAACGACCTGTGAGCTCTTCGGCGAAGTGGGTGGCATCGCAGAGAGAGCCTCCGTTGCCGCAGCTCATGATCTTGCCGCCGCCTGCAAGGGCTGTTTTCATGGCGTCGACCATGGCTTCCATCGTGGGAACGGTGGCCGGAGCAGCCAGAAAATCGTCGAGTGCGCGGCGCGCCTGGTCGAGGCTGTGGAGTATGATTTCGTGCTTCATACAGACTTTATCGATTAAGCATTTGCGGCTACAGAAAGGGCTGCGTAGTCGCCGATGGATTCGCCTAAGGCGGCGGGCACGACCCGGCAGACCCGGTTGGCGAGCGGAAGCGCTTCGCGGGCGATGATCTCCTCCATGAATGGCTTCATGAAGGCTTCGTTACGGGCGTAGATACTGCCTATGACGATCATTTCGGGGTTGATCAGGTCGATGACGATCGATAGTCCCTTACCTAAGTAGCGGGCTGAGGTGCGATAGATTCCGGCAGCCAGCGGGTCGCCCGCAAGGGCAGCTTCAGCTACCATACGGGCGTCGAGTTGCTCGGGGTCCGAGTCGGGGCACCAGGCGACCTTTTCTCCCATTTGCAGCTTTTCGCGGACGGCAGCCTGGGCCAGCTGGCGGATGCCGCTGCCGCTGCAAAAGCCTTCGAACGAGCCGCTCTTGCCATAACCTACGGGGCCGAAGTCGCTCAGGCGGATATGTCCCAGCTCGCCGGCATTGTCGTTGGTCCCGGTGTAGAGTTTGCCTTCGAGGATCAGCCCGGCGCCCAGACCGGTTCCGAAGGTCAGAAAGACCATGTTGCGTGTGCCGACACCGGCGCCGAACTGCCATTCGGCCAGTGCGCAGGCGTTGGCGTCGTTGTGGATAGCCGTGCGGATGCCGAACTCCTTCTGGAAGATATCGACGACAGGCACGTTATCCCACCCCGGCAGATTGGGGGGCGACATCACTACGCCTGCACTGCTGTCGAGCGGACCGCCGCAGCTGATGCCTATGGCTCGGGTGTTTTCCCGATTCAGACCGTTGCGTTCCATGATTGTACGAATGGCCTGTTTCAGGTGAGCGAGTGTGCCGTCGGGATCGGTGGTCGGAAAGCGTTCCTTGTCGCGGATAGCAACTTTGTTGCCTTGCTGTTCGCCGAAAGTAACGGCGCATTTTGTGCCACCTATGTCGACTCCGATGATGTTCTCTTTCATGTAGGGATGGGGTTGTTATTTGATGGAGTAAATATGGGTTTTGCCGAGCAGTTTGCGGTATTCGTCCAGTTTGAAGGGTGCTTTGCCGTAGAGGTAGTGGTTCGACAGTTTACCCTCAGGAGTCGTGTATTCGATCAACAGGATGCCCTGACCCTTCATTTCGGGGATGCGGGCTATTTCGTGGCGGGCGTTGGCCGGCACGGTATAGCTGCCTTCAAAGAGCTTTCGGCCGCTGGCAACGTCCGTCACCGTGACGTGTCCCCCGGCGCTTTCGCGTGTGTCGTTAGTCGCTACAAGGGGATAGTTGCCCTCCACAGGATCGTTGATCAGTACGCAGATGTTGCGCATGACGTTCTTGAGGAAGTAGTAGGCCATCTTCTTCGAGAAGTAGTAGTCGGTTACGGCGTCGGAAATCACGGGCCAGCCGTCGCGGATGTTCCACCACAGGATGCCGGTCTTGGGCTCGAATTTCTGGCCCCGGAATATTTCGACGAAGTATTTCATGGCTTCGGCTTGCACGGCCTGCGAGGCGAAGATGAACTCTTCGAGTTTGTCGGGAACATTCCCGAAGAGGATGTTTACCTGATTGATCATCAGATTATTGCGCTCGGGCGTGTAACCCCATTCTTTGTGGATGCGTACGGCCTTGGTGAGCCAGTCCTCGTTCCAGCGATGGGTTTTCTTATCTGTCCACGGATAGACCGATTCGGCGGGGAACATTTTCCGCAGGCTCTCCATGTTGGGCATTCCGTGATAACCTATTTCAC
The DNA here is from genome assembly GCA_910586375.1 of uncultured Alistipes sp. GTDB lineage: Bacteria > Bacteroidota > Bacteroidia > Bacteroidales > Rikenellaceae > Alistipes. The sequence continues at coordinate 4,972 of CAJUIE010000079.1, read as the reverse complement.
TGACAAATAAACAGTTGGCTGCATTGTAGATCGGCTCTTTGTAGTAGCCGCGCGGACCCCACAGGTGGTCTTCGGGCAGCTCGGCCTGGCTGTAACTGCTTTTGCAGAGCTCCTCGCTCCAGTAGGGCGATGAGGGAAGGTAGCTGCGCGAGGGGTCCAGCTCGTAGAGCACCATGGGGATGACCTGACGCGAAATGACATCGCGGTTGGGGTCGATGCGGAAAGGAGCCAGTGTACCGATCGTCAGCGTCTGGTCGTTTTCATTGTTGCCCGACCAGAGGGCTATGGAGGGGTGCGAGCGCAGTTTCATCACCACGGCCTCGACTTCGCGTTCGATGGCCCGTGCGAACTCCTGACGCTGCGAGTAGAACGTGCAGCCCATGCCGAAGTCCTGCCATACCATCACGCCGTTTTCGTCGCATAGGTCGTAGAAACGTGTATCTTCGTAGACGTTGCCGCCCCAGCTACGGATCATGTTGCAGTTCAGGTCAGTGACCAATTCAAAGGTCTTTTCCAACAGCTGTGGATCGCGGCTGTGCAGTGCATCCATCGGGGTCCAGTTGCTGCCGCGGGCGAAGATTTTCTCGCCGTTGACGATGAAGCAGAAACGACCTGGTTTCTCAGCCGAATGGGTGTCGGTGAAGTCGAGGCGGACGGTCCGCAGGCCGATGCGGCGTCGGTCGATGTCGACAATGTTGCCTTTTTCGTCAAGGAGCTTTACTTCAGCATCGTAAAGCGCTGCTTCTCCATAGCCCCGGGGCCACCACAGATCGGCATTTTCAATGCCCATGATATGGCGTCCGGCGTGCGACGAGACCAGCGTACGGCCGTAGGCAGCCTGTTTGCCGCCTCGGGTGAGCGAAAATTCGACCGACAGCTTGCCGTCCTGCAACTCCACGGGCAGGGCGATTGTCCAGTCGAGGAAAACCGCCGCCCGCTTGTTGGCTACGTCGACGGCCGTCGTGTACCAGTGTACGTCGCGGATATGGGCGGGCTTGAGCACTTCCAGCTCCACGTCGCGCCACAGTCCGGCGCTTACCAGCCGGGGCATGATGTCCCAGCCGTATGTGTGCGGGGCTCGGCGCACGTAGACCGATTCAACCTGAGCGAAGTTGATGCTGATCGTGGGCGGGATGTATTTGCGACCTTCGATGACCGATGAGCGGATGTAGACCTCTACGGTGTTTTCGTCCGTTGGATTCAGGGCGTCTGTGATGTCATAGGAGTGGGCGATAAGCATGTTGTCGGCCGTTCCGACGTGCTGACCGTTGACGTAGATCTCGGCGAAGCAGTCGATGCCGCCGAAGTTGAGGACTACCCGGTCGCCTGCTTCATGGGCTGGCGTGGGGAACGTGCGGCTGTAACGCCACTGGTAACCCTCCCACGGGCGAAGGTCGTATACGTTGCTGCCGATTTCGGGAGCTTCGATCAACCCGGCTGCGAGCAGGTCCAGCTCGACGTTGCCTGGCACGGTCGCTTCGATCGTTTTCATCTCGATGCCTTCGGCCTGGGCCGGGGAGATGACGGGGACGACGTCCTGAGGCCAGTAGTCGAGACGCCATTTGCCATTGAGCGGACTTTTTTCACCTGCGGTAACGCTCCAGATCGAGCCGATCAGTGCGGCAGTGGCAGCAAGTTGTTTCAGATGGAATGTCATAGTCGAATTATTTCCTGGTTAGTAGTATTTTCTTCGTTTTTTTTCTTAATCGATTAAGTAATCGGAGTGCAATCGCTCATATAGGATACTTCTGAAAAAAAAGGCTATAGAGGATGTTTTTGCATATGTCAGGGTGACTTTGCCCCCCCCCTGATGTTTGCTTAACCGATAAAATTTGAATGTAAAAATACGGTTTTTTTTTGAA
>CAJUIE010000079.1:0-3100 GCA_910586375.1 uncultured Alistipes sp. | reverse complement strand
TTGAAAATCAAAATAGATTGTTCTGTTTTTAAACAAAAAGATCATTTTGTCGTAAAATTCGGTGGCAGGTTGGTCAATTGTGTGGTGGGGGAGTTTGATAAGATGGATTATTTGAAATTTTTTAATAAATAACTCGGTTGTTTTGTTAATTATTTCTTATAATAATAGGTATGGCGAAATCTCTCTTTTTTTTCGATTTTTTTATGAAAAAAAGGCGCGATATGGATTTTTTAGTTATATTTGTAATGACGAAAGGAAACTTGCTCGATTAGGGTTTGCGATTATCTACTTCCGGAGTACAGACAAAAGTTGTCTGAAGGGGCCGGTGGAGGCAGAGGCGAAGAGGGCAATGCCAGGTGTTCTTGTTGTGTTGAAGAGAAAAATGAAAACACAGTGTTCCGCCTTGGCTTCTTTTGTATTTTGGGTCTATTTGACTGATTTATAGAGTGTTTCGTTCGTGTGTGCGGTGGTTGTGTGGTGAGTCGGAGAAGGTATTTTGCCCGGTGTTGTATTAGATGGGGAGGTAGCGGAAGTCCGATGACCGGAGATAGAGCAGTGTTTGCTGATTTGTCTTTTTTATTATCAATTAACTTAATCGTTTAAGTTGCCGGCAACTATAGCCTTGACAAAGAAGTGCAAATCGGACTGTTGGACCGCCCGGAGAGTGGGAGTACATCCCTTATGATCGCAGAAAAAGAACAGAGACCGAAACTTAAATAAATCCGAAACTTATTGCTTATGAATCTATTTGAACTTTTGCTTCGGCGATTGCGCGTCCGAGGGGCAGTCCGTTGGTTCGCACTGACGATCTGGATGATCGTCGTGTCTCCATGTTGTCTGTTCGCTCAGTCGCAGGTAATTACCGGTCAAGTGCTCGACGAAAAGGGTTTGCCGGTCATTGGCGCCAACGTTATTATCGACGGCACGACTGTCGGGACCAATACGGACCTGGACGGCAAGTTTACTCTCCGCATTACCCCTCCCCAGCATAAGACACTGGTGGTCATGTATCTGGGCTATGAAAATGCGAAGCTGCCCATTGGTGCAAAGACTTATTTCGACGTAACGCTTCAGCCCGACAACAAGACCATCGACGAGGTGGTCGTCGTCGCTTACGGTGTGCAAAAGAAAGTTTCGATGACCGGTGCGGTCGCTTCGGTGGGCAATACCGAGTTGAAGCGTTCGCCCGTGTCGAACTTCTCCACGGCGCTGGCCGGACGTCTGCCCGGTCTGACTGTTACGCAGGCTTCGGGTATGCCCGGCGACGAGCGGGTCGACCTGAAGCTGCGCGGTGTGAGTACGACGGGCGATTCGTCGCCGCTCATCCTCATCGACGGCGTACCCCGCGACGACCTCAGTTCGCTGGATTCCAATGAGGTGGAGAATGTCACGGTGCTCAAGGATGCGGCTGCGACGGCTGTGTTCGGCGTACGCGGCGCCAATGGCGTCATTCTGGTCACGACCCGCCGGGGCAACACCGGAAAGGCCGATGTCTCCATTACGGCCGAATACGGCATCCAGCAGTTGCTCGTGCGCGGGGCTTACAAGCTCGATTCGTGGGATTATGCGGCGCTGCTCAACGAGCGCAACGCCAACGACGGGCTGGCTCCCTATTACAACGAATGGCAGATCGAACGCTTCCGCAGTGGCGATGATCCGGTCTTCTTCCCCAACCGCGACCCCTACGACGAGTATACGAAACTCGGTCAGCAGTACAAGATCAACGCCAATGTATCGGGCGGTACGGACCGCATCCAGTACTTCATCAATGCCTCTTATCTGGATCAGGGCAGTGTGTTTCGCACAGTCCCCGAGTCGGTGTTGGGTTACGACCCCAGCTTCTGGCTCAAGCGTGTCAACGTGCGCGCCAACATCGACTATAAGATCTCCGAACGGGTGAAGTTCAGCATCAACCTGAGTTCTTACCTCAATAAGCGCAACATGATCATGTGGGGCGACGGTCTGGAGTGGACCTCGGACATCAACTTCGACGATGCCGCTGCGAGCTTCGTGGTGGGTGGCCTGAACCGTGTGCCGCCCACGGCACCCGGTCCCGCCATTCCGGCCGATACCTATGACCTGAATGGTAATCTGCTGCCTGAGGGCGGTTGGGTGCAGGATGGTTCGGGCTATCAGCTCTATCCGCGTATGAACCTGGGCGGGTATATCCGCCAGATGAAGAGCACGCTCAATTCGAGTGCGGCGATCGACTGGGATATGGGCAACTGGGTCAAGGGCCTCAAGCTGCGGGCGATGTTCTCCTATGACCTTTATGCCACGGGCTTCATCAAGGCTACCCGCTCTTATAACCGTTATGGTTTTCATCAGGCTACGGGGCCCGATGACCAGTCTTATTTCGAGGTGCAGCGTACCGACGGCGCCTTCGATGGCATACACGCCGAGACCAGCCTCAACTTCTTTAACGGCGGTCGCGGCCAGTCGTCGATGTACAAATTCAACACGCAGTTGGCGCTGAACTACGACCGGCTTTTCAACGAGAAGCACGATGTGCATGTGATGGTGCTCGGCCAGTTGGACAACTCGGTGAGCAATGCGCCTCATTCGCTCTACCTGCCTTATAATATGGTACAGGTTTCGGGGCGCGCCTCTTATACGTTTGATAACCGTTATACGGCTGAGGTCAGCTTAGGTATCAACGGCTCGGAGCAGTTCGCCAAGAAGAACCGCTTCGGCGTCTTCCCGGCCGTGTCGCTGGGCTGGACCCTCAGTGAAGAGTCATTCATCAAGAACAACATCGATCCTAAGTGGCTCGACTTCTTCAAGCTGCGCGCATCGTTCGGTGTGGTGGGTAACGACCGTCTTTCCGACCAGACCCGTTTCCTCTATATGGATAACGTGCGTGTGGTGGGCGGCGGCGTCTTCTCGTCGCTCGGTCGTGGGCAGTATATTTCGACGGACATGATCGGCAATCCGGATCTGACGTGGGAGACTGCCAAACAGTGGAACTACGGCGTGGATGTCGGCTTTCTGAACGGATTTACCTTCAATTTCGATTACTTCACCGAGGACCGTACCGACATTCTGGTGCGTCGTCAGACCGTGCCGCAGCTGCAGGGCCTCTCTTCGGGGGCGCTTCCCC
>CAJUIE010000078.1 GCA_910586375.1 uncultured Alistipes sp. | reverse complement strand
GAAGCGCACCGACGACATACCATAACCGCGGCTCTCCATCGCCCGCCGGGCCGCCTCGATAAGCCGCGGATTATCCGAAAGGCCCAGATAGTTATTAGCGCAGAAATTCAATACCTTACGACCTCCCACCTCGATTTCGGCGCGCTGGGGCGAAGTGATCACCCGCTCGTTTTTGTAGAGCCCGGCAGCCCGGATATCGGAGAGCTCCTGCTGCAAATGTTCCTTGAATTTTCCGTACATGTTCGTTGCGTATTATTTTTTCAATCGCTTTTTCGGGCCGAAGACTGCGGAGGCCCGCACGGCTGTGCCGCAACTTGCCGCAGCTTTCAGAGTGTTAGCAAATATACGACTATAATTCGAAAACCGTTGTCGATCAGTCCTTTTTTTTACGATTCCGCCAGCTACAAAAAGCAAAAATCGAACGAATAGTGACGAAATACACAAAAATCGTTACCTTTGTCTTCTAACCAAAATGAATCGCACTATGAAAAAATCGCGCGTTCTGGTCAGTGGCGGAGCCGGGTACATCGGGTCGCATACGACTGTAGAGCTTATCGCAGCAGGCTACGACGTCGTGGTCGTCGACAACTTTTCGAACAGCGACATGAGCGCCGTGGAGAACGTACGCCGCATCACGGGCGCCGACATCCCCTTCGAGGAGGTCGACTGCTGCGACCGGACTGCTCTGCGGCGAGTTTTCGAACATTACGACTTCGACTCGGCGATTCACTTCGCGGCGTCGAAAGCCGTGGGCGAATCAATCGAAAAACCCCTCGAATACTATGGCAACAACCTCTCCTCGCTGCTGAATGTCCTCTCGCTCATGCGCGAATTCGGACGCCACAACATCGTCTTCTCGTCGTCATGCACCGTTTACGGAGAGCCCGACAAGCAACCCGTCACGGAACAGACGCCCCGCAAGTCCGCCACCTCTCCCTACGGCAATACGAAGCAGATGTGCGAGGACATCCTGCGCGACTCGGTAGCTGCTTACGACGGTCTGAAGGGTATCGCGCTGCGCTATTTCAACCCCATCGGCGCCCACCCGTCGGCCCTGATCGGCGAGCTGCCGCGAGGCGTGCCCCAAAACCTGGTGCCCTACATCACGCAGACCGCAGCGGGCATCCGCGAATGTCTGTCGGTCTTCGGCGACGACTATCCCACGCCCGATGGCTCGTGCATCCGCGACTATATCGACGTCGTGGACTTGGCCAAAGCCCATGTCGCAGCCATCCGCCGCATGATCGAAGGCAAGGAGAAAGCCCCCTACGAGGTTTTCAACGTCGGCACGGGCCGCGGCGTCTCAGTCCTCGAGTTGGTCGACCGATTCCAGAAAGTCAACGGCGTAAAGCTCAACTACCGAATAGCACCCCGCCGCGCAGGCGACATCATCGCCATCTGGGCCGATCCCACGCTGGCCAATACCGAACTGGGCTGGAAAGCCGAACGCACACTCGACGAAACCCTCGCCGCAGCCTGGGCCTGGGAGAAGCATCTCCGCGAGAAAGAGTAAGGGGGATCGCCGGAGGAGAGGGCTTTAAAGAGGAGGGCTTTAAATTAGAGCCGGCAGCCAGCGAATGGCGAGCTGTTCTGTGCGAGCTTTCGCCCGGGGCGCCTACGGCCCGTCCGGCTCGTCCGGCCTGACGGCCGGAGGCTGACTAAAACGGCGGCCCGAAAATAAAACTCCCCGATCTTTCATTTTTCATTCCTTATCGTTATCTTTGCGACCGAAACAGGCGGAAATGGGATGCGAGCCACAGAGATCGCGTTGAGAACCGCCGGTGGTAATAACTAAAAAACCAAAACACCATGAAAACCATTGCTGTAAAAGCGACCAAGCGCGCCGACTTCGGTAAGAAAGCCGCCAAGGCTGTGCGTCACGAGGGGCTAATCCCCTGCGTGTTGTGCGGCAACGGTGAGACCGTAGCATTCTCGGTCGATCCGCGCGAGATCAAACCCCTGATCTACACCCCTAACTCCTACATCGTAGAGTTTGACTTCGACGGCAAGACCGAGAAGGCCGTGCTTCGCGAAGCGCAGTTCCACCCCGTGCGCGAGGAGATTCTGCACCTCGACTTCTACCGCATCGCTGCGGGCAAGCCCGTATCGATCGCCATTCCGGTGCGTCTGACCGGTAACGCCGAAGGCGTGAAGGTCGGCGGTAAGCTGGCCCTCTCGGCCCGCAAGCTGACCGTGAGCGCTCTGGTGGAGAACCTGCCCGACGAGATCGTCGTAGACGTCACGCCGCTGGGCGTCGGCAAGACCATCTTCGTGGGCGACCTGAAGATGGAGAACATCAAGTTCGTGACCCCCGCCACGACGGCCGTCTGCGCCGTGCGCGTAACCCGTGCTTCGCGCGGTGCCGCCGCTGCCGAAGGCAAATAATCGCTGCCGCAGCATGAAATACCTCATCGTTGGGCTGGGCAACATCGGCGCCGAATACGCCGACACCCGCCACAACATCGGATTCAAAGTGTTGGACGCCCTGGCCGGGGCGTCCAACGCGCTTTTTACCACCGCCCGCTATGGCGATGTGGCCGAGCTCCGGCACAAAGGCCGAACTCTGGTGCTGCTAAAACCTTCGACCTATATGAACCTCTCGGGCAAGGCGGTGCGCTACTGGCTCGACGCGGAAAAGATTACGCGCGAGAACCTGCTGGTCATTTCGGATGACATCGCACTGCCATTCGGCACGCTGCGCATCCGCCAGCGGGGAAGCGCCGGCGGCCACAACGGGCTGAAAAACATCGCCGAGCTGCTGGGCACCGAAGATTTCGCACGGATGCGCTTCGGCGTGGGCGGCGACTTTCCGCGCGGCCATCAGGTCGACTACGTGCTGGGCGAATGGACGGCCGAGGAGCGCGAAGCGCTGCCCGAACGACTCAAGATCTTCGGCGACGCAGTCCTGTCGTTCGCCACGGTGGGCATCGAACGTACGATGAACTTTTTCAACAAGAAATAGTCCCGGCGACCCCAAAAAATCGGAGGCAATCGGACCGGACAAAAACGTCTCGCTGCATGGAGTGCTTATCGCATTGCATGCAGCGTATTTTTTGCGAAATTCGGCCTCTTTTCGACCAGACAACCGGGTTCTCCGGCCCGGGGTTTACTCCTCGTCGTCGTAATAAATCCCGTCCATCAACGAATCGAGGTCGCGGCGCTCCTTCTTGGTCGGGCGTCCGGTGCCGCGGTCGCGGAAGACGAAGATCGTCTCTCGCGGCACGTTGAGCTTGTCGAGCTCCTCCTGCGGCGTGGTATTGAGGCAGTAATCGGGCACGTTCTTAGCGGGCTGACGGCTCGAAACCAGATCGAGCACCTTATAGGAATAGGTCACCTGCTGGCGGCGCACTTCGATGCGGTCGCCGATCTTCACCTCGCGCGAGGGCTTGGCATAGGCCCCGTCGACCGTGACCTTGTTGTTGCGGATAGCGTCGGCCGCATCGCTGCGGGTCTTGAAAACCCGCACGGCCCACAAGTATTTGTCCAAACGAACGGTATCCATTTCGTAGAAAATTAAAGGTTCAAAACGAAAGGTCAAATCGGCCCCGGTTCTTTTGTCATTCTTCAGGAGGGGGGCGTACTGCCAGTGAAAATTTTCTCTTCGGCGGTCGGGGGGGGGCACGCCGCAGGCGTGAAGCCGCCGAAGAGTGCAACGCCCCAGAGGCGTTGCAAGAAAAGCCTCCGCAACAGGTGGCGGGTGTATGTTTTACACCACCATTATTTCGCCCCTCATGAGTTTTGGCAGGAGGGCGTCGCGCAACGTCGCAAGGCGCCTGTTTTCTTCTCGGTTGCTTCTAATTTTTGCGAATATAGGTCGTATAATCGCTTCGTATTCTTTCAACAGTTCCACAGGGGGAATGTCAATTGGTATATTTTTCAAATTCGCTTGATTGATTTTTGGCTGTACGGCGCCCGTAACGATAGCTTTGACTTTCGTCAAGCCAAGCAAGATATACAAACTCTCGGTCGAGAACCCGTTTGTCCCCGTTAGGACATGCGCATGATTGTTCACCCAGAATTTACCCCATACATATTGCAGTACAGGAAAACCTCTATCATCTATAACGGTGCCGTCTTCGCCGACCAATAAATAAATGCCGTCGAACAAATAATCATCGACATAATCCATTAACGCCGCAGCGCCGTAATAAGGATAAATCTTTTGCATTTTATCCCGTTCCTGGCCCGATAAAGGTTTCCGAAGAGCATCCCAAATCTGCACGACATCGGCCAGGTGACCTTTTCTACAGTTTACATCGCAATTCTTGAGGAACCACTCTTTGAAAAGTGCTATTGCCTGCTCCTCCAAATTGGCATTGATGCGTCGGTTCAGCTCGATTTTATCGTCCAATGCGCCCAGAATTGCCGCGATGTGCTGCTGGGTGGCGAGTGTCGAACAATGCTTAATTTCAATAGGATGTATATGATTTCTGTTCAATGTAGGCACCGCACTGCCCCCACCAAAGGCTGCCAAAGGGATAGTCTTAAGAAGATAATACAGATATAAAGGATTATTACCCTTGTAATCATCGACATACAACACCGTATTATGTGCCCAACATTTATCGTAAATATAAGGTGTGCCGACATTACCGCTTCGCCCGATCGTTATACAAGGAGAAATAGGGGTCGCTACATCGTGATAACCTATAATCCCATTAGACCCTGCAACAGGCACATCCCCTTCTCTCATCGAGGTTTTTGGCAGATCATATCCCCGTCTGAAATTGAGAATATCACCTAATTTGCATATCGTCCAATCCACCATACTTAGCCTATAGATGTTCCTATTTCTCGTAAATCGTCTCTCCCTTAGGCGTGTCGTGCGACTGCTCGTCGTTCTGGCGGCTGACGGAGAGGATCATGCCCAGCGCTATGGCGGTGAAGAGCACCGACGAGCCGCCACGCGATATGAGCGGCAGCGTCTGCCCCGTCTCAGGAATGAGGTTGACCGTCACCATGATATGCAACAGCGCCTGGCACGTAATCAGCAGAGCCAGACCCAGCACCAGGAGCCCCGGAAAAGCCGTGCCGCAACGCCGGAAAATCTCGATCGCCCGAAAGAAAATCCACAAGTAGAGCATCAACAACGCCACGGCCAGCGGCAAGCCATACTCCTCGACGAAGAAAGCATAGGCATAGTCGCTCTCGGGATGGATCATCTCCACACGCATAGCGCTTCGCCCGGGGCCCTCGCCGAAGACTCCGCCGTTGTGTATGGCGATCATCGATCGTTCGGTATCGGTGAGGTGCTCGATGGGCTTTTCAGTCTGCGAATGCGTCCAGAGGTTGATCCACGTCGCCACGCGCCCCTCGGCGGTCTCGCTGCGCCCCAGGTTGAGCACCGAAGCCAGCAGCAGAGCCCCCACAGCCAACCCTACGAGCTTGAGAAGCTCGCTGAACTTCACACGGCCGATCAACATCATGACCCACGACGCCGCGAAGACCAGAAGTGCCGACGAGGTGTGGGCCGGGAAGATCACCACGCACGACACCAGCACGGGCATCAGAATAGGTCGCGTGCCCTCCTGCCAGATGCGCCGCTGCCGGGGCGACGAACGCCAGGTCCAGAACTTGAGCGACGGAACGATACATATCTTATCGATCTTCGACTGACGACCTGCAAGCTGCTGCGCCAGAAAAAGCACCGTGGTGACCTTCAGAGCCTCCGACGGCTGAAACTGAAACGGACCAAGCGGTATCCAGCGGGCGGCGCCGTTGGTCGTGGCACCGATGAAGTAAACGGCCAGCGTAAGCAGCACCGAGAGGAAGTAGACCGGCCGGGCGAAATAGTTGTAGATGCGGCAGTTGATCTTCTGCACAGCGAGCATGACCACCAGGCTCCCGGCAAGGATCATCAGCTGTTGCCGCAGAAAGTGCGACGTTGTGCGGACCGTATGGGCATCATAGGCCATTTTGGCCGTGGAAGAGTAGACCACCAGCACCGAAATAACAGCCAGCGTGGCCACGATGATCCACAGCACACGGTCGCCCGTGAAGATGCGCGCCTTATAAGGTTCGGCAGGGATGTTCATTGATTCAAAATTTTTCTTTATTCGGGCCGGAGCCAGCGGGAGGCGACGCAACAAAGTTGCAAGCCTGCGCCCGGGGTGGCTCTGGCTTGCCCGGCTTCGCCGGGGAGTGGGGCAACATACGGATTCTTCGTTTTAATTGCTCATCACCCACTCCTTGAACATTTCACCGCGATGTACGTAATTTTTAAAGAGGTCGAACGACGCGCAGGCAGGCGAGAGCAGCACCACATCGCCAGGCCGGGCAGCGGCCTTAGCGGCGGTCATGGCCGCGTCGAGCGAATCAGCAGAGATCACCTCGGGCACCACACCCGTGAATTCGCGTACCAACTTGGCATTGTCCAGCCCCATGCAGACCAACGTATGCACCTTCTGCCGCGCGAACTCCTTCAGGGGGCCGTAATCGTTCCCTTTGTCGGTGCCGCCGGCGATCCACACCACCGGGCGCGTCATGCTTTCGAGGGCGTACCACACCGAGTCGACATTGGTAGCCTTCGAGTCATTAATCCACAGCACACCACCGCGTTCAGCAACGGGTTCGAGCCGGTGTTCGACGGGCGCGAAGTCGTAGAGCGAGCGGCGGATTTTCGCCGGTGCGACACCCGCCGCAAGGGTCGCAAGGGCCGCTGCCATGGCGTTATAAGCGTTGTGCAGCCCCTTGATCTGCATCTTCGACATGTCGACCTCGACCGACGCCTTGCCGACCGTGGCGGTAAACTTGCCATCGCACAAAAAAGCATCGCCCGCACCGCTGGCCACAGCGTTGCGCGCCGCAAAGGGTAGCTGCCGCGCGCGCAGGTCGTGCTTGGGCAGCTGCTGCCAGATCACTTCGTCGTCGCCCGAGTAGACGAACCAGTCGCGCGAAGTCTGATTCTGCGTGATACGCATTTTCGAGTCGACGTAGTTCTGGAAGCAATGGTCATAGCGGTCGAGGTGGTCGGGCGTGATGTTCATCAGCACGCCGATATGGGCACGGAAACGATACATGCCATCGAGCTGGAACGAACTGAGCTCCAGCACATACCAATCGTAATCTCCTGTAGCAACCGAGTAGGCGAAGCTCTCGCCGATATTACCGCCCAGGGCCACGTTCAGCCCGGCATCGCGCATGATCTTATAGATAAGCGACGTAGTGGTCGTCTTGCCGTTCGACCCCGTGATGCAGATGCAACGGGCTTTGCCCATATAGCGGCCCGCAAACTCGATTTCAGAGACAATCGGAATGCCCGCCTCACGAATTTTCCGCACGATAGGCGCCGTGTCTGGAATGCCGGGCGACTTAACGACCTCCGTGGCGGCAAGGATGCGCTCCTCGCTATGTCCGCCCTCCTCGTAGGGCACCTGCCACTCGTCAAGTCGCTGTTTGAAGCATTCGGCGATACATCCGGCGTCGGAGAGGAAGACTCCGAAACCCTTTTTTTTGGCGAGGATCGCAGAGCCGTAGCCGCTGATGCCCCCCCCCAGTACGACGATATTTTTTTTCATCCTTATCTTGTTTTTCAATCGATTCTTCTCTGTTCGGCGCGCGGGCTGAAGTCTGCGGACGGACCGCGACACAAGATGCGGGCCTCCGCGGGGCGAAGGCTTCGGCCCGCCGGCCTGACGCCCGTCCGTTCGCAGGCCGCAGCCAGCGGCACGTTTACCGGATTTTCAACGTTACCAGCGTGATGGCAGCCAGCAGCAGCGAAATGATCCAGAAGCGGATGACGATCTTGGTCTCGAACTGTCCCTTTTTCTGATAGTGGTGGTGCACGGGCGACATCAGGAGGATGCGGCGCCCCTCGCCGTAACGACGTTTGGTATACTTGAACCAGCTGACCTGCAACATCACCGAGCAGCTCTCCATAAGAAAGATACCACACAGCAGCGGCAGCAGCAGCTCCTTACGGATGCACAGGGCAAAAACGGCGATGATGCCGCCGATCGAGAGCGAGCCCGTGTCTCCCATGAATATCTGCGCCGGGAAAGAGTTATACCACAGAAAGCCCACCAATGCCCCGGTCATGGCTGCGGCGAAGACCACCAGCTCGCCCGAATCGGGAATATACATGATGTTGAGGTAGTCGGCATAGACTATATGACCCGAGAGGTAGGCCAGCACGGCCAGCAGACAGATGCCGATCACCAGGATGACGATGATGCCGGTGAGCACCTTGTCAAAGGGCTGCTTGCCG
>CAJUIE010000077.1 GCA_910586375.1 uncultured Alistipes sp. | reverse complement strand
CACAAAAAGAGACTGATTCTCTGGCGTTATCAGCAGCCGATTCTTGTGCACGGATCGATCCGCACGGATCAATCCATTAGAGAAGCCTCATAAATATCGGCCAACAAAGCTGTTCAGGCCGAAAAATATTTCAGGATACAGCTTCTTCGTGTTATTCAAGGATACGGCAGCCGGCACAGAAACTATTTTCGATCTAAAAACCCGAACGAAAAAAGCGCTCCACGGCTTTTTCACCGTGGAGCGCCCTAAAAAATAAAAAATCCCGATCAATAATACTTGATCTCCACTCCTTCGATAGCCGAAAGGATATTATTCGCGGCCGACGAAGCGCCGATACGGAACAAATCGGTCGTGAGCCACTCCTTACCCAGAATCTCCTCGACGATCGTATAGTAAAGCACCGCATCCTCAGCAGTACGAACGCCTCCGGCAGCCTTGAAGCCTACCTTGCGGCCCGTCTTCTCATAATAATCGCGGATAGCCTGACACATGACCACAGCCGCCTCGGGCGTGGCAGCCACGTCGATCTTACCCGTCGATGTCTTGACGAAATCCGCCCCAGCAAGCATCGACAAAAGCGATGCCCGGCGAATCAACTCGGGCGTCTTCAGGGCTCCCGACTCGATGATAACCTTCAGCACGACATCCGGGTCCATCTCCGAACGGATCATCTCCACCTCGTTGGCCGCTTCGTCGTACTCGCCCGTAAGCATCCGGCCCACGTTAAGCACAATATCCACCTCATCGGCGCCATTCTCCACGGCCATAGCTACCTCCAAAGCCTTGACCTCCAAAAAGGTCTGGGCCGCAGGGAAACCCCCGCCAACCGACGTAATCCGCATCGGCGTGCCGTCGACAGCCAATCCCACGGTCTCGACAAACGACGGATAAATGCAGATCGATGCTACATTAGGGATGTGAGGATACTTCTGATAAAACTCGGCAGCCTTGCGGGCAAACTCCGTCACAGACACGACAGAATCCTTCCACGAAAGCGTCGTCAGATCAATAGCCGAATAACAGAATTTATAAGCCTCGACATTGTGGTTGCGCCGGGCGACTTCGCGGATACGGGCGACTTCCTGGTCGACAGTCTCTGCCGAACAGGCAGGAGCGTATTCATTCAGATGGTTGGCGTACTCCATAGGTTCATCGGTATTTTCTACAAAAATAAGAAAAAATTATTTACATCTCCACAAAAAAGAGGCCCGGATCATCCGACCCGGGTCTCTTTTTTCAAATATGCCACAAAAATTACTTACGCAGGGCCTTCAGGTTGATGTCCTTGGCAGCCTTCTCGGCAAGAGCGGGGTTTTTCGACACAGCGCTCTTAAGCTGAGCTTCAGCACTCTTCAGATCGCCCTCTCGGCATGCGATCACTGCACGCAGGTAGTCTGCATCGGCCGAGTTGTCCTTGGCAATAGCCTTCTTGGCAGCAGCCAGATCGTTATTCATCACATCAGCGATAGCAGCGTTGTAGCCCTCCAAAGCAGGAGCCGCAGCCTTATAGTCGCCCTGTGCAGCCGAAAGAGCAGCCTTGCCCTGAGCATCGGTAGCCTGAGCGTACTTCTTAGCCTCGGCGGTCTTACCGTTGGCCAGGTTGGCCAGCAGCAGGTTCTTGTTGAGCTCCGACGATGAAGCCAGCTTAGCAGCCTTCTCAAACGACTTCAGGGCCTCAGCCTTCTGCCCAACCTTAGTCTGAGCAATACCTAAGTTGTTGTATACGCGAGCGTCGTTGTACTTTTTCGAAGCAGCAGTAAGAATCGCAACCTGCTCCTCGGCACCATTGGCCAGGTTCTCAGCGGCGAAGAGGTACTCCTCAACAGTAAGCACGTCGCCGTTGCGATAAGCAGCCATGATTTCAGCGTCGGTCTTGCCCTGAATATCGGTGCTGTTGACGATCTGCGAACGGCGCAGCTCGGGCAGGATGTCCTCCTTCAGCTCGTCGAATACCGACGACATGTTCTTGATCTCGGCCTCACGCTGTGCGGGCGAGTTATAGAGGCTCAGCACCTGGAGAATCAGGTTCTTGTCCTTGATATCCGACTTCTCGACCAACTCCTTGAAGCCTTCCCAGTCCTCGCCGTAAGCGGCAGCGTCAACATCGAGACCCGTGTTCTTCAGGAGCTTGGCAACAACCTTCTTGCCCGACTCACTACGCGCCTTCGACAGCTTGTCGTTGAACTTCTCCGGGCCATCCGGCGAAGCGTAACCCTTTACAGCGATGCTCTGCGAAGCACGATCGTTGTCGAGGTTCTTATCAACGTTGGCCTTAAAAGCACCCAGATCGGCGTTCTTCTCGTTCTTTCTGGTCACCACCGACGAGTTGATCGCGTAAAGCAGGTCGGTTTTATCGACCTCGGTGGTCACACGCTTGTAGTTGTTGGCCATCACATCCATCAGGTCGCCATATTTGAGGTCCTTCTGCAAAGTGTTCAGACCGTAAGCTACCGTCAGACCAAACTCCTTGGCAATAGCAGCCTTGGCAGCCTCGTCGTCACCGGCCAGAATAGCAGCCTGCTCCTTGGTGGGGATGGCTCCGTCGTTGAGGTTCACAAGCGTGAACTCCTTGCACTTGCCGCTCGCGCACTTGATCTCGGCGCGGAGCTGCAACTCGCACAGGTCCATGCGGGGGTCGTAGGGAAACTCGACATGCTGGGTGTAGTTGCCGCCGTTGGACTGATCTACGACCGTGTAGTTCTCATCGATTTTCGTACCCTGGAAATATTTGGTCGTACCGGCTACTTCGCCACCTTCGAACACGATAACGGGAGTAACCTTGAGAACGGCCTTCTTGTTGAAGTACTTCTCGGGGAAGGTAACGTTGATGTCGGCAGCAACGATGCCATTGTTCAACGTCAGGATTTCGGGAGTGACGGTCAGCTGCACATCATCCCGATTCTGCGCCATCTTCTTGAAGCAATTACAGCTCGAGAACGCCAGCGCGGCAGCTACGAGCACAACGCTCAATTTCATTAAGTTTTTCATGATTTCGGTTGAAATTTAATGTGTTTATTCTAATGTTTGCTGTTCTCCTTTTTCCGTCAATTTCGTAATGTCCGACGGCCAAACGCCGCCGGACATACGAACCGAACATCGCAAATATAGGAAACTATCGCTAATTATGCAATAATCCTGCGTTTTTTACGAAAAAATATTCCAGCGTCCCGGAGTCAGCTTTTCCGGACATCGGCACCTTCAAGGCCGGGCTCCTCTCCAAGCCCCCGATACCGTCACGGTCTTCGGGCTCCTTTTCCAGGCCCCGGCCCCTTCGGACCGAGTTCCTTTTCTGCCCCAAGCCCGTTTCTGCCCTCAATACTTTCTCCGGCCCCGGGTGTCGCAGCGACGAGCTATTCGTCCTTGTGGTCGGGACGCTCGCGGCGGTCACCACGTTCGGGACGAGGACGACGTTCGCGCTCTACATAACCTTCAGGCTTGGGCAACAGCGCTTTACGCGAGAGTTTCAGTTTCCCGGTCTTGGCATCAACGCCAATCAGCTTGACGTCGATCTCATCGCCCTCTTTCAGACCGGTCTCATCCATCGTTTCGAAACGCTTGTAGTCGATCTCCGAAATATGGAGCAGGGCATCCTTACCGGGCATGATCTCGACAAAGGCGCCGAAAGCAACGATTGAACGGATCTTGCCGTGGTAGGTCTCGCCCACTTCCGGCACGGCGACGATGGCCTTGATGCGGGACAAAGCGCCGTCGAGAGCGGCTTTGTCGATGCCGAAGATGTCGACATAACCCTTGTTGTCGTCTTCGGTGATGGTAATGGTTGTGCCGGTGGTCTTCTGAATGTCCTGAATCACCTTGCCGCCCGGACCGATGACAGCGCCGATCATATCCTGCGGGATGGTGATCTGAACGATGCGCGGCACGAAAGGACGGTAGTCGGCGCGCGGCTCGGCGATGCACTCGGTGATCTTGCCGAGGATGTGCATGCGGCCCTTGCGTGCCTGCTCCAGAGCGGCGGCGAGCACCTCGTAGGAGAGGCCGTCGACCTTGATGTCCATCTGCGTGGCGGTGATACCGTCGGCGGTACCCGTCACCTTGAAGTCCATGTCGCCCAAGTGGTCCTCATCGCCCAGGATGTCCGACAGCACGGCCCACTTGCCCGTGGCCGAATCGGAAATCAGCCCCATGGCGATACCCGACACGGGCTTCTTGAGCTTCACACCGGCATCCATCAGCGCCAGCGTACCGGCGCAGACCGTGGCCATCGACGACGAACCGTTCGACTCCAGGATGTCCGACACTACGCGCACGGCGTAGGGATTCTCCTCACCCAGCGGGATCATCGGCTTCAGGGCGCGCCATGCGAGGTGGCCATGACCGATCTCGCGACGGCTCAGACCGCGTGCGGCCTTAGCCTCACCCGTCGAGAACGGCGGGAAGTTATAGTGGAGCACAAACTGCTCGGTACCCTGTACCAACACTTCGTCCTTGACTTTCTCATCAAGTTTCGTACCGAGCGTAACGGTCGTGAGCGACTGCGTTTCGCCGCGGGTGAAGATGGCCGAACCGTGGGCGGCGGGCAGATAGCCCACTTCGCACCAGATGGGGCGAATTTCGTCCGTGCGACGACCGTCGAGGCGCTTGCCCTCGTCGAGGATCATGTTGCGCATGGCCTTCTTCTGCACGTCGTCGTGGAAGTACTTGTGGATCAGCGGGGCCTTTTCGACCAGCTCCTCCGCGGTATAACGCGAAGCGAACTCAGCCTCCAGCGCGTCGAACATGTCGCTGCGCTCATGTTTCATCGTGCCGCTCGTAGCAATGGCGTAGGCCTTGTCGTAGAGCTCGCTAATGATCGTCTGACGCAGCTCCTCGTCGTTGACCTCGTGACAATAGGTGCGTTTCACGTCCTTGCCCAGCTCCTTTGAGAGTTCGATCTGCACAGCGCAGTGCTTCTTGATCTCCTCGTGGGCGAACTTAATGGCGCCGAGCATCACCTCCTCGGAGACCTCCTTCATTTCACCCTCGACCATCAGGATGTTGTCAATCGTACCGCCGACCATGATGTCAAGATCACACTCGGCCATCTCCGAAAAACGGGGATTGATGGCATACTGGCCATTCTTACGCACTACGCGCACCTCCGAAATGGGACCTCCGAACGGAATGTCCGACACGGCCAGGGCGGCCGAAGCAGCCAGACCGGCCAATGCATCGGGCTGAGTATCCTTGTCTGCCGAAATGAGGTTCACTGTAACGTAAACTTCGGCGTGATAATCCGACGGAAACAACGGACGCAGCGCGCGGTCGATCAGGCGAGCCGTGAGCACCTCCGAATCGTTGGCCTTGCCTTCGCGCTTCATGAAACCGCCCGGATAACGTCCGGCAGCGGCGTATTTCTCCTTATACTCCACCTGCAAGGGCATGAAATCGGTGTCGGGCTTAGCATCCTTAGCCGCGACGACCGTAGCCAGCAGCATCGTGTCGCCCATCTTGACGACCACCGAGCCATCGGCCTGCTTGGCCAGTTTGCCCGTTTCGATCTCGATCTGACGCCCATCGGCCAGGGTGATGATCTTGCGGACTGCGTTGTACAGCTTCTTGTCTTCCATAAAATTTATCCTGTAATGTTTTGTTTGTTTGATTCAAGAAAATGAAGGCAACCCCTCGTCCGGAGATTGCCCTCATTTCTTCCTCGCGGATTACTTGCGGAGGTTGAGCGTCTTGATGATAGCGCGGTAACGCTCGATGTCTACCTCCTTGAGGTACTCCAGCAACTGGCGGCGCTTACCTACCAGGCGCAGCAGCGCGCGCTGGGTGCCAAAGTCGTGCTTGTTGCTCTTGAGGTGCTCAGTAAGGTGGCTGATACGGTACGAAAACAGCGCGATCTGGCTCTCGGGAGAGCCCGTATCGGTGTTAGACTTGCCGTACTGGCCGAAAAGCTCTTGCTTTTTCTCTGCTGTCAAATAAGCCATTGCTTAAAAGATTTTTAAGTTCCACTCTACGACGCATCCCCCTTACCGTGAATAACGCCAGAGCGTTGGGCAAAGGTACGAATAAATTGAGAATTAAAAATGAAAAATGAAGAATTATTCCCTATTTGCAATAAAAAACAACATATCTCCCAGGAAAATCATAATTTTGCAGGACAAAACGAACGAATTTTATGCTGAAAGGGTATATGATCGCCGCCACAGCTCTGGGGCTGACGGCAGGATGCAGCTCTCCGAATCCCGGCTACACGACCGTCGAAGGGGTGATGCTCGGCACGTCGCTGCGCGTGGTGGCCGAAGTGCCACACACCTCAGCGCAGGAGTTATACACTGCCATCATGGAGCTTGATCGTGAGGCCAAGGCGTCGATGTCCATATTCGACGAACAATCGCTCCTGAGCCGCCTGAACCGCAACCTTACCGACAGCGTGGATCATCATATAGCTTATTGTCTGCATCTTGCCGACAGCATCGGCGCACTGAGCGGCGGCCGTTACGACGTAACGGTCAAGCCGTTGGTCGAGGCCTGGGGATTCGCCGGCAAGGCGGCGCAGCAGGAGCCAAACGTCGACTCGATCCTCGTCTTCGTGGGGCGTGACAAGGTGCATATCGAAAACGGGCGTCTGGTGAAAAGTGACCCTCGCGTGCAACTCGACTTCAATTCAGTAGCCAAAGGTTACACGGTCGATCTGGTAGCCGAACTGGTCGAACGCCTCGGCGCCCGCAACTACCTGGTCGACATCGGCGGTGAAGTCCGCTGCCGGGGTGTCAACCCCCGCGGCAAAGCCTGGCGCATCGGTGTGGAAACTCCTTTCGAGGGCAACATGACTGACGGCGACTTCATTCAGAAACGGGTGAGCCTCACCGACGGCGCCCTGGCCACATCGGGCAACTACCGCCGTTTTTACCTCGACGACAAGGGCCGCAAAGTAGCCCATACGCTCGACCCCCGCACGGGCCGCAGTGTGCTCTCCCGCCTGCTCTCGGTGACCGTCGCCGCCCCGACCTGCGCCGAAGCGGACGCCTTAGGCACGATGTTCATGGCCTTAGGCGCCGACGAGGCTCTGGCGACTGTCGGGCGGATGCCCGACCTGAAAGCCTACTTCATCCTGGCTACCGAGAGCGGCGAATACGAAGAGTACGTTTCACCCGCCATGCAGGCACAGATCATGAACTGACGCGACGATGAAACGAGCCGTCTTCCTCTACAACAGCCGCTCCGGCAAAGGCAAGATCGCCCGCAACGCACAGGCGATCTGCACGCTCTTCCACAAAGCAGGATACGACATCGAGCCCCTGCCCATAGATTTCGCGGTCAATCCGTTCGAGGGTCGTGAAACAATCGACCTGCTGGTCGTGGCAGGTGGTGACGGCACCGTCAACTTTGCAGTCAACGCCATGAAGATCAAAGGACTGGACATTCCCCTCGGCATCATTCCCGCCGGCACGGCCAACGACTTTGCCCGGGCACTCGGCATGTCAACCGACCCCGTCGAGGCGGCTCGCCAGATCGCAACGGGCACACTGTCCCGAATCGACTGCGGACGCGTCAACGGCCAATATTTCGTCAACGTCCTTTCATTCGGCATCTTCACAACCACCTCGCAGCACACCTCCGATGCGAGCAAACACCTCATAGGTAAACTGGCCTACCTGATCGAAGGGGTCAAGGAGTTCCGCTCAATGCACGCCGTGCCGCTCGAAATAGCGGCCGACGGAGAGACTTTCGACCTCGATTCGCTGATCGTACTGGTCTTCAACGGCCCCACGGCCGGGGGATTTCGTCTGGCTCCCCGCGCTGCCGTCGACGACGGCCTCTTCGACTGCGTCATGCTCGAAAAACGAAGTCTCCTGCGCTCAGCCACAGCCGCAGGCCGCTACCTTCTGGGGGGCAATCCAAAGATTGTCAAACAATTCCAGGCCCGGAAAATTGACATACGCTCGACAATCAACGAACCCACCGATGTCGACGGACAGCCCGGGGCCGAATTTCCGCTCTACATCGAGTGCCTGCCGGGAGAACTGCGCATTATGTGCGAAAAAACGAAGTAAGGAACGATGAAAAAGCCTGTTGTCCACGAAAACCTCCGGAAAGTGTCCATCTCCCGCATCAAAAAGGAGATGGAGGATGTATTCTATCTGTCGGATGACCTGATCATCATGACGCTCGACGCCCAGCACAACACCACGGCCGAATATCCCGTCTCGATCGACGGATTCGCGGCCATCATCATGATGTCGGGCGAAGCGACCGTCTCCATAGACATGCAGAACCACGCAGTACGTCCCAACACAATCGTTCTCTTCAGTCCCGACAGCATCATCCGCACGGTCAAGTGCTCGGCCAACGCCGCTGCCTACGTGGTCGCCTTCTCCAAGTCGTTCGTCAATGAAATACAGATCGACCTC
>CAJUIE010000076.1 GCA_910586375.1 uncultured Alistipes sp. | reverse complement strand
GCATAAGCGCCCGGTCGAGCCGGAAATCCGTGTTGAGTTCGTCGGGATCGGTCGAACAACTGCCCAGCACGACACCCGCAAGGAGCGCAAGGCAGGACAACGATTTTCGAAATATGTTTTTCATGATTTTGAATTTGCTGTTAGATTTGCCCACTATCTGCTAATAACCGTAATCGTTGACGATTTTGCCCTGCGAAGAGTCGATGATCGCCTGGAAAATGGGCCAGAACTGGCGCGTATCGGGGTCAACGTCATAGAGACGGTCGATCTCGCCCTGGGTGAACTTCTCCTCAGTGAGGTACTTCGACTTCTCGCCTTCGGAGTTGGTATAGGCCGTCCAGCTGGCATCAGGTTCGCTCTGCTCGCCGGGATAGAGGCCGTACATCTTCAGGTCGGTGCCGTCGACCTTGTAATAAACATAACCGCCGCCACCTTGCAGGTAGCTGAAATCGCCCGTCATGGCATTGAGGTCGGCGAGCTTCTGTTTGGTCTCGTCCATCTTGGTCTTCAGCAAGTTCCAGCGGATAAGGTCGGTCTTGCGCAGCATCTCGCCCACGAACTCCAGAGCGCGCTCCCTGACGATGGCGTCGAACATCGCCTCCGACGACCCGATAGCGTTGACATACGCGTCGGCCTTGGCCACATTGCCCGCATAAGCACGGCGGCGCACTTCGAGCAAATACCCCTTAGCAGCATTCAGACCGCCGCCCTCAACGGCTGCACACGAGGCATCGCTGGCACACTCGGCAGCCATGAGGTAAACATCCGACAGACGCATATAAGCAGGCTTAAAGCCATCGTCATCACCTCCGGCATAAGGGTACTTCTCCATCCATTCATAACGATACTTACCGAAGTACCAGGTATCAATACCTGCCAGAACCGGAGTTTCGGTAATATTCTTATCATCGCCCCAGTTGAAGTTGATGCAACTCACATCGCGGCGCGTATCCTCTTTTTCATACGCAAACCACATCGTGGGAACAGGACCGGCACTGCCGCCCACGCTGCCGCCCGAGCCTTTGGCATCGCCGACATACTTGTCGCCGCGACGGTGCTTGGCCGCGAAGGTATAGTTCCAGCGTCCGCGCTGGTGTCCATAAGGGAAGATCCACAGCACCTCACGCCCCGTACCGGCAACCGACGTGTCGAAGTTGTTCATGTCGCGCCACAGCTGCTCGTAATCGTCGTAAAGACGCATACCACTGTTCTGGATCACGTCGACACACGCAGCCAGCGCTTTGGGATAAAGCACATCCTTAGCGAGGGCGGGATCGCTGGAGAGACGCACGGAACCGGCATTGCCCGTGCCGACCTGCCCCTCGTCGGGACGCAGCGCATAACCCGAAGCCATAAGCGCCAGACGGGCATAAAGGCCCTTAGCGAAAGCCCGGCTGACGCGGTCGGTGGTGGTGGCGTGTCCCTGGCCCGGCCACGGCAGATAAGCCCAGGCCTCCTCCAGATCGCCAAGAATCTGCTTATAAATCACGTCACGGTCACTCCTGGCAACATAAACGGTCCCGGACGAAATGGGCTCAAAGCGTGCGGGAACATCCCCCCACGTGCGCAGCAGATCATAATACAAGACAGCACGCAACGTCAGCGCCTCACCCAGCAAAAAAGCCATGTCAGGATTGGCGCCCACATCGGCATACTTGCGCAGATTGCGGATGTTGAGGTTGGCTCGCTCGATAGCCGTATAATAAGGAGAATAAGCATCGGCACTGCTGCCCGATTTATCCATCTCGCCGTTGGTTGCCAGCAGGCTATAGCCGTAAACGGCCTGACGATCGGCGTTGTTGGTCTTTTGCGTCTCGTTGCTCCAGTTGTTAGCCCACTCGATGTCGCTGTTCAGACCCGCATAAGGGTGGAAACGACCACGGAAATTGGCCTTCTCCAACAACGCCTGAACAATGCCGTAGTTACACTGCTCAGCCAGCTGGTAGTTGGTGAAGACGGTCTGTTCGTCGAACGACGACTTGGACTCGGTATCCAGCAGGTCGGAGCAGGACACGAGTGCTCCGGCCAAGGCCAGACCCCATATATATTTAAGTGCTTTCATAAAATTGTTCTTGTTGTTTTGCATGGATTAGAACGAGAGGTTGGCGCCAAAAACGACACCGCGGCTTCGGGGATAAGCCGAATAGTCGACACCCGGCGTGAGGGGTGTCTGACGGCGGCTGTCCACCTCGGGATCGAAACCCGAATAACCCGTCCAGCAGAAGAGGTTGGTGCCCGTGACATAAAGACGCAGCCGCTGAATGCGGATCTTCTTCATCCACCGCTCCGGAAAGGTATAACCCAGCGAGAGCGACGACAGACGCAGGAACGACCCATCCTCCACAGCCCAATCACTGAAGACACAGTTGTTCATCAGCGGCGACCACATCGTCGTGCCGGCATTGGCGGCGGCCAGTTGCTCGGGGTCGGTAATCACAGCGCCCGTCGACCAGTCGATGTTGGTCCAGCGGTTCTGTGTAGCCATCATGTCGATGAGGTTGCGGAACTTGCTGTTCGAGCCCCGCTCGGTGGTAAACTCAATCTTGTTGGCGTTGTAAATCTGGTTGCCATAAACCCAGTTGAAGTTGGCAGCCAGGTCGAAGCCATAAAAATAGGCCGAGAGGGTGAAGCCGCCCGTCCACTTGGGCTGGGCATTGCCGATAATCGTGCGATCGTCGATGGTTACCTTGTTGTCTGCGCTGCCGTCGACATTCTTGAGCTTCATAGCACCCGGACGCAGGTAGGTCGAGCCGATGACCGACGAGCAGTCGACCACACCCTCCTTGAGCACCCACTTGCCGTCTATGTAGTTGAAGTCATCAACCTCATAACGACCGTCGGAGACATAGCCATACATCTCGCCGACCGAACCACCGACACGCACGCGGTAATCGGTCCCGATTTCGGACGAGGCCCAGTTGGTCGGCGGACAGTCGAGGTAGTCCAGACCGCCTAAATCCATGACGCGGTTCTGGTTATAGCTGGCGTTGGCCGAGAAAGTAATGCCATATTTGGCCTTTTCAAGAAGGATGAACGTGGCCGAGAGCTCGATACCCCGGTTGCGCGTCTCGCCCAAATTGCGGTACTGGTAACCGTAACCGCTGCCCGTTACGGGATATTTAATCAAAAGGTCCCTGGTGTTGTTCTGGTAGACCTCGACCGAACCGCTGATGCGGTTGCGCAGAAAGCTGACATCCACGCCCAGGTTGTGCGAATAGGTGGTCTCCCACGTCAGATCGGGGTTGGCCATGATCGACTCGCCACCGACCGTAGCCACGGCAAAATAGTTATTGAACAGATACCACCCCTTGGAGTTGTCGCTGCCGGCATACTCGGTCAGCATCAGGCCTGACGGCACGTTGTTGTTGCCGGCCGTACCGAAGCTATAACGCAGCTTAAGGTTATCGAGCCAGTCGGTATCCTTGAGCCACTCCTCCCCAGATATGCGCCACGAAGCGGCAACCGAGGGGAAATACCCCCACTGGTTGCCCTCCGTAAACTTCGACGAACCGTCGGCTCGCATCGTAGCCGAGAGCATGTATTTACCCTTATAATCGTAGTTCACGCGCCCGAAGAACGAGAAGAGCCGGTCGTCAGGATCATAAAAATTGTCGATCGAGCGCGAACCCGTGGCCGACGACATCATCTGCCAGGCCATCTTCGAATCATAAAACGAGGGGAAATTATAAGCCCAGTTGGTCAGCGTATTCGACCGGGTGATGATATACTCCTGACCTACGAGCAGGTTGAGCGAGTGATCCTTATTCGAGAAAACCTTCTTGAAATCGTAATTCAACGTATTGGTGTTACGAATCTTGTTCCGGTCAAAGTCGGTATACTGCGTGGCGGGCCCCGAAAGGGCAGCATTGCTGTAAACTAAATAAGTCGTCATGCCGTAAAAACGATCCTTGACCTGCCTGTAATCGTCCAGACCTGCCTCGACGCGCAGCCTGAGGTTGTCGACGATCTCCCACTGAAACGCCGCATTGGCATTCCAGTTGGTGCGGCTGTAGCGGCTGTCGTTATCGGCCGTAGCCACAAGCGGGCTGACATTATCTCCGGCGCTCGTCTCATCGCCCTCATCCGACACAGAGGTCGTGAACATGAAGGGGCGATACTGAACAGCGTGCTTCACACGACCGTTGCCCGACGTGGAGCCCGAATCGTTATAGGAGTTGGCGCCGGCACCATTGACGTCGGTATCGGAATAGCGCACCGACAGATCGAACTGAACGCGCTTGTTGGGCTTATAATTGGCCTTGAAGTTGAGGTTGTTGCGTTTGTACTTCGAGCCGATCATAATCGCCCGCTCGTTGTGGTGGGAGTAGCCGGCCGTCCACTTGAACTTCTCACCGCCACCCGAAACCGAGAGGTTGTGGTCGAAGGTGGTACCCGTACGTCCGAAGGTCTGGTCGAGCCAGTCGATCCCCTCCACGTTACGATAAAGGTCCATATCGGCAAAACCTCCGAAATAAGGTTCGTATTTGTTCGACAGCTTGCCTTCGATCATGGCAGCCTCATACTGATACTGCACATATTCATAGGGCGTCATCGGCGTCAGGGCGTCCTGGTTGGCGAACTTCTTGACGCCGTAATAGACATTATAATTAACATTGACCTTGCCCGCTTCACCGCTCTTGGTCGTAACGATCACCACGCCATTGGCACCACGCGAACCGTAAATAGCCGTCGAGAAGGCATCCTTCAACACGTCGATCGACTGGATGTCCGAAGCAGGAATATCCGAAATGCTCTCCACAGGAAAGCCATCGACAATATAAAGCGGCGAGTTGTCCTGCGTGATGGAGCCTCCGCCACGGACACGAATCTTGATATCGGCATCGGGGTCACCTTCCGACGAGGAGACCGTCACACCGGCCATGCGGCCTGCCATAGCCTCAGTAACCGAAGCTACGGGAACCTGGTTGAGCGCCTCGGAGCTGACCGAAGCCACCGAACCTACCACATCCCGGCGCTTCACCGTGGCATAACCCACGACCACCACGTCGTCGAGCGCTGTGGCATCGTCTTCAAGCGTAATATCGAAACGGGTGCGCGTGCCGATAGCGATGCGCTGGGTCTTCATGCCGATATAAGAGACCACCAGCGTATGCCTGGCCGCATCGGGAACATCCATCGACCAGTCACCGTCGATACCTGAGCTCGCGCCCAGCGTCGTGCCGTCGACAACCACCGAAGCTCCGATCACAGGCTGTCCGGACGAATCCTTCACGATACCTCCGATCTTCTGAGCAACGGCTGTTGAGGCCATGCCCAAACCCATGAGTAGCAATAGGGCAATCTTCAGAGTCAAATTTTTCATAAAAGCATTTTTGGTTAATATTAGGTTAGTTCGTTTTCAACGGGTAGTAACTACAGGCAGCAATTGGCCGAAACAAGGGAGCTGCCGGCCCTTTTCTCTTATACAAAATTAAAGGGACTGCTCTGCCGGGACTGGTAAATTCTATCCGTTCTTATGGAAAAATTGACGAATCACAAGCCGACGGGGCGCCAATAAAAACACAACACGAAACGCCGTAGAAATTCCGCTCTTTACGGCGAAATTTCTACGGCGTTCGTTTCATAACAGAAGAAAAGCTAACGGACTACTCCCCGCGCCCGATCATACTCGATCGAAGCCCAGACGAGAGGACCGATACCCTTGCAGTCGTTATCGATGATCGGCTCGGAAATATAATAATCGAACGTGCCACTGCGGTCGCCCTTGCCTCCCAACCCGGCCACGGCACAACAGTCGACAAGCGAGACGGTGCCATCCTCGTTTTCGCGCACAAAACGTTCAACCAGGCCCTCATAAAGACGCAACGCCGCAGGCTGCATGGAGGCGGGAAGATAACCCAGGCGTACCCCCTTGAGCAGGGCATAAACGAACATAGCCGAGCCCGTCGATTCGAGGTAATTACCCGCACGGCCGGGCTGGTCGAGCACCTGATACCACATGCCCGTCGCAGGGTCGGCATAACGGGGCAGCACCTCGTAAATATGATTCAAAATATCGACCAGCGGCTGCGTAGTCCGGTCGACGCCCAGATATTGCAGCGTCTCAACGATGGCCATGGCATACCACCCCATCGCCCGGCACCAGGCATGGGCCGACTGGCCCGAAGTCTTATCGCACCAGAACATCCTGCGCGAAAGGTCGCAGGCATGACGATACAGACCGGTTCCAGAGTCGTAAGTATGCTGCCCGACCAGCACAAACTGGCTCACGATGTCGGCCTTCAGGCTCCCGAACCGCTCGCTGTCGTCGATTTTGCGCACGACATACTCGGCATAAAAAGGCTGGGCCATATAGAGGCCGTCGAGCCACATCTGATGGGGATAAGCCTGCTTGTGCCAGAAACCGCCGTCGTCGTTGCGCGGATGCTCCTGCAACTGTGCGAAGAGCGTATCGAGCACATGCCCATAGCGCGCTTCGCCCGTGCGTTCGGCAATGAGGAACAACGGCCGCCCAGGACAGATATGGTCGAGGTTGTACTTTTCCTTCCTATAAGTAAGGACTCCTCCGTCGGGCTGCACGATCGAGTCGTAATAACGCAGGGCATAATCGTAAAAATCGGGCCGGTTATAAGCCTCACCGGCGTCGATCATGGCCAAAAGTTCAAGCCCCGTGGTGTAGTTCCACTTGATCTTGCCCGTGGGGATACCGTCGAGCTGCATGGGCGAGGGATTGCGGGCCATCTCGCTCTCGACAATCCGCACGGCCAGCGGCCGCGGATCATCGACGAGGCTCCGAGGCGCACAGCCGGCGAGCGAGCAAAGCAAGAAAAAAGCGAAGAGCGCGGTTCGTTTCATAGTTATCTGGAGTCCTGGTTTTGTTTGAGGTTATGGGTTTTGAGGTACTCGGCAGGCGACATGTGGAACTGCTCACGAAAACAGCGGCTGAAGTAGCCCGGGTCAGAAAAACCCACCTTATAAGCCACCTCGGAGACGGCGAACTGCCCCGTGCGGAGGAGCATTCTGGCTTTGGTAATACGATACTCCTTGATAAGTTCAACGGGCGACTTGCCCGTGAGGCTCTTGAGCTTATTATACATCGTCGTGCGCCCCAGCCCCAGATGGGAAGCAAGACGGTCGATCGTCAGATCGGAGTTTTCGATGTTATCGCCTAACCAGGCCATGACACTCTTCATGAACTCCTCGTCACGGTCAGTGACCACCACGTCGTCGATGGCCAGTTCGACGATCTTGTTGCGGGCCGACTGCGCCGAAAACTTCTCAAAGAGCGTCCGCCGCTGCGTCAACAGATTGTCGATGCGCGCCAGCAACAGTTCGATACTGAAAGGTTTGGTGATATAACCATCGGCGCCAAACTCCATAGCCTTGACCCGGTCGTCAGGCGAGTGGCGCGCCGTAAGCATGATGATGGGAATATGGCTCATCGTGAAGTCGTGGCGCACCTTATCGATAAGCTCAATACCGTCCATGCGGGGCATCATCAGGTCCGTAACGATGATGTCGGGCATCTGACTGCGGATCTTCTCCAGGGCTTCAACCCCGTTGTCAGCCTCGATGACATAATAGGAATCTACAAGACTGTTGTACATGAAGATACGCAGTTCCCGGTTATCCTCGACCAGCAGGATTTTCTGCGCCTCCTTCGGGGGCTGCACATCGGTCCGCCGCTGGCTGTCGGCCGGCGTAAAGTCGCTGACCATATACCGGGGTTTGTGATCGGCACCCTGCCCTTCGGCAAAGTCGATCTGCTCCATGCCAAAGTGGGCATTGCCCTGGCGCAGCTTGACGGTGAAAGCCGCACCCTCGCCGGGGCGGCTCTCGACCGATATTTCACCATGATGCAGCGCCACAATATCGCGACACAACGACAGACCAATGCCCGATCCCTTCATGTTGGGGTCGACGGCCCGCGAAGCCTGAGCGAAACGTTCGAAGATATGCTCCTGCCGATCACGCGGAATACCTATGCCCGTATCGCGTACCGTAAGCACGACGCTCTCTTCCTCGTCGCGCAGGGAGAGGATCACCTCAATGCGCCCGCCATCGGGTGTGAACTTCAAGGCGTTGGAAAGCAGGTTGTAAACAACGCTTTCGATGCGCTCGATGTCCACCCAGGTCAGGATTGACCGCCGCGAAACGGTGAAAAGCAACTCGACATGGCGTTCGGAAGCCATTTCGCGAAAATCGTCGAGAGCATCTTCGACGACCGGCACCAGATCGACGCGCGAAACCTTGAGCTCCATCTTCTCCTTGACGATCTTGCGAAAGTCGAGAAGCTGATTGATAAGCGTGAGCATCCGCCGGGCGTTGCGATGAGCCAACGTGAGGCTGCTCTCGCCTCGCGGCGAGAGACGATCGTGTTTGCGCACATCCTCAATGCCCCCCAGAATGAGGGTCAGAGGTGTGCGCAGCTCATGAGAAATGTTGGTGAAGAAGCGGAGCTTGAGGTCGGTCATGTTCTGTTC
>CAJUIE010000075.1 GCA_910586375.1 uncultured Alistipes sp. | reverse complement strand
CTGCGCGGGTGATGGAAGCTGTAAACAATCTTTTCCAGCTTCGTTTTCGTCATCGCATGTTCCGGGTCTTTCGCCATTTCGCCGAGGATGAAACTGCGCAACTCCGACAGGTTCTTCGTCAGTTCGCGCCCCTGCTGCTCGGTGAAATCATCCGTAAAGGCATAACGGCTTTTAACGGACTGCTTTTTATTGTCCCAAGCATCCGCCCACACGACATATTGAGATTCTGCATAGAATGAAGTGTGCCGGTCGACATTGAAACGAAGATACACTTTCGTCAGTGTGCTTTTCTTCGTCGTGCGAATACGATATGCGAAAGTTGCCATATGCGACAAATTTTATTTCTGCTGCAAAGATAGAAAATTTGTACGGCATTTGTACGGCATCAGCGAAATTTTCTAAAATTTCCAGACCTCGCAATTAATAAGATATTCGCATAATATACTGAAATACAAATTAAATAAGACAAGAATAAATTAATATCAATTAATTTTTATGGCGTCCGCTTCAGACCTCACCGAAACAGCGTTACAGATATCTGTAACGCTGTTTTCTTTTGAGTTTGTCATACATTTGTAATACGACCATGCAAAAATATCGCCCGTGCTTGAAAGTGCGGGCGATTACTTTTAATCGGCGATAGGCGGTAATCCTAACTCTTTGAGAAATTCGTTATGGCGATCTAATGCTTCTTTCGATGTTTTTGCAATCTCTTCCAGCTTTTCATTGACCTTTTGCAAGTCGATCGGCTCTTCCTCTTGCGCCGTACTGACATAACGGGTAATATTCAGATTGAAATCCTCCTGTTCGATTCGCTCCAACGAAATCCGCTTGGAGTAGCGCGATTCTTCTTTGCGGAATCGGTAGGTATCTACAATCTTCTCAATATCTTTGTCCTCCAACCTATTTTGCCGCTTATCTTTCTTATATCCTTCGCTGGCATTGATAAACAACACATCGTCGGACTTCCTGCACTTTTTCAGCACCAAGATGCAAACCGGAATACCGGTGGAAAAGAAAAGGTTAGCAGGCAATCCGATGACAGCATCGAGATGACCGTCTTTCAGCAGTTTAGTTCTGATATTCTTTTCTACTCCTCCGCGGAACAATACACCGTGAGGCAGGATAATCGCCATCGTACCGTCTTCACGCAGGAAATGGAATCCATGCAATAAAAAGGCGAAGTCGGCGGCCGATTTCGGGGCAACACCGTAATTACGGAATCGAAAATCATTTGCCAAATCCTCCTTCGGCTCCCAGCGATAACTGAACGGCGGATTGGCGACAATGGCATCGAATTCGATTTTCT
Source organism: uncultured Alistipes sp. (assembly GCA_910586375.1). Lineage (GTDB taxonomy): Bacteria > Bacteroidota > Bacteroidia > Bacteroidales > Rikenellaceae > Alistipes. The sequence goes on along the minus strand of CAJUIE010000075.1, from coordinate 7,162 downwards.
TCGCCGGATTCATTTCGTTCAGTATATCCCAGTCGTTGAGAAGCGTATCTCCGTGGAAAATCTCGAACTCGGAATCTTTTACCCCATGCAGCAGCATATTCATACGTGCGAGGTTGTAAGTTGTGATATTCTTCTCTTGTCCGTAGATCTTACCGATGCCACGTCTACCGTCGCGGGTCATCTGATGACGGACATTCAGAAGCAGCGAACCGGAGCCGCAAGCGAAGTCAAGGACTTTATCTATCCTTGATTTCGGGCCGGTAGTTGGGTCTTGGCTGTCCAATGTAACGATCTTCGAAAGAATGGTCGACACCTGCTGCGGAGTGTAAAACTCCCCGGCTTTCTTGCCCGAACCGGCTGCGAACTGACCGATCAGATATTCGTAAGCATCGCCCAAAGTGTCGGAGTCATTCGAGAATTTCGCGATTTCCTCAGCGATTTTTTTGATGATCGAACACAGCTTGTCGTTTCGTTCGGTGTAATTCTTTCCTAACTTTTCCGAGTTCAAATTGATCTCCGAGAACAATCCTTGAAACGTACTTTCGAACGATTCGTTTTCAATGTACTTGAAGCCGTCTTGCAGCGTTTGCAACAAATCGTTGCTCTGCGTTCGGGCCAATTCGGATATATTCTTCCACAAATATTTCGGTTCGATTACATAATGAATCTTACGGCGCATCTGTTTCTCGAATTCCGAGATATCGTCGGGATTACGATCGTACCAAATCTGCAATGGCGTTAAAACTTGACTTTCGACCGAGCCTGTATCGGGGACTGTGGGATAGTCCGATCCGAGTTCTTTCTTTACGGCATCTTCGTAATTATCGGAAAGATAACGCAAGAACAGAAATGAAAGCATATAGTCGCGGAAGTCGTCCGCATTCATTGCCCCACGTAGTTTATCTGCAATACCCCACAGGGTCTTACCTAATTTTTGTTGTTCTATAGCGGTCATTATACGTGTAATACGAAGTTATATTTAGTTATTATTCCATTGAAAATCTTTTTGAATAGTTCCTTATTGTCGGGAACTAACTCTTTGGCCTCATATCTGAAAACGGTTTTATGAGACAACGTGTTGACAATACGAGCTACTTCGTCCGTATCGGTCAGTCCGATTTGTTCCAAAACATATGCGAATCTGCCGACACCCAAAAACGATGCTATATTCTCCAAAATTTGCCGCAACAATGCGAAATGATATGCGTAGATTCGGTCGTCGTCAATCGCCTTTTTGAGTATTTGCAGCAATTCCAAATGATATAGAAAAACTTCGTTGTTGGGGCTGTGGAAGTCGATGTCAGCTTCGTCTTTTTTCAAAATATATAACTGCACCTCATCTTTGTACGAGGATGCCTTTTCTCCCTTCTTGATCCAGTCGCATAAAATCGAGAATAGTCCGATGTGATGTGTCGTGATAATGATTTTTCGATTCTTGAAATGACGATCGATTAGATCCATAATCGATGAGACCGTAATGAAAATATTATGGTCGTCCAAACTCGAAACGGGATCGTCGATAAAGAAGTGCTGCGATTGTTTTCCTTCACCCGTCAATCCGTCTATATCGAACAAGGCAAGAAAAAAACACCAGATAAATATCTGTTGTTCACCTCGAGAGATTTTGATAGGGATATCCTCGTTTCCTTGTGCATCGTCCTCTTTTGCCGCTTCATCTTTTTTTACAAAAAATTGTACAAACTCGATACCTTGTGCGGCATCCGGATAAAGATGGAATCGGAAATCGAATTTAGGCTTATAAGGCGTTAGATGTTCTCTTAATTTATTCTCATTAAATGACTGATGATATAGATTGAGTGTACTCGGCTGAATTATTAATCGGATATTCCTCTCCTCGTTTCTCCAAATAAATAGGTCCTCGCTATATGCATTATAATAGACACCGGCATGATTGCCTTTGTTGTTTTTCTTTGTAATGTTTTTATAGGCAACAGATAAGCGTGTTTTCCCTGTGCCATTGAATGCGTATATAAGAACAATGTTCTTTTTCAGTCTGGCTATTTTTGTTGCTAATTGTTCCATATTAACATTCATCTATTCTATGTTTGGGAATAGTTGCTGCATCAGCCCTTTTTTGTGGTTTCTGAGGGCTTCGAGTCGATTCGTTTGGGCCATAATCAAATTGTCGACAGAGGAGAGGCAATCGGCGATTTTTTGCTGCTCAGCAGTATCATAATTAGGTGGTAAATATAAATTGATCTTGGCGAAATTGTCATAGAAAAGATAACTTCTAATGCCACCTTCTACGCTATTTAATACAGCTTTTTTAAAAGACTCGGTCTCAAAATATTTTAGAAGAAATTCGTCATTAACCGTTTCGCTTGTCTTAAAACATACGTATAGCGAACTGATAATAACATCTTTCAAATCACCGCTATATCCAATTGATCCGACATTTATTCTTGCCGGATTATATGCAAATGTTTTGCTACCAACAATGTTGTATAGGAACAAGTCATATCCTCGATCATTACTGTCCACTCCAGTAAATTGCTCTTCTTGCCGAATAAAGCCTTGTTTGTTATTTATAGAATAGATAGGATATCGTTTGCCAGTTTTATTCTTCTTGCTAACTTTATATGTCAGTTCTCCGAAACTAATTTTTGTCCATTCTCCTGCATTTTGAAATTCAGGGAAACGAAGAGCAGGAACCGTTTTCCCTTCGGCGGGGAATAGTTGTTGCATCAAGCCTTTTTTATGGGCTTTCAACTCATCTATCTTGTTCTCGGCAGCCTTTATCAACGCATCTATCGAAGATAAACAATCAGCGATTTTTTGCTGCTCCCTTGTTTTTTTTGGTGGATAAGCAATGATTTTGCTCCTTAATAAGGCGAAATGTCTCTTATAACTTTCTTGAGTAATTGGTTTATTTTCCAAACATTGATATAGGAAATGTGGATCAACGAGTCCTCTTGATTTCAGAATCTTGATTCCATCAGCGCCTTGTGCAAAAGGTCTGTTAATTAATTTTATTACACAAGTATGATCTCCGAAAATAATCAATGGAAAATGTTGGAATATTACTGCTGATTGATTATTTGTCCATCCGCAATATAAATCTTGGGATTGGTCGACTATAGGATATTCTCCGGTTTTTTGGTATTCTGATGTGTTTAATTTACATGGGGGAGTAATTGTTGATACAAGATTATCAACGGTGTCGGTTTGCCACGGAGCCAAGGTTTTAAACTCCGGAAACCGCAAGGCTGGAACTACCCCTTGTTTTGTATCTTTTTCGTTAGTTTTCATAAGCCGAAAGTCCTGATATTTCGTGGCCATCGGCCAGCCGTTTCAACATGGGAACCAGATCGTCCATCAACGCCAACTCCTTTTTGGTACGCTCTCTCCAACCCAAGCCAAGCGGGGCGAGCAGGTCGCCGAGTTTTTCGCCGTCGAAGACTTCGCGCTCGACGATCTCCCTGACGAACGCATCCAGCGCTGAAAACTCCAATCCGTATTTGGCGGCTATGGCCGTAATGTCTTTTTTATACTTCTCCGCTTTGAAAAGTTCGTAGCCATCCTTAATCTCCTGCTCGGTTTTGCCGTTGATCTCGTCGAGGCTCTCGATGTAGGCGACGATGTCCTCCTTCTCCTCCATCAAATTCGCACTCGATGCAACGAGTGCGATAAGCTGCTCTTTCGTAATTCGCTTTTGGGCCGTGCTGCGGTGCGTGTATCGGGCGATAAGCGCCATGATATAGTCATAATCGATGATTGCCGAGGCGAACAGCACGAATTCGAAATCGAGCTCCTCGATTTGCGGATTTACGGGTTCTCCGCCCCGCTTTTCGCGTCGCTTTTTCAACTGCCGGGCGGTATCGAGATACATGCCTCTGAATGCCCGGAGCGTATCTTCGGGCAACAACGATTCGATTTTGGCCTTATCGTCCGACTGAATATCCGTATATTGTTCCAGCTGCGTGCGGAGCCGCTGTACCTCCTTGAAGCAGTTGATAAACCCGGCGCGCGCTTCGTCGCCGCGGAGGTTGTTTACCTCTTCGGGTTTGCACTCCACGCCATGCGACTGCATGAACGTCTCCAATTCGGAAATGGCCTTTTCGTATTTCTCGATCACCTTCGGAGCCGGATCGACCAACCAGATGCGCTTGGGATCTTCCTCGGTTTTCTCTCCGGAGAAAAGGGCGATCGCTTCGTCGACCGCGGCCTCCTGACATCGGAAATCGAGAATGTTTCCGTAAGGTTTTGTATCGTTTAGAATACGGTTCGTGCGCGAAAAAGCCTGAATCAGACCATGCCATTTCAGATTCTTATCGACATACAGCGTGTTGAGATACTTGGAGTCGAATCCGGTCAACAGCATGTCGACAACGATGGTGAGGTCGATTTTGTCCTTGTGCGGAACGTCCTTATTGCTGTATTTCTGCGATTTGATTCGACCTTGAATATCTTGATAATAGGCATCGAACTCCGTAATCGCGTGATTCGTGCCGTATTGCCGATTGTAGCCATCGATGATCCGGCCCAAAGCGGCTTTCTTTTTGTCGGGGTCTTTCTGGTTGTCGAAACGCTCTTGGGGCAAATCCTCCTGAATCTGCTGCACATCCTTGTTGCCTTCGGCCGGAGGCGAGAAGACGCAAGCGATATTCAGCGGTTCGTATTCGATATCTTTCGCTTGCCGTTCCTGCTGAATTGTCTGAAACAAATCATAATATTCGATTGCGTCATCTATGCTGCCGGTTGCCATGATGGCATTGAACCTGCGAGAGTCCGTAGCCGCATCGTGACGACTTAATATCGCTTCCGCAATCGCTCGCTTCGTAATCGTGCTGCCGGCCAGCTGGTTTTCGCCGTCGGGTTTGAAATAATCTATGTGAAAACGTAGTACGTTTTTGTCGTCGATCGCATGAGTAATCGTATAGGCGTGCAACTGCTTCTCGAAGATATCGGCAGTCGTCTTATACGATTTCTCCTCTCCGTCCACTTGTGTCTGCACGGAGTTTCTCTCAAAGATTGGTGTGCCGGTAAATCCGAATAATTGCGAGTTCGGAAAAAACTCTTTAATCGCCTTGTGATTATAACCGAATTGAGAGCGGTGGCATTCGTCGAAGATAAATACGATTCGTTTGTTCCTCAACGGTTTCAGACGCTCCTGATAGTTCTTCTTGTGTTTCGGATCAAGGGCTATCCCCAGCTTCTGGATGGTTGTGACGATCACCTTGTCGGCGTAATCGTCCGACAACATCCGTCGCACCAGAGTTTCCGTATTGGTGTTCTCCTCGACGCAATTTTCCTGAAATTTGTTGAACTCCTCGCGGGTTTGACGATCCAAATCTTTTCGGTCTACAACAAACAGACATTTGTCGATGTCCGGATTGTCTTTCATCAACGTGGAAGCCTTGAACGAAGTGAGCGTTTTACCGCTGCCCGTCGTATGCCAGATATAGCCGTTGCCGCGGTTCTCATGCACGCAATCCATAATCGCTTTTACGGCATAAATCTGATACGGACGCATGATCAGCAATTTTTGCTCGCTTGCGACCAGTACCATATAGAGGCTAATCATCTTGCCGAGTTCGCACTTGGCAAGCACAGCACTCGAAAAGGCATCGAGGTTGGTTATCTTCGTATTTCGCTCCGTCGCATATTGATATACCGGAAGAAATTGCTCGTCGGCATTGAACGAAAAATGCTGGTTGTTGTTATTCGTGAAATAGTAAGTATTGCTTTGGTTACTGACGATGAACAACTGGATAAAACAGAGCAGGGACTTGGTGTAACCATTCCCCGGATCGTTTTTGTAATCCACGATTTGTTGCATGGCTCGCCGCGGACTGACATCGTAAGCCTTCAACTCGACTTGCACAACCGGAATGCCGTTAATCAGCAGAATGACATCGTAACGGTGATGGCTGTTGTCGGTATTCATCCGAAGTTGGTTGATTACCTCGTAATCGTTCTTGCACCAATCCTTGATATTGACCAGCGTGTATTGTAACGGTGTTCCGTCTTCGCGCGTGAACGTATTTCGTTCGCGCAACCTCTTGGAAGAAGCAAAAACATCGGGATTGATGATCTCTTCGAGCAGTCGATCGAATTCCGAATCGGACAATTTCACACGATTCAAAGTCTCGAATTTCTGCCTGAAATTAGCCACAAGCGCATTTCTGTCGTGAATATCATCACGATAGACATATTTTAATTGTTCGGTCAGCTTCCGAATAAAACTATCTTCTATTTGTTTTTCTCGACCCATATAGTTTTTATTGGGATTACAATACTCCCAATCAAATACAAATATAGTAAATTATTTAGTTGTTGCGCAACTGCAAGCTGTGAGCATGCGATATAATTATTTCTTTTTTTATCGAGTTGGCCTTGTCGGTTAAATGTGCGGCTTCCCGTTCTTTGAGCCTTGCTTGTTCTTCTAATTGCATTTTGCGTTGTATGGTTCGTTCATATTCTTCTACATCTCTTTTCATCTCTCGGATTTTGGCGTTGTCGCAGTTTAGTTCGAATAGGTCTTCCAGTTCGGCGATGCGTTCGGGTATCGCTTCGCCTTTCATTTTGACATAGCGGTATTTCAGGTCGTTGTCGATACGGTCGTAGTTCGGTCTTGCAGTCCAATACAGCATCGTACAAAGCAACACGATTGCCGTCATCATTCCTATCATCGCCCAAAATACTCCTTTCGATTCGATGGCGAGTGATATTCGGTGTTGCGTTATTCTCGGCGGCAGTTCGGCGGGGATTTCGATTGCTTCGACAGCTGTTTGCAGATTGTCTATACCGTTCTGTGTGTTTGCATTGCTTCGTTCGATGCTTTCCAATCGTCCGGCAAGCTGGGTTATTGCCCGATGTCGCTCCTGTTCGCAACGAATGATTTGTTCTATTCGTTGCGACAAGTCGTTATCGCCCTATTGATTATTTTTCACCGATAGTTCGGTCTTAATGGTTTTAACCATTGTCTCCTTGAAGTCTTCATACATTTCATAAGACATCACAACATTATTTTCTTTCATAACAAATTGTCAATTTAAGTTTATAGCTTCATTTTTGGTTTGTTCGCTTTTCGGTCTCGCAGCTTGCGTTTCTGTTCCATCGCTGCAATTCGGCAAACTCGTTTTGATTGCGTCATATATTTCGTATTTTGTTTTGTCGGGTTCCCGCAGGCGTTCCCGTC
>CAJUIE010000074.1 GCA_910586375.1 uncultured Alistipes sp. | reverse complement strand
GAACCACCGCCGAATGAACCACCACCGAATGAACCACCGCCGAATGAACCACCGCCGCGACCGCCGAAAGAACCGCCGCCGAAAGAACCGCCGCCGAAAGAACCGCCGCTGCCACCGTTGTCACGAAAATTGCGGACCATGCGCTTCACCTCCTCGCCGCAAGAGGCGCAGACATAGGTACGTTCGACCAGTTCGTAAGCCGAAGCGACGGACAACACCCGCGTGTCGCGCAGGTTCAGGGTGCTCTTGCCGCACTTGGGGCAACGCCGGCTCTGCCCGAAGAAAGCCAGAAACAGCACAACACAGAAGAAGAACCCTAAGGGCCCCAGCACAATACTCAACCACGGTATACCCTCGTCCTCCGGCTCGGGACCGAAATCGAGCTCGCCGCCTTCGAGCAGTTCTGCCACGGCCCGCATCCCGGCAACCATACCTGCGTCATAGTCGCCGTCGCGGAAATGCGGCAGCATGAAATTGAGCTGTATCCGTTTGCAGAGGGCATCGGGCAGAACCCCCTCGATTCCCGGGCCGGTGATGAAGCGAATTTCGCGCAGATCGCGTACCAAAAGGACGCCCAGTCCGTTATCGGCATCGCTGCGGCCCACGCCCCAGCCGCCGAACAAACGCATGGCGAAACCGAAAGTATCGCCACCTTCGATGTCGTCAAGCACCGCCACGGCCACCTGGGCAATACCCTGTTCACGCAGAGAGCGGCACAACGAATCGATCGTCGCAACGGCGCCGTCGGAGAGGATGCCGTCGGGATTGGAGACATAACGGCTGCGGTCGGCGAGCTGCACATTGGGAACCTCGCCCGGCTGCCATATACGGGCACCGGCCGTCGCAGAGAGCACGGCAAACAGAGCGATAAGACAGAAGCGTTTCATATTTCGGACGAAGATACAAAAAACCATGCAAAAAACATCCCGTTGGGACGTTTTCTGTCAGTTTCAGGTGCGACGCACAAGGATACGATAAGCCCAGGGGGCCATATCCTCCTCCACCCGCCCGCGCAGCTCGTAGTCGGCGCCGGTCATGGCATCGGTATACATACCGGCGTAAATGCCCGTATGATAATCGGCATGGATGGCATAAGGCGAAAGATTCATCACGGCGGCAACCCGATTGCCCTCAACCTCGCGCACCATCGTCCAGAGACAGTCCCCGGCATTGTTGTGCAGCTCAATCATCTCGCCGCCCCGCTCGCCGGCAGCCAGGGCCGGGTTGTCGTGCCGCAGACGGATCAGACGGCGATAAAGCTCCGTAAAGGCATTGGCCCGATAACATGAGGCAGGGATGGGGTCGCGGTCGAAAAAGGCGAATGAGTGGTCGTAACCCACCTCCTGGCCCGTATAGACGAGCGGCAGGCCGCGCGGCACGACAAACGAAAAGACGGTCATCGCCTCGCGGGCGTCGCCGAAGCGCCCGAACTCCGGGCCGCTCCACGAATTCTCGTCGTGGTTCGACGTGAAGGTCAGCCGCATGGCCGAGCGCGGATAACGCCCCCGGTCGGCATACAGGTAATCGCGCAAAGCGGTCAGGCGCACCTTCTGCTGCGCAACGTCGACCATCAGGTGGTGCATCTCCCAGGCATAGCAGGCATCGAAAGCAGGCAGGCCGAAAAGGTTGGTCTCCTCGGCCTCGGCCAGCATGAAGAGGTCGGGCTTCACCGCCCGCAGCCGTTCGACGGTGGCATTCCAGAAACCGATGGGCACAAGCATGGCCATGTCGCAGCGGAAGCCGTCGACAGCATGATCCCGAATCCAGAACTCCATGGCGTCGGCCTGAGCCCGCCACACCTCCCTGTTGGCATAGTCGAGCTGGGCCGTATCGGTCCAGTCCCACGGCACGGCGGGACGCCCCCCGGCGTCGCGTTCGTAAAAATCGGGGTGTTCGGCAATCCAGCGCGCATCGCGGGCCGTGTGGTTGGCCACCCAGTCCAGGAGCACCTTCATTCCGAGGCGATGGGCCTCAGTGACCAATGCGTCGAAATCCTCCATCGTGCCCAGCTCAGAACTGACGGCGCAGTAGTCGCGGATCGAGTAAAAGGAGCCGAGCGACCCCTTGCGGCCCTCCACTCCGACGGGATGCACCGGCATAAGCCACACGGCGTCGATACCCATATCGCGCAAAAAAGGCAGGCGCCCGGCGGCGGCCCGCAAAGTGCCTTCGGGGGTCAGCTGGCGCACGTTCATCTCATAAATGACGGCCTGATAGCTCCACTCGGGATGCAGCATGGTTCTATTCGGTTTTTAGTTCGATATTCGTCTCCACCCTATATCGGCGACCGCCCACGGCCACATCGACCGGCGCGCCCTCGACGTCGATGCGTATCCGCCCGGCCGTAATGCGCACAGCGAGCACACGCCCCCGGTAGTCAACCCGGAACGAGAGCGAACGCCACGCCTCGGGCAGGCGGGGTTCGAAAGTCAGGGTGTCGTCGACGATGCGCATTCCCCCAAACCCCTCGACTACCGATATCCACGATCCGGCCATCGAGGTGACGTGGCACCCCTCGGCCACCTCGCAGTTATAATCGTCCAGATCAAGACGCGCCGTGCGCAGATACAACTCGTAAGCCTTATCCATCAGCCCCAACTGCACGGCAAGGACCGTATGGACGCAGGGCGAAAGCGACGATTCGTGGACCGTGCGGGCCTCGTAAAAGTCGAAGTTGCGCCGCAGCGTGCCTGCATCGAACTGGTCACGAAAAAAGTAAAGCCCCTGCAAGACATCGGCCTGCTTGATGAGCGACGAGCGCAGAATGCGGTCCCACGACCAGTGTTGATTAATGGGCCGCTCGGCAGGGTCGAGCTCGGCAGCGAGGGTCTGCACCTTGTCCAGATAACCGTCCTGCTGGAGAAAGATGCCCAGCTCGCGGTCTTCGCCCAAGTAGATGTTGCGGTCGATTTCGCGCCACCGGGCAGTCTCGGTCTGCTCGTCAAACGAACGCTTCGCGCAAAGGACGGCATAGGCTTCGGGGTTGTTCTCCCGCACCCACGCAACGGCCTCAGCAGCATAACGCATCGACCAGCAGGCGATGTAGGAAGTATACCAGTTGTTGTTGACGTTGTTTTCGTACTCGTTGGGACCCGTGACGCCCAGCATGACGTACTTCTTGCGGGCTTCGGACCACGTGATGCGCTGGGCCCAGAAACGGGCGATGGACAACAACACCTCGGCGCCGCCCTCTGCAAGATAGCCCTTATCGCCCGTGTAACGGATATAGTTGAAAATGGCATAGGCGATGGCACCGTTGCGATGGATCTCCTCGAAAGTGATCTCCCACTCGTTGTGGCACTCCTCGCCGTTGATCGTTACCATCGGATAAAGGGCTGCGCCGTCGTGAAAACCCAATTTCGCGGCGTTCTCAATGGCCTTGCCGAGCTGGTTATAACGATAAACGAGCAGTTCGCGCGCCACCTTAGGCCCGGCGGTCGCCATATAGAAAGGCAGACAGTAAGCCTCTGTGTCCCAATAAGTCACACCGCCGTACTTCTCGCCCGTGAAGCCCTTGGGGCCAATGTTGAGGCGTGTATCGACCCCCGTATAAGTCTGCAACAACATAAAGATGCAGAAACGGATGCCCTGCTGGGCTGCCGCATCGCCCCCGATCCCGATGTCACAGCTGTGCCAGCGTGCGGCCCACGCGGCCTCCTGCTCCCGGCACAAGGCGTCGAAACCGGCAGCGGCACCGTCGGCGGCGACGGCACGCGCGGCAGCAACGAGTTCCCCGGGCTCGTGGTTGAGCGACGAACAGATACCTGCATATTTATATAATGTAACCCTCTGTCCTGCCTCGCACCGCACAACGGCCGTATGACGCACACACCCGGGGCGGCTGTCGCAACGAAATACCTCCCCGTCGAGAACAACGCGCTGCGCCCAGGCGGCCTCGAAACCGCTCTTGCGCAGGCGGCTGTGTACCGCATCGCCGTCGGTGGAGACCTCCTCCCAGAACTTTTCATCGTAATTGGCATCGGCATTGCGCACGTCGGCGTCGATATAAGGCGAAAATTCGATCTCCGCAGCCCGGTTCAGGGGCGTAACCGAATAACGGACAACCCCCAATTCGCGCCGGGCAAGCGAGAAAAAGCGCACGGCCTCGACCGCCACCTCAACACCGCTCTGCATCCGCACGTTCATCCGCCGCGTAAGCACCGCCCGCCGCATGTCGGTCTCCCGATAAAAATCGAGCACCCCGACAGCCGCCAGGTCGAGCTCCTCACCGTCAATCCGCACGTCGACACCAAGCCAGAAGGCGGCGTTGGGCACCTTGGCGAAATACTCCGGATAACCGTTCTTCCACCACCCCACACGCGTCTTGTCGGGATAATAAAGCCCCCCGATATAGTTACCCTGAAGCGAGGGGCCCGAATAACGCTCCTCGAAGTTGGCCCGGCCACCCATAACACCGTTGCCCAGTGCAAAAAGCGACTCGGACGCCTGTGCAAAACGCGGGTCGAAACCCTCCTCCACAATCCGCCACGGATCGGTCTTCAGATGTCGTCGATCTCCCTGCATAATTTTTCAAACGTAAAACCTTCGAACGAGGCAATCCGCATCGAGGCGCGGCCAAGTGGAGCCCCCGCCCCTACGCCCACAGAGCGCATCCCGGCCCGTGCAGCAGCCTCGATCCCCGCGGCAGCATCCTCGAAGACGACGCACACGGCGGGGTTCATGCCCAGCGCCTCCGCCCCTTTCAAAAAGACCTCGGGGTCGGGCTTGGCCTTCGAGACCTGCGTGCCGTCGACCACGGCGTCGAACCGACGCCTCAGGTCGCAGCGATCGAGAATCGCCCCGGCATTCTTCGACGCCGATCCGAGTGCCCGCTTTACGCCGCAATGCCTCAGCTCCTCAAGGAACGCCCCAACTCCGGGCAGTACATCGGCAGGCGTCATGTGCGCTGCAAAAGCCAGGTAACGCGCATTTTTTTCGTCGGCCAGACGCTGCTTCTCTTCCGGCGAAAACCGCCCCTCCAGCCCCCCGGCCCGCAGCACGATGTCAAGCGACTCCATGCGCCCGACCCCCTTGGTCGCCTCGGCAGCCTGCGCCGTGAGTCTGAAACCCAGATCGAGGGCCAGCGAAGCCCAGGCCTCAAAATGAAAACGCGCCGTGTCGACCACCACGCCATCCAGATCGAAAATACAACAACGGATCATCCCTTCGTTCTTTCGGAAATGCCTCTCTTTTGCCCCCGCCGCCGGGAAACGGATAGCCCCACCTCCCGCTGCTGCTTGTGCGTCCCCGGGCGTTTGCGCCGTTCGCTGGCTTGGGGCCCGAACAATTTTTCGGCCTGTGGGCCGGATCGAGCCGTAGCCATCCCCGGGCGGAGGCTCGCATAGAACAGCCCGCAGCCCAAGGGGCCGATTTTTTGCGCTCAGGCATTTTTTTCGGAAGTCAAAGGTACGTTTTTTTCCGCAAAAAACCGAAAAACGCCCGAAAATGCAAGACAAACACACTGAACAGACCGAAATTCCGTTTTTTATTCCAAAAGTTTTTTACTAACTTTGCCTCGATTATAAGTACTCAGATTCGAAATGAAGCGATTCAGAACTTCCATCTTCGCCCTTGCGACCCTGCTGCTCGCCTCCTGTGCGGCACAGAAACAAATATGGTATATTCAGGACGCGGAAGCCTCCGTGCCCGAAACGATCATCCAGGATGCCCAGCGGCGCATCATGCCCCACGACAGGCTCTCGATCATCATCACCAGCAAAGACCCCGAGCTGGCCGTGCCCCTCAACTCGGCATCGTCGTTCAGCTCCCTGGTGGGGCCCTCCTTCGCCAACGCCTCCAGCTCGCAATCGCTCCAGTTCTTCACGGTGGACGAAAACGGCGTACTCGAACTGCCCCTGATCGGCCCGATCTACTGCAAGGACAAGACCCGCCACGAACTCTCCCGCGAAATCGCCGATAAAGTCATCGCCGGCGGCTACGTCAACGACCCCCAGGTCAACGTGCAGTTCACCGACATGCGCGTCGCGGTGATCGGCGAAGTCTTCCGCCCGGGCACCTACGACATCTCCCGCGACCGGGTCTCGATCCTCGATGCCCTGGCCATGGCAGGCGACCTGACCCTCTACGGCATACGAACCGAGGTGGCCGTAATCCGTGAAGCAGACGGAAAACGCACCGTCGAATACGTCGACCTGACCTCCAAGGACCTTTTCAACTCCCCGGCATATTACCTCCAGCAGAACGACGTGGTGTACGTCAAGCCCAATAAATACAAGGCTCAGGCCAGCGAAATCAACCAGAACCGCGGGTTCTACATATCGCTCGCCAGCACGATCGTCTCGCTGGCCACCCTGGTCATCACCATCACCTCCATCAAGTAGTAACAACACAAACGAGTTACACCATGTCCGAACAGCCCATTCCGGCCCACTCCAACGAAAACGAAAACGCCGGCGGCATTTCGCTTCACGACATCATCCAGATCGTCATCGCCAACTGGTATAAGTTCGTACTCTCCGTCCTGCTCTGCTTAGGGGCCGCCTACTACTATCTGGCCAGCACCCCGAAAACCTACAACCGCCGGGCCGTCATCCTCGTCAAGGACAGCCGCAAAGGCGGCGATACGGAGCTGGCGGCTTTCAACGACCTGATGGGATTCCGCGCCCAGCGCAACGTCGACAACGAAATCTACATCCTCCAGTCGCGCCGCCTGATGGCCGAAGTGGTCAAGCGCCTCAACCTGACGGTCAACTACTCCATACACAGACGCTTCCGCGATATCGACCTCTACGAGCAGACGCCCGTCAAGGTCGAGTTCCTCAACAGCAACAGCCGGCAGGCTCTGGCTCTGGAGCTCACCCCGCTGGCCGGAGACCGGTTTCAGCTGTCGAAATTCAGCGACGCCTTCATCGCCAAACAGGAAAACCGAAACACCATACAGGGTTTTTACGGCGATACGATAACCACGCCCGTAGGGGAAATCGTCGTCCACAAAACCCCCTACATGAACCCCAAATTCGAGGGTATACCCATTCAGGTGCAGAAACGATCGCTCATAAAGACGACCAACGTCTACCGGAATGCCGTGCGGAGCGACGTAGCGAACAAGCAGGCGTCGATCGTCATCATCTGGATGAACGACACCCACCCCAAGCGCGCCGAGGACATCATCAACACGCTCATTGCCGTCTATAACGAAGATGCCATCGAGGACAAACGGCGTATATCCGTCTCTACGGCCGAGTTCCTCAAAAACCGTCTGGAAGTCATCGGCCGCGAACTGGGCGATGTAGACCGCGACATCGAGGACCTCAAGAAGGACAACCGCATGATCGACCTTTCGTCCGAAACCAGCCGCAGCATCTCCGAAAGCTCGCGCTACAAGGCCGAAAGCCTCTCGATAGAGAATCAGATCAACGTGGCCGACTTCATCCGCACCTATCTCCGGGATTCGGAAAAAGAGGGCGAGCTCATCCCCGTGGTGGCAGCCATCAACAACCCCTCGATCTCAGGGCAGATCGTCGACTTCAACAACACCATCCTGCTGCGCGAAAAGCTGCTCGACAACAGCTCGTCCAACAGCCCCGTGATCCAGAACATCGACAACAAGCTGAAAGCGCTGCGTGCGTCGATCCTCACATCGCTCAGCTCCCACATCTCCTCGCTCAAGCTCCAGCGCGACGCCCTGCGCAAGGAGGAGTCGCAGGCCAACGAGCGCATCTCGACCATTCCCTCGCAGGAGAAGGCGATCCTCGGCATCATGCGCCAGCAGAAAATCAAGGAGGAGCTCTTCCTCTACCTGCTCAACAAGCAGGAGGAGACGCAGCTCAACTTCGCCATTGCGGAGAGCAACTCCCGCATCATCGACACGGCCTACGGCAGCTCGGCGCCCGTCTCTCCGCGCCCGATGATGATCCTCTGCGTCGCCCTGCTGGTCGGTGTGGCCATTCCGTTCGGTCTGTTCTACCTGATCGGGATGCTCGACACCACGATCCGCAGCCGCCACGACATCGAAAAAAGCATCAGCGCCCCGTTCCTGGGTGATATACCCTACAGCGAACATACGCCCGAAAACGGTATCGCCGTGCGCGAAACAGGCCGCGACTCGCTCTCGGAGGCTTTCCGAATCCTGCGCTCGAACATGTCGTTCATGAACGTGTCGGCCAACAAGGAGATTAAAAGCGTGCTCTTCACCTCGTCGAACCCCCATGCGGGTAAGACATTCATCACGCTGAACCTCTCCATGACC
Source organism: uncultured Alistipes sp. (assembly GCA_910586375.1). Classification (GTDB taxonomy): domain Bacteria; phylum Bacteroidota; class Bacteroidia; order Bacteroidales; family Rikenellaceae; genus Alistipes. The sequence continues at coordinate 335 of CAJUIE010000074.1, read as the reverse complement.
TTCGCCATGGCCGGAAAACGCGTCATCATCATCGACCTCGACCTGCGGCGTCATGCACTCTCCACGCAGCTCAAGAACGGCAACAACCGCAAGGGTATCTCAAGCTACCTCGCCGGGGCCGCGACCCTCGACGAAATAATCATGCACACCGACATCCACAGCAACCTCGATGCGATCTATGCCGGTGTCCAGCCGCCCAACCCCACGGAAATGCTCCTCTCGGAGCGCCTCGACCACCTCATGGACGAGTTGCGCGCACGCTACGACTACATCTTCATCGACAGTACCCCTGCCATGGCCGTAGCCGATGCCATCATCACCGACCGGTTGTGCGA
>CAJUIE010000073.1 GCA_910586375.1 uncultured Alistipes sp. | reverse complement strand
ACACTACGCTGCATATGATGCTGGCAGCCATGAAATATCCCGATTATCCAGTAGCAGTGGGTGTGATTCGTGCTGTCGAGGACGACGCAGTTTACGACCGGGCTGTTGAACGGCAGGTCGAGGAGGTCAAGGCATCGTCCAAAATTCGGTGTGTCGATGATCTCTTGCACTCCGGTGCCACGTGGGAGGTGTGATTTGCGACTTGCGGGGTGCCGGTTGTACCGACGGCATGAAAAACCGGATATTCCTTTTCGGAATATCCGGTTTTTCATGCCGGATCGGGACATCGTTTCTATTTTTTCGTAAAAACGAGATCGTCCATTGTCAGTGTGTTGCCCGAGATGATGATCGGACCGCTTGCGACCTCGCCGTCGTCGTATTTCAGCGTCAGCGTCGTACCGTCGTAGGTGAAGGTGCCGTAATCGGATTCCGATTGCGTTTGAGAGGCCCAGGTTTCGATGAATTTGCCGTCGGCACCGAACGTATAGGTCAGTGTTTCGAGTTCTGCGGCGCAGACCCACGTGCCGATGATTTCGGCGGGGATGTTGGGCTGGTCGTCGTCCTTGTCCTTGCAGGCGGTGAGGCTGTAGATACTGCTTGCCGCGACGAAGAGCAGCAAAAAGAGTTTGAGTTTTCGCATGGTGAAAATGTTTTTTTGTGAATGTTTGTTTGCGCTGCAAAGGTAGGGCCGACAGGGGGACGGCACAAGAATTGACCGTCGGAGAAAATTGTACGCAAGTGTCGTATTTTACTGACGCTCCGTGTGCTCGTACTCTTTCTGATAATAGCCGAAGAAATTGTGACCCAGAATGTTGGATATGCGCAGCAACATCTGGGTGTCGATGCTTTGCCGCTTGAAAATATCGTAGACGTTAGTGCGCTCGCAACAGAGGTTTCGTGCGAACCAGCTCACCGTGCGCTGCTGGCGCCGAAGCTCCTGTTCGATCAGTTGTCCGATGTGTATCATGTCGTTTCTACGAAAGCGCGGGCAGCACTCCGCATCCACGACCGAGGCTCTGGAATGCCCACAAAGTAGAACGACGGAATATGCCCGCGCCGATAAAACGACGAGAGCATCAACCTTTGTTCCTTACTTCGTTGAAATTTTCCAGATTTCGGTCGTAAGAAAAAAGCCGATGCGCTTTTTACATGCGAATATGCGCAGCCCTCACAGACTGCAAAAACAAAGATGAGAATAAATTCGCAAACTACAAAATTCCGACCGATAGTTTTTTGCGAGCCTCAGAGCGTTCGAAGGCTGCGCGTTCCTGCATTGTTTTGCCGTAGAGGTCGACGGCACCGATTCGGTGCCGGGGGGGGGAAATAGCGTATGGCGAGGACCAAATTGGTCGAATCGGAAATTTTTTAGTACCTTCGCTGTGTTTTCAGTCAAATTTAAAGGTTAGTTAAGTATGAAATTCGAAAAATTCCTGCTGGCGGCTGCGACTCTGTGTGTCGTAAGCCTGTTGTCGGCTTGCAGCGACGACGACTCTGCTACCGCACCCGAAACCGGACAGACGCCGGGGGGGGGAAATAACGGATCCGAAGAGCCTGAGAAACCGGCTCTGACCGAAGGCGTGCGTGCCGAGGGTTATTACAAGGGTGATTATCACGGAGAGGGGTCGGGCAACTATTGGATCAACTTCCATATCGAGGATGCCAGCGTCTCCGGCGGCTTCCGTGTTCTCTGCCTCGATTTCAATGGGGCTTTGGCTGCAAATCCCGATTTCGCCACGCTCGAGGCGGGAGATTATCCGATGAACGATGGGTCGGAGCATCCGGCCGGGACACTCAACGGCGAAGGCGACACCTATTTGGGCACTCCCGATGAGGAGGGCTACTTCGTCAACGCCGAAGCGCAGAGCGGAGCGGTCAAAATCGAGTTGATCGACGGGCTCTATAAGGTGACCTGCTCGCTCAAGTTCGATAACGAAGAGCCCTACGAGTTCGAATATTACGGTCCCGTGCCTGTCTACAATCGTACGCAGGAGGGCAACATGAGCAACCTGACCGAGGATGTGGAGCTGGCTTTTTCCCAGGGGATGGCGATTTACTATGGTGATATCTACGAGGCAGGCTCCGATGCGTGGAACGTCGTGTTGGCCGAAGAGGACTATGATTTGGACATCAACTTCGGTCAGGGCGATGCGATGCAGCTGGCGTTCAACGCCACGAGCGGCGTGAGCGATTATATTCCCGATGGGGTTTATACGCTCCTCGATGCCAATACGGCGGAAGCGCTGCCTGCCGGGTCGATGCTGGCCGGTATGTACGACGCTTCTTATGGCGGTTACTGGGGTTGCTGGTTTTACTCGACCCGCCGTCAGATCGAAGCGCGGCTCGATACGGGAACGGTCGACGTAAGCCGCGATGGCGATGTCTACACGCTGAAAATCAAGCTCAAGGATGGAGCAGAGCGCAACGTGACCTCGACCTATACGGGTAAATTGACCTACTATTCGGCAGTCGAAGAATAGGAATTGTCCGACGGAAAATGGAGTTCCCGACGTGCAGTGATGCATGTCGGGAATTTTTTGTGGCTTTGCCGGGCTGGGTGCGCGCCTGCCGCCGCTGTCTCTGTGGTGTTGCAAGGTCAGCCTGCGTAAGCTTCCCCTCCATACAAAATACCGCCCCGGAATATTCCGGGGCGGTGGCGGTAAAAAAGGCGGTCCGGATGGCGTATTATTTCGCCATGTATCCTTTGATGTAGTGGTGGTGTGACCCCCAGCGCTCGAAAGCTGCGCGGTCGAGCTCCTCCTGTGCGGAGGGGTGGGCGATCGAAATCAATAGCCGGGCGCGTTCCTGCATCGTTTTGCCGTAGAGGTCAACAGCTCCGAACTCGGTGACGAACCAGTGGATGTGGTTGCGCGTGGTGACGACACCGGCACCGTCCAGCAGCGTGGGACAAATTTTTGAAACGCCCTTGTTCGTAATCGACGGCATGGCGATGATGGCCTTGCCGCCCTTCGAGAGCGACGCGCCGTAGACGAAGTCGATTTGTCCGCCGACGCCTGACCAGAACTTGGTGCCGAGCGAATCGGCGCACACCTGGCCCGTGAGGTCGATCTGTAGTGCAGAGTTGATGGCTACGAACTTGTCGTTCTGCGAGATAATGTAGGGGTCGTTCGTATAGCCGACATCCATCATCAGCACACCCGGGTTGTCGTCGATGAAGTCGTAGACGGTCTTGGAACCCATCAGGAACGTCGAAACCATCTTGCCGGGGTCGGTTTTCTTGGCCTCGCCATTGACCACGCCCTTCTCGACGAGCGGCAGGACGCCGTCGGCGAACATTTCGGTGTGGATACCGAGGTCTTTATGTCCGCCTAACTGGCTCAGCACTGCATTGGGAATGGCGCCGATGCCCATCTGGAGCGTGGCTCCGTCCTCGATGAGGGCTGCACAGTGCTTGCCGATGGCCGTCTCGATTTCGTTGGGCTCGGCGAAGTGGGCTTCGATGAGCGGTGTGTCGTCCTCGACGAACATGTCGATCTTCGACATCGGAATCATGGCCTGACCGAACGAACGGGGAACGTTCTTGTTCACCACGGCGATGACATGTTCGGCGCACTCCACGGCCGCCAGCGTTGCGTCCACTGATGTGCCGAGAGACACGTAGCCGTGCTTGTCGGGAGGGCAGACCTGGATCATCGCCACATTGCATGGCACTGCACCGCAGCGATAGAGCTTCTGCGTTTCGCTCAGGAAGATGGGGATGTAATCGGCATCGCCGCTCTGGGTGACCTTGCGCACGTTGGCACCCACGAAGAACGAGTCCAGCTGGAAGATGCCCTCGAATTTGGGATCGGCATAAGGTGCCGGTCCTTCGGTGTGGAGGTGGTGGACGTGTACGTTTTTCAGCTCACCGGCTTCGCCACGAGCACACATGGCGTTGATGAGACACTGCGGAGCCGAAGCTACAGAACTCAGATGGACGTGATCGCCCGATTTGATCACCTTGACAGCCTCTTCGGGGGTGATGAAATGAATTTGGGTGTTCATGTGTATGGTTTGAGTTTAGTTTTTCGTTATTTCTGGGTGCCTGTTTCATCGTTTGCGGAGGCAACTGGAGGTGGTTTCAGCGAGGCGCAACCGGCATGGGGAGCGCTGTTTTTACGAGTCTCCGCGGGGCGGGACAGCGGCTCGCTAGCCCGATAGCTGTCATTGTCTCTGTCGGTCAGCGTCCGCCAAGTCCTTCTCTGACAGTCTTCTCCAGCCTTGCGCCGCCGCTCTCCCCCGGTTACTTGCGTTTGACTTCGACCTGTTCGTAGCCCTCCACGATGTCGCCTACGCGAATGTCGTTGAACGACTCGATGTTCAGACCGCAGTCCTGACCCGAGGTCACCTCCTTCACGTCGTCTTTGAAGCGTTTGAGCGAACCGAGTTTGCCGGTGTAGATCACGATACCGTCGCGGATGACGCGGATGGGGGTCGAGCGTTGGAGTTTGCCTTCGCGGACCATACATCCGGCCACGGTTCCGACCTTCGAAATTTTGAAGATCTCCAGTACCTCGACCGAAGCCACGATCTCCTCCTTCATGACGGGTTCCAACATGCCCTCGATAGCATCCTTGATGTCGTTCACGGCATCGTAGATGATCGAGTAGAGGCGGATTTCGATCTCCTCTTTCTCTGCGACCTTGCGGGCTGCGGCAGACGGACGTACCTGGAAGCCCACGATGATGGCGTTCGAAGCTGCGGCCAGCAGCACGTCAGACTCTGAAATTTGACCCACGGCGGCGTGAATGACGTTGACCTGCACGGTCTCCTTCGAGAGTTTGATGAGTGACCCGGACATGGCCTCGACCGAGCCGTCGACGTCGCCCTTGACAATGATGTTCAGCTCCTTGAACGAGCCGATGGCGATGCGGCGACCGATCTCGTCGAGCGTTACGTGCTTCTGGGTCATGATGCCCTGCATGCGCTGGAGCTGTTCGCGTTTGTTGGCGATTTCGCGGGCCGAGCGGTCGTCCTCCATGACGTTGAACGTGTCGCCGGCCTGCGGGGCTCCGTTGAGACCCAACACCTGCACCGGCGTCGAAGGACCTGCTTCGGTGACTTTCTTGCCGTCTTCGTTGAACATGGCCTTCACGCGGCCCGTATAAGTGCCTGAGAGCACCACATCGCCGATGTGTAGCGTACCGCTCTGCACCAGGATCGTCGAGACATAGCCTCGGCCCTTGTCGAGGGTCGACTCGATGACCGTACCCACGGCTTTCTTGTCGGGATTGGCCTTCAGGTCGAGCATCTCGGCTTCGAGCAGCACCTTTTCCAGCAGCTTGTCGAGGTTGAGTCCCTTCTTGGCCGAAATATCCTGATCCTGATACTTGCCGCCCCACGACTCGACGAGGTAGTTCATCTGCGAGAGCTGTTCCTTGATGTGGTCGGGATTGGCGCTGGGTTTGTCGATCTTGTTGATGGCAAAGACCATCGGAACGCCCGCGGCCTGCGCGTGGTTGATCGCCTCGACCGTCTGAGGCATCACGCTGTCGTCGGCCGCCACGATGATGATAGCCACGTCGGTGATCTTCGCACCGCGGGCGCGCATGGCCGTGAAGGCTTCGTGACCCGGAGTATCGAGGAAAGTGATCTTCTGGCCATTGAGTTCGACGCTGTAGGCGCCGATATGTTGGGTAATACCGCCGGCCTCGCCCTCGATAACGTTGGTTTTGCGGATGTTATCCAGCAGCGACGTCTTACCGTGGTCGACATGGCCCATGACCGTGACGATAGGGGGACGGGGCTGCAGATTCTGCTCGTCGTCGATATCCTCCTCGGCGATAGCTTCCTGGATTTCGACCGAGACGAATTCGACCTTGAACCCGAACTCCTCGGCCACGACCACCAGTGCTTCGGCATCGAGCCGCTGGTTGATCGATACCATCAGACCTAAGTTCATGCAGGCCGTGATGACCTGAGTCGGTGAGACGTTCATCATTGCAGCCAGCTCGCTGACCGTTACGAACTCGGTGACCTTGAGTGTTGAACGTTCCATTTCTGAACGTTCGAACTCTTCGTTCATCCGTTCGTGCACGGCGTCGCGTTTCTCCTTGCGGTATTTCGAACCCTTGGTTTTGGCTCCCTTGGCCGTCAGACGAGCCAGGGTATCCTTAATCTGCTTCGAAACCTCTTCGTCGCTTACCTCGGGGCGGATGACAGGCTGGCTGTTCTTCTTGTTGCGGTTGCGGCGTCCTTCGCCGGGGCGGGGCTGGTTCTGGGTGCCGGGACGATTCTGTCCTGCGCCGCTGCCCGGGCGGTTCTGACCTCCCGCGTTGCCTTGACCGCTGCCGCGGCTTTCGCCGGCGCTGCCTTTCTGGGCCTTGGTGACGTCAACTTTCTCTTTGGAGAGGCGTTTGCGTTTGTGTTTGCCGCCGGGGACAAAGCCCGAGACATCCATCGTGCCGAGAACCTGCGGTCCCTGAAGGGTTACGGTCGCAGGGCGGAAAACATCGTCTTTAGTCTCTTTGGCAGGTGCGGTGACCGGAGCATCGGGCAGTGCGGGAGTTACCGCGGGGGGCGGAGCTGCATGTGCAGGGGCCTCGGCCTGTCCGGTTTTCGGAGTTTCGGGAGCAGCCGGGTGTTCACGCTCCGCCTGTGGAGCCGGAGCCGGGGTCGGAGCTTCGGGCTGTGCAACTTCGGGCTGTGCCGCTCCGGCCTTAGGTTTAGGTGAGAGATCGATCTTGCCGAGGAACTTCGGCTGGCGGATCTCGTCGCGCACGTTGATGACGTTGCTCTTGATGACTACCTCTTTCTCCTCTTCGCGCTCCTGCGTGCGGGATGCCTCAAGGGTGATGGTCGTCTGTTTCTGAGCGATGCGTTCGCGGATTGAGTCACGGGCATTGCCGCTGCTGCGGCTGGAGCCGAACTCTTTCTCCAGGACGGCATAGGTTTCGGCGTCGACCTGTGTGTTAGGTGATCCGTCGCTCTTGATGCCCTTCTTATGCAGGAAGTCCGTGATGGTATTCAGTCCCACGTTGAACTCCTTGGCCACCTGAATGAGCCTTAATTTTCTTTCATTCCCCATTATCGTGTCGTTTTCTTTGCTTGTCAATTATATTGTGGAGGCGCGTTCGTCCGACCGGTGTTTATTCAAACTCGGCCTTGAGAATCTCCACCACTTTCTGTGCCTGCTCGACCTCCAGGTCAGCACGTGCGGCAATCTCTTCGACGGAGAGCTCCAGGACGCTCTTGGCCGTGTCGCAACCCACGTTCTTAAGGGCTTCGATGATCCAAGCGTCGATCTCGTCGGCAAATTCGCTCAACGCCACGTCTTCTTCCTCGACTTCGCGGTAGACGTCGATGTCGTAGCCGGTGAGCATCTTCGAAAGCCGGATGTTCAGACCGCCCTTGCCGATGGCCAGCGACACCTGGTCGGGCTTGAGGTAGACGGCTGCGGTCTGCTTCTCTTCATCGAGGGTGATTGATGAAATCTTCGCAGGGTTCAGGGCGCGCTGGATCATCAGCTGCGTGTTGGCCGTGTAGTTTACCACGTCGATATTTTCGTTGCGCAGCTCCTTGACAATCGAGTAGATACGCGAACCCTTCATACCGACGCAGGCGCCTACCGGGTCGATGCGGTCGTCGTAAGACTCTACGGCAACCTTGGCCCGTTCGCCGGGGATGCGGACGATCTTCTTGATGGTGATCAGACCGTCGAAAATCTCCGGAACCTCCTGTTCGAAAAGGCGTTCAAGGAACTGGCTGGCCGTACGCGAAAGGATGATGCGCGGCTGGTTATTGTTCATCTCGACGGACTTGACGATAGCCTTGATCGTGTCGCCCTTGCGATAAAAATCGTTGGGTATCTGCTCGCTCTTGGGGAGAATCAGCTCGTTCTCATCATCGTCGAGGATCAGCACCTCCTTTTTCCAGACCTGGTAAACCTCGCCCGTGATGATTTCGCCCACCTTCTCCGAGTATTTCTCGTAGAGACTGGCCTTCTCCAGATCGAGAATGCGCGAGGCGAGGTTTTGACGTAGCGATAACACGGTGCGGCGTCCGAACGAGGAGAGTTTGATCTCGTCGGCATACTCGTCACCAACCTCATAGGTGGAGTCGATAGCCTTGACTTCCGATACAGCGATCTGGGTATTGGGATTCTCCACAGCGCCGTCTTCCACGACAGTGCGATTACGCCAGATTTCGAGGTCGCCCTTTTCGGGGTTGATGATCACGTCGAAGTTCTCGTCCGTCTCGTACTGCTTCTGCAAGGCGTGACGGAAGACATCTTCCAGAACGCCGATCATGGTCGACTTGTCGATGTTTTTCAGCTCCTTGAACTCTGCGAAGTTGCTGATGAGATTCAGATTGTCCATGGGGTATTTTATTTTTTACTTGAAATCCAGATATTCCCGTGTCGACTTAATTTCGGCGAAGGGATAGGTGCGGGTGACCGTTACGAGCTGTTTGCGTTTCTTGCCTTCGACGGTCTGCTTCTCCTCGTAGGAGAGGGTGATTCCCGCTTCGTCCACAGCATCGAGCCGGGCCGTGATTTTTATGCCGCTCGAGAGCAATACTTCGACGGACTTGCCGACGAGTTTGCGGTATTGGCGCATACATTTGAGC
>CAJUIE010000072.1 GCA_910586375.1 uncultured Alistipes sp. | reverse complement strand
CGCTGACGGGGCGTCTGCCCCGGAAATACCCGGCCTTCGAAGTCGTGCAGGAACCTTCGGAACGCCGCCTCGTCGCCGATTTCGTATCCGTCGGTTTCGTAGCGGTACGAGCCGTCGGGACGTGGTAGGCAGTAAACGTAGAGGCGGCGCCAGTCCCGGGTCGTATAATCGCCGTAGAGCGCCTCGGGTTCGCGGTAGCTCCACCCCGCGACGAGGGCCCGGAAGCGTATCGCACCGTGGCCTGCGGGTCCGTCGTGTCCCCATATGAGGAACTCGCCCGGGCGATACCCCGCGTAGTGGAGCTCCCCGGCTGCGATCGCGGTCATCGGACCGCCTCCGGCGTGGCAGTGCACACCCTCGGTGGCGGCGCTTACGAACGGCACGAACGGAATGATGTTGATGGCGAGACGTCCGCCGTCTTCAGGCCTTTCGACCAACGCATCCGGAGCATAGTCTCCATGGCAGGAGATATGGACGAGCCGGTCGCCGGGGCGCGGCTGCCGCTCGGAGCGGGTGGATTCGATCCGTGCGATCATCCGACGCACGGCCTCGACATCGCCCGGCGTGATGCCGTGTTCGCGGTCATAGAGCGGGTTCAGAGCCCGCAATGTTTCGAGCATACATTTCGATTTCGACATGTTCGGAAAAGATTGAAAGCCCTGCCATATCGCTACGGCAGGGCTCGGTCATACATATGTGCGGCTCCGATTACGCCGCCTGGGCGAGGGTCTCTTCGTCGGAGGGCGCCTCGGGGCGTTCCAGCTGCTCGTCGATCATCCGCGCCGCCTTGTTCGCATCGACGAGGATGTCGAACAGATAGGTCGGTTCCGCGCGGAGCTTTTCGAGCCACCCCTTCAGGTAGGCGGCGTTCTCCTCGCGGGGTGCGGCCGAGAGCCCCAACAAGGCTCCGCACAAGGCCGCCGTAAGCTCGGCAACCAGCTCCTCGCGGGCATACTCCGCGCTGCCGTATTCGTTGCCCAAGGGGCGGTTCAGCCGCGCGGGGTGCCCCGTGCTGTGGGACATCTCGTGCAGCAGCGTCGTGTAGAAAGCCGCACCCTGGGGAAACTGCCGCTTCTCGGGGCAGACGATCCGATCCGCTGTCGGGGAGTAGGCGGCACACTCCGAGTAGCGGAGATGAATGGGACAATGCCACGCGCGGTGCTCCAGCATCCGGTCCAGAGGCGGGCACGCCACGCCGTCCGAGTAATCCCGAACCCGGGCGGGCGCCGTCAGCGCCGCGTAGCGCTCCGGCTGCACCTCCGGCATATCGGTCTGGTCGATATTGAAGACCGGGTAGTAGCGTATCACGGGCAGCAGGTCGTACTCGCGCCGCTGCGCTTCCGAGAGCCGGTAATACTCCGCCGGCTCGATCTTGCGACGCGTCTGCCGGTGGCGGATATACACCTTCCAGAAGTAGACCGGGAATGATTCGGAGCCCTTGCGGACATGCAGCCCTTCGGCCTGTGCCTGGCGGAAAGTCAGGAACACGGGCGTTCGGAATCCTGCGATCTCCCGAAGGAAATGCAGCATCAGCACGTTGCCCGCACGGTAGGGCGTGCCGCGCAGATTGCGCGGAAGTCCGTGCTCAAGGTCGGCGATCCACGGCTGGTGCCACTCCTCACGCAGCGTCTCGATTTTGCGGATCATCAGCTCCGTCAATCGCGGTGCGATCATCTCTATGGTTTTGTTCATCATCGTACGATTTTTCGGGTTATTCTTCGGGGCGGGTCAAATAGCGCCAGATCTCGATTTTTTCGGCACCGCTCTTTCCGTTCCACACCGCGGCGCAGGCATCGAGGAAGGCACGCGCGCCGTCCTCAGAAGAGAAGCCCTCGGGGATCAGGCCCGTAACGACCTGGCGATCCTCGATCGTCGTGTCGTACGACCACCACGGCTCTACGCTACGGCGCAGCAGGTCGCATTCTCGAATCTGGCGGGTATGCTCCTGGCAGTCGTCGCACCACAGGTCGCTGCGCTCCTCGGCATCGGAACGAAGCCGGTTCGTATTGCTGTCGAGCCAGACCCTGCGGGCGATGGCCCGAGAACCGCACACCTCGCAGCGCCACGTCCCGGCTGCACGGTCGGAATCGGAGCGTCGGCAACGCATCATTCGTTGCAGCAATTTCAAGATTCGTTTCATCGTGTCGTATTTAAAAAAGCGAAGCGGCCCACTTGCGAGGGCCGCTCCGCAGGAAGGATATCCGTTTCGAAGGTTCAGGCTGCCATGCGCAGCGCCTCGTCGGGTGCGTGCGTAACGGGGACGATCTCCGGGTCTACGGGCCACAGCAGCGGCTCCGCGTGCGGCCGCTCGGGTTGCGGAGGCTCCATGTCGGGCAGCTCCTCGAGTTCGAAATCCGGTTCGAAGTCGGGCTCCTCGCACAACGAGGCCACGCGCTGGGCAGCCTCCGCCTGCGCCTTCAGGTCGTCGATCTGCTCTTGGATGCGTACACGCCGCTTCTCGTAGACCGCAAGGAACTCCTGCTGCACCTGGCGGCTCTGCTCCGCGAAGTTCAGCTCCCCGAAGCGGCACAGCAGCTGCGTGTCGAGCGTCCGATCCGTGCAATAGGATTCGGGAGCCGCGACGCGGAAGAAGTTCGCCAGGAAGGTCCGCACGAGCGCCGCCTGTTGCTTGGAGGTGATACGTCCCGCAGCCGCGAACTGCTCCTCGACGGTGAAGTGCCCCTTCTCTTTGGACCGGAACCCGCATTGTTGCAACCGCGGCCCGCCATTCACGCCGCGCATGATAGCGTAGTAGAGCATCTGCCGCTCCTCCTTCTGCAAAGGCTTGTTGGAGACCTTCGCATCCCGCAGCACCTCCTTCATCTTCGAGGTGATATGCTCGTAGCAGATTTGCCGGTTGCGCTGGTCTTGCCGTTCGAGCGTCTCCAGCGGCGAGGGCGGCACGATCGTGACGAGGACCTGACGCTTGCTGCCGTCCGGGCTCTCCACATCGACCGTCTCCTGCTGCTCGGGAACATCGTCGTAGCGCACCTGCACGTCCAGAGCCCCCAGAATGGCGTATTTGAGCGTGCGGCCCTCCGAGATGTCGAACTCCAGCTTCTGCGTACGCTCGGTGAACTCGTCGAGGAGAGCTTCGTAGCGCTGACGGGCTGCGGAGAATGCCTCCTCCGAGGCGTACGCTGCGGCCTGAGGCTCCTCGGGACGCCGCGGCGCCAGATCATAACAATAGATGCTGTACTCCAGCTCCTCGACATGGTATCCCTCGCTCTCCAGCACTTCGAGGACCGCAGCGGGAGTGTCGCCCGCCGTGGCGAGGATCGTGCGCGGGTCCTCCTTGAGGAGCTTCAGGGCCTGCTGCACGAGGTATTCGTTGTTTTTGCGCACCATGCACTCGCGCATCTGGCACCCGGCGCACCCGCCCTCGCATTCATCCCGGAAGAGCACCTGATTGGCCGTGTTGTGGCTGCACGTCGTACAGTCGCTCTTGTCGAAACGGTAATTCTCCAGCTTGGTCATATACTGATCGTAGAGCCGTCGGGCGATCTCCCGGATGCGGGCATTGCGCCACGAGACGCGGCATCCGTCGTCGAAGTGCTCCGCGTAGACCTGTTCCTGAATCTCCGCAGGGTATTTGGCGATCTCCACGGCTACGCCCACCGAGATATCCTCGCGGTCGAGCTGCTCGGCAAGGGCGTCGATCAGATCGCACAGCTTCAGACGCGAGCGGATGTAGGCCTCCGACTTCCCGAACTTCCCGACCAGCGATTCGACGGTGTGGCGCCCCGACTCCAGAGCCAGCTTGTAGGCGGCGGCCTCCTCGCGGGGTTTCACATCCTCGCGCTGGAGGTTCTCCGTGATGGCGGCATCCACGGCCTCGGCATCCGTCAGCGCGCGGACGAGGGCCGGGATATGCGTAAGACCCGCCATCGCGGCGGCCCAGTAGCGGCGTTCGCCGTAGACGATTTCGAAACCGTCCTCGTGCGGTCGCACGCAGATCGGTTGCAGCACTCCCGACTGCCGGATGCTCTCCGAAAGCTCCAGAAGCGTATCCTCGCGGAAGTCCTTGCGCGGGTTGTAAGAACCCGTGACGATACGGTTCAGGTCCAGCAGCTCGACTTGCGGCGAGGGCTGAGCTCCCGTCGCAGGTGTCGCCTCGATGGATTCAGAGGCCGTCTCGCTCTGCGGCGTGCGTGTCTCCGGTTCCGGGCATCCCGGAAGAGGCTCCGGGGTCGTAGCCTCCGAAACCGGCTTTGCGACCGATACCGGCTCGGTCGGTCCGCCTTCGGGCGTCGCTTCCTCCGAAGCCAAGGCTTCGGAATCTCTGCCTGCGGCACATGCCGGTTGCTGCGCAGCGGTGATGCACGTCTTCTCCGGCCGCAGAGCCTGCGATTTCTCGTGTGTCGTCTTCATGACATCGTACAGTTTTTTCCGTGTGTCTCACGTCTCGATCATCGTGCAAGGTCTGGTTTAAGATTCATCGCACGACAGGTTATGAAATGATGTGATGAGGACTTATTCCCGCATAGGGCGGTTGCCTCGGGAAGAGGACAATCACGCGGACAAGGCGCAGGGTCGGAAAAATACCGAAAGGCGCTCACGGCGCCGAGGATGATTTTTCCGCCCGAAGCCGCAGGGGCCGTCAGGCACGCCGCGGGATTATCTTCCCCGACGGCAACCGCTGGAGGGAAAAAGAAAAAATGTGGAACAATAGCCTATTATGCCGTGAAATGCAACTCTTTATGGTAAAAAAAGTAAAATATATATTACTTTTGTGTAATCTGAAAAATCGTGATTTTATGCGTTTTTGGCATTGTTTTAAAAGAAAAAAGCCCCAAGCGATATTCGAGGATTCTATCCTTGTGAATATCCAGCAGCAAACGCTGATGCCGACCCTTATCGAAGAAAATGAGCCCCAATATTTCCCGGTCAAAGAGATCGGAGAAAAGCTTTGCTTAGATAAGCAGATTCGGAATATCGCTTTAACAGGTCCCTATGGTTCAGGGAAAAGTTCGGTTCTTTATACTTTGCAGCAACAGTATAAAGAACACGAATACTTGCAAATATCATTAGCCACACTCGAATCATATGATTTTCCTGAGGATTGGAAGAAAACTAAAACTAAGGAAGATGTTGAACAACTCAACCGTCTTATTGAATACAGCATACTTCAGCAGCTGATCTATCGGGAAAAGTATGCAACGGTTCCCAACTCACGCATTAAACGTATTTTCCATTTCGAGGAGAGAAGTCTTTGTCGATGGGCTGCCGGAATCGTCGGATTTTTCATTGCCTATCTGATTGCATTTGAGCCAGACTGGTTGCGTGTAGAGGTTATTTACAGACTATTCGATTGGGGGACTATTGTCAACTCTATTTTCGATATGTTGAGTGTGGTTTATATGATATTTGGATTATTCGTTTGTATCCGGAAAATTTTATCTACATATTGTGGCTATCAGTTAAGTAAGTTAAATTTAAAAGATGGTGAGATCGAGCTAAAAGAGGCGTCTATATTTAACAAACATCTGGATGAAATCATCTATTTCTTCCAACGGACAAAATACGATGTGGTCATTATCGAAGACTTGGATAGATTCAACACTTCTGACATCTATCTCAAACTCAGGGAACTGAACCAACTGGTCAATGAATCCAAGGAAATAGGCCGGCATATCGTCTTCATTTATGCCGTCAAAGACGATGTATTCAAGGATGCTCAAAGAGCCAAATTCTTCGACTACATTTCTACCGTTATCCCCGTTATCAATCCCTCCAACTCGAAAGCCCAACTGAAAAAAGAGTTACGAAAACGCGGTTATACGGATATTGCCGACGATGATCTGGAAGAAATGGCCTTCTTCATCGATGATATGCGCTTACTGCGCAACATCGCTAATGAATACCAACAATATCGCACCCGGCTTAGTGCTATGGGACAAATCGAATTGAACCCCACGAAATTATTGGGTGTGGTAGTTTATAAAAACTACTTCCCCAGGGATTTCGCACTCCTGCACAACAGAAAGGGCGATATCTACAAATGTATCGCCTCCAAACCTCACTTTATTGCGGACGCACAAAAACAAATCGAAGAGCAGAAGAAACAATTGGAGGCGAAAATCCAAAATTACAAGCAGCATATTCATTTAACAAACAAAGATTTAAGAGAATCTTGCGCATATCGGATTATGTCAATAATGTCAGTCAATCCTAAATATATTTTATTAAATGGTCAATATCAAAGGTTTAGTTTGATTATCGATAGCGAGGAACTTTTTGAAAAAATGATATCATCATCCGTTATACGTTACCAATATAGTGAACGCTATTATAATTCTCTAAATGGGGAACTTGACCTTAATCAATCGCGTCTGAATTTAGAGAACGCCTATTGGAGTCGTAAAAAGGTAATCGAAGAGCTTCCCGATGAAATCGAGCGAGAGACAAAGCGTATCGCAGACGAAGAACGACGAGTCAGATCATTGAGACTGCACGAACTGTTCGCCTTATACAATACGGAACAAAGCGAAACATTCGTGGGACTGAAATTGAACCCCATGCTGAATGTTTTCTTGCGACGAGGGTATATCGATGAGGATTACTATGACTATATCTCATATTTCTACGAGGATTCGATTACGGCAGATGATCGAGATTTACTCTTGGCCATGAAGCAGACGATCCCGAGCGGCTACCAAGCTAAAATCGATAAAATCGAGAACTTCGCGCAAAAAGTTCCGTTGTATGTTTTCAATAACGACGTGGTGCTGAACAATCATTTGGTCGATTTCCTCATGCTTCACAGCGAGGATAACCAGTTGCATGATAAATACGAATTGCTTCTGAAACGTATCGAGCGGGAAGACGCTCCTTTGGATTTCATCGCCCAATATTGTCAGAACGGCACTCATGCTCAAAAACTTATAGAACGATTCATCGGATACCATTCCGCATGTCATTGGTCGGCCATTATGGCTCATACGCACAAAGACGAGTTCGCCATATTAGTCGAGGCGTGGCTTAAATTCTGTAAACCATCCGAACTCCTTGAAGAGCAAAAATTATGGCTCGAAGCCAATTACGCATTTCTGACGAATCATATAGAATCTATCGGACTGGAGCAAGCAATATCACTATCGACGGGACGGAAATACGAACAAGTGAATGCCCAATCTTCAGATCTTTTATATTTTATCATAGCCAACAACTACTATGTTCCGAATTGCAATAATATATGTATTATCGTCCATTACCTCGATAAAAGAAACGATATAAATGCAGACAATATCAACCTGACACGAATAGCAAAGGTATCTAACGAATACGTTACCTCGTATATCAAGGAGAATCTTTCGTTTTGCATCAATGAATTTTCTCTCGGAGCAAATGACGAAGACGAAGATGCGCTTCTTACCATATTGAACGATGCGACCATTAAACCAGAAGAAAAGAGAGAGTATTTACGAGATCAAACGAACAGGATTCAGAGCATCGAAAACATTGCAGCCGAAGCCAAAGACTTGGCTATGGAATTATTTCTGCTCGAACCACGGTGGGAAAATGTCGCTGCATATTTTACATTTTCAGAAAAGAATACAACGTTACACCTGCAACATTACCTCGAAAATTACCATTTCGAATTAGGACGTTCGATCTGCGATGATTCAATAGCGGAGAAACAATTGCTTTTCGCAGCGCTTATCGGTTCGAATATTCTGAATATCGAAACCTACAAAAGCATCGCGGAATCGTTTGATTGCATTATAAAATCGGGAGAATATCTCGATGATCTGGACACTGAACGGCTGGAGTTTCTTATCAACGCCCGCATCATTGCATATACGAATAAAAATACGAAGAGTATTTCTTATCATAAGGCGTCTGTTTTTGCAAAATATCTGGCGCACCATAAATCCGACTATTTGAACGATGTCGGAAATATTACATGTACGCCAGAACTTGCATTATGTCTTCTGGAAAATCCTGTTTTCAATAACCGCGAAAAACTCCGAATCATTGAAACGCTCGATGCCGATACGATCGAGAAAGACCATAAATTAGCCACGAAGATATGTGCTTTATTGGCAGTCGAACAAATTCAATTGTGCAGAACGGCACTTATTGCTACCGTCGGCAATGCGGAACATATCGAAGACCGAATTACGGTCGTAGCCCAAGCGATCGGAAACAATCCTCAGGATTTCGACTTTATCGAAGCGCTATTGCTTGCTTTGCCGTCTCAATACAGTGATATTGCTGCGCATGATCGAAAACATCCGACCCTTGAGCAGAACAATTATAACATATGGTTACTCGACATTCTGACGAATATAAAGTATATTTCATCCTGTAGCTCAACGGAAAAAGGGTTAAGAGTGAATAAACGCATATTTTAAACGTTATTTCTTCGGCCCGGGGATTGCAGCAGGCATCGGAAAAGGAGTACCGATGTCAGCGAAGCGAGGGATCAAGTTATATCGTCCGGGACAGGCCGAGGCGGATGCAGCTGCGGCCGTGCCGTTGGCCCAGAGCCCTGTACATGCGGGCTTTCCGTCCCCGGCCGATGATTTTCTGGAGGGCTCGCTCGACCTGAACGGCTTGGTCGTCAAGCATCCCGAAGCGACGTTCTTCGCGCGCGTCGAGGGCGACTCGATGCAGGACGAGGGCATCGCCGAGGGCGATATTCTGGTCGTGGACAAGGC
>CAJUIE010000071.1 GCA_910586375.1 uncultured Alistipes sp. | reverse complement strand
GCCTGAGTATATAGGTGGATAGAAGAAACCCATGGGGTTTTATGAGGTAGGTGTAATCATATTTAAAATTAGAGTCTTTAAGGCAAGATTGCAACTACCGGGAGGTAAGCCTCCGTTTTTTCTTACGGCGCGGTGCCGGCTGTTGTTCCTCGAATCCGTGAGCATCGGACAGTTGCAACAGTGCCCCGAGCGGATTCGCTGCCTCTGTTGCAGGATGCCGCTGCGCTGCGGGTCGTGCCGCCTGCTGCTCCCGGGCAGGCGCTGCGTACAACTCGTGGAATACGTTCGCCGAAAACTCCTTCCCCAACATGGAGCCGTTTGCGACGATGCCCTGTGCATGGTCTACGAACGTCACGCCGTAGATGCGTCCCGTCGGGTTGATGCGGAATACCGCCTCGACGCCCTTTTCCCGCAGATGGCGGCAGAACGACTCTTGCGACCGGGAAGTCAGCACCGTGCGGCGCACCTTGCTCCGCAGGTCGTCCAACGCTCCCGGTTCGTGCAGTGACGCCTTCGACCGGACGTAATACCGCTGCAATGCCTCATAGCCGACATCTTTTCCCATGCGGCTCGACTTGACGGGCTTTCCGCGGCCGTATCCGTCTTCGCCCATCGCTCCGTAAACGATGCCCGCATAGTCGCGTCCGTCGATCGTTCCGGTCATCTCCATGATTTGAATATTGTAGAGCTCCAGCAGCGTGCGCAGCTCCCCGAACGAGGCGCAGCGGTATCGTTTCAGACATGCCCGTACCGAGGATTGAATCTGCCGCTTGATATTCCCCGCTTTGTAGTCCACCTTATGCAGTTCGGACGTCGCGACCTGCTCCTGTTCCGCCATGGCGGGATGCAGACCGTATTTGCGTTCCAGATCGCGTAAAATCTCCATCGACCTGCGGGCCTCGAAGTCGTGCGGCAGTTTGCGCCCTTCGGCGTCGATGCGCAGCGATACGATATGGAGGTGCTCGCGGTCGATGTCGCGATGCTTGAAAACGATGTAGGGCTGCCTACCGTATCCCATGCGCTCCATATATTCCGCAGCGATCTCCCGCAGCTGGTCGTCTGTCAGGTTGTCTTCGGGCGCCGGGTTGAGCGAAGTGTGGAATACGGTGTTCGTCGTGCGCCGGTTGGCTTCGAGATAAGGCATGAAACTCTCCATGCAGGCCTCCATATCGAGGCGTCCATCGTCCATAAGCGGCGGCAGCATGTGCTGCGTCAGGAGCACGTCGGCCTCGCCCCGGTCGACCTTCTCCTTGTTGTAATAGAGCGCACCGCCGACCGTCGCGCCCGAGCGGATGTTCGCTACCATTGCTTCGCCAGGCGTTTTGCAAGGTCGAGAATCTCCACGCACAGGGTTTTCAGCTCGCCCGTGCGCTGCTCCAACGCGGCAATCTGCCGGGGTATGGATATCGACGAGAAGTGCGCGTTTATGGCCCGAACGATCTGATTGTAGTTGTTGCCGATGCGCTGGAACTGGTAGTAAAAGTCGTTCAGGCGGGCGACGAACTCCCTCTTCGACGGGTCGCGCCGGATGATCGTAAAGGGTTCGCCGAAGATGCGGCGGACGATAAAGCGGCTGCGGTTGTCCGCGCATCCGGCCTCGGCGAGCATCCGCTCGAAGCGGAGATTCTGCTCTTCGTTCAAGCGGAAGGAGTACTTATGACTCGGGGAAAGGTTCTTCGGGGGCATTTTCATAGGTGTCGGTCATTGCGGGATCATTGCAGGGTAAAAACAGGCCGCGACTCGGGAGCGGCCCGGCCTCGCAGAGCGAGCACCTTTGTCGGACAAACGGCGGTTTGTCGGACAAAGGTACAGCTCGCTCCTGTCGGGCGACAGGAAAGGTCCGCATACGGATTCGGTTCCCGAGACGTTCGGGGCTGGTTCCGCCGAGGCCGTATTTATCGGAGCTTTCGGTTTGCAATATTACGACCTCTTCCGCAGACGTAAAAATGCCGTGGCCGGCCCTATACGGCCTGCATAGGACAGGTGTAACATTCTGCGAAAAAGGCATATTACCTTGCGGCGTCATCCTTCGATCGAGCGCGCACCGACGCACCGAGACACACCTTCGTGCAAGCCCGCCGCCACGCATTCGGGCACCTCGGCACGAAGGCCTCCGTGCCGGAACCCGGGCTTACACCCGGCGGCGCATTCGCGAATGCGTGCATTCGTGAAACCGCGTGTCGAAGCCTGCAAACGAACCGTAATTAGGACACACATGATAACCACCCAACATGAATCGACGATGGAACACACACCTGCCAACGTGGCCGTCTGCAACCAGAAAGGCGGCATCGGAAAATCGACCTTCACGACCTTGCTCGCAAGTCATCTGCACTACACGCTCCGCCACGACGTGCTGGTCTTGGACTGCGACTACCCGCAGTGGAGCATCCACGCCCAGCGGGAGCGGGAATTAGCTGCCGTGGAGCACAACGACGTCTACAAGCTGCTGATGGTGCGGCAGTTCAAGCAGACGGGGCGGAAACTCTGGCCCATCGTGCGCTGTCAACCATCGGAGGCCATAGCTCACGGCGAGCGTTTCCGAGCCGAAAGAGATTATAACCCCCGCATCATCCTCTACGACCTGCCGGGGACAGTCAATGCGGACGGCATCCTGAACCTACTTGCGCAAATGGATCATCTCTTCGTGCCGATGAAAGCCGACAAGGTAGTCATGGAGAGCACGCTCGCCTTCGCCAAGACCGTGCATCGCATCCTCGTACGGAATCCGGCGGTACGGCTGCGAGGCGTTCATCTGTTCTGGACGATGATCGACCGGCGGGAGCGCACGCCCCTTTACGAACAGTACGAGAGAGTCATTCGGACCCTCGAGCTGCCGATTCTTGCGACGCATGTGCCGTATCGAATGAAGTTCAACAAGGAGCTGTTGGCCGACACTGCGGGCATCGGTCGCTCGACCCTCCTGGCTCCCGAACGGTCGTTCGTGCGGGATGCGCAGATCGAGGCCCTGGCCGCTGAGATGCTCTCGATCCTTAACATGCCCGACAATGGCTAAACAACCGCATCCGCATATCGACGAGGAGCTGGTGCGGCAGATGATTAGCGGCCAGGCGCCGCTCTCGCCCCGGGCTGTAGAGACCGCCTCCACGCCGCCCGCAGAGTCCGGAATCGCAGACCCCGACCCCGACCCTGAGGAGATTGCACCTCCTGAGGTGCGCCGGCGACGTGCCGCCTTGCCCGACTTCGAGAAGACCTTTATGTCTCTGAAGGATATTCGCTACCGCTCGGCGATCTATGTCAGCGTCGAAACCAAGCGCAAGATTCTCGAAGTGGTGAAGAAGATCGGCGGCGAGCGCATGACCGTAACCTCCTACGTGGAAAATATCCTCTGTCATCATCTCGAACGCTACAAGGACGAGATCAACCGCATACACAAAGAGTTGAACACCAAAAATATTCTGTAACGATGAACCTCTCACCTGAAATTCCCGCGACGGCCTTGTCGTGGCTTCTGCTCACGGGGGCATTATTTACCGTTTTACTGTTCGCAATGTACATAGCCCGAAGACGGACGATACGGCAACGGCGACCGGACCGCACCGTCGAAGATGCCGGGCAAATGCCGAGTCCTCTTCTGACGCCGGAAGCTCTCTTTCTGGAATCCGATATCCCGGAGGGCGCATTACGTCCCCGTGCTGCGGCGGTCCGAGACGTGCCCTCGGAGGAAAAGTCCCCATGCCGCACGTGCCGCTGCCGCCCCGATTTCCGTACGACATTCCTGCACAACAATTATCCCCGTCCTCGCGCAGCCATTTATGTTTCGGTCCAGACCAAGCAGACGATAGGACGCATCGTCCAGCGTCTGGATGCGGGAAAGATCTCGCAGACAGCCTATGTAGACAACATCTTGCGTCAGCACCTCGAATGCTATCAAGATGAGATAAACCGGCTCCATCGCGAGCAGAATCCGCAAAATATCGTTTAGCCCATGACATCCGTACCATTCATCTTCCTGTTGCTGATCGGCGTGCTGTTCTGCCTGCTGCTGCTCGTCCTGCATCTTTGGGGCGTGGTCTCGCGCCGTTACATCCGCCGTTACGGCGACAGATTTCCCTGGCCATGATCCGCTGCCTGCTGCTCGGAGCTATCGTTTCCTGCGTGTTCTACCTCCTGCCTCAGATCGATATGCGAAAGTGTTTCCGAACACTCCGACAACGGTTGTTCCCCTCCTCCGCACCCCAGCTCCGGAGGCAGTCGTCACCGCCTTCGGATTTCGTACCTCCGATAGCGTGCAAGCGTTATGCGACCGGTCCTATGCGGACTCGAACGGCCGAAATGCGGAATACGGAACAATCGGACAATCAAGACCCTATATTTGTGTCGCAAGCCCGCACCGACGCTTCCATGCAGGAGTGGGATACCCTGGTCGTAAGCCCTGCGATCGACGCGGACGGAGAGTTGGCGGATGCCGAGGAGTTCGATGTAGCAACTCCATCTGCGCAGATGCTCGGGCACCGAGCCGATGCCGCCTTCCGCGACGAGGAGATACATGCGATGCTCGAGGAGTTGGATGCCGGCGAGGGATTTTGCACGGGCGACATCACGGACCAAGAACGGCAGGCTATCGACAACTTCGATATCCGAGCCTATGCGTAACCTCAAACTTCAAAAGCCATGAAATGGGATAACGATTACGGCTGATGCTGCGGCCCGCACCACGGGCCCAAGCGCACCTCACGACGGCCGTAGACTACTTTCGGGTAGGCTGCGGCTTTTTTTAACTTTCACTCAACCGTTTATCCGATGAAAAAACACGTATTATTCTTGCTTCCGACCTTGGGAGCCGCTCTGACGACCTATGCCCAGGGCAACGGTATGGCCGGTATTTCGGACGCCACGAACATGGTTACATCTTATTTCGAGCCGCTGACCAGGCTGATCTTCGCCGTTGCCGCCGTACTGGGACTCGTGGGCGGAGTTCGCGTCTACTCGAAATTCAGCAACGGAGACCCGGATGCTTCGAAGGGTGCGACGGCACTGTTTCTGGCCTGCGTCTTCCTGGTTGTCGTCGGCACTGTCTTACGCTCGTTCTTCCTCTAAACGATGGCCGAATACCCGATCAACAAAGGCGTGGGCCGTCAGGTCGAGATTCAAGGGCTCACAGCGCAGTATCTCCTGCTCTTCGCAGGAGGTCTGGGTGGCGCTTTTCTGCTGTTCGTCGTCCTGTATATGGCCGGTGTGCCGCAATTCGCCTGCCTGCTCGTAGCTTTGGGCGCCGCAACGCTCGTCGTGTGGAGCACTTTCACCCTGAGCCGCCGATACGGTCCCCACGGGCTGATGAAACGTCTGTCCGCACGCCGGCATCCGCGGCGTATCATCCATCGCCGCGCCGTGCAGCGTCTGCTGAAAACCGCCAAACCGTAACCTTATGCGTGGAACCCTCAAAACTGCGACCTTGGAATCGAAATTCCCGATCCTGAAGGTCGAAAACGACTGCCTCGTCTCGAAGTTCGCAGACATAACGGCAGCCTATCGTGTGTCGCTCCCCGAGCTCTTCACCCTCACGGGCGAGGAGTACGAAGCGCTTCATGCCTCCTGGGTCAAGGCCCTGCGCGTGCTTCCCGATCATACTATCGTGCATAAGCAGGACTGGTTCGTCGAAGAACGTTATACGCCGATGCTCGAAGCCACCCAGACGAGTTTCCTCTCCCGCGCAAACGAACGGCACTTCAACGAACGTCCCTATCTGCGGCATACGTGCTACCTGTTCATCACGCAGGCTACGCCTGAGCGGCTGCGGCAGACGAGCGCCTCGTCGGTGTTGTGCCGCCGCTTCCTCGTCCCGTCGCAGGCCTGCGACGAAGAGATGCTCATACAGTTCCTCGATGCCGTAGGGCAGCTGGAACGCATCCTGAACGACTCGGGACTGGTGACCGTCGAACGACTTCGGGAGGACGAAATCGTCGGTACGGCGCAAAAAACCGGACTTCTGGCCCGCTATTTCGCACTCTCGGACGAGCAGCAGCCGATCGTCAACGAAGATATACGCCTCGACCCCGACGGTGTACGCCTCGGCGACAAACGCCTGGCGATATATACGCTCTCCGACCTGGATGCGCTGCCCCAAAGCGTAACGACGGATTTCCGTTACGAACGTCTCTCGACCGACCGCAGCGACTGCCGCCTCTCGTTCGCGGCACCCGTCGGGCTGCTGCTGCCGTGCAACCATATCTACAATCAGCTGATCTTTCTCGACAGCCACGAGCGAACGCTCAAAGAACTGGAGGCTACGGCCCGCAACATGAACTCCCTGGCCCGCTATTCGCGTGCGAATGCCATCAATAAGGAGTGGATCGACCTCTACCTGAACGAGGCGCACTCCCAGGGCCTGCGCTCCGTGCGCTGCCACTGCAACATCGTCACGTGGGCCGAAGACGCTGCGGAGCTCAAGCGTCGCTGTAACGAGGTCGGGTCCCAGCTGGCACTTATGGGCTGCACGCCGCACCACAACACGGTGGATGTGCCGGTGCTCTTCTGGAGCTGCATACCCGGAGCCGCAGGCGACTTCCCCGCCGAGGAGACGTTCTATACCTTCCTCGAACATGCTGCGTGCCTCTTCAACGGCGAGACGGCATACCGCTCGTCCCTCTCGCCATTCGGAATACGCATGGTGGATCGCCTGTCCGGGGTTCCTTTGCACCTCGATCTCTCGGACCTGCCGATGAAGAAGGGCATCACGACCAACCGCAACAAATTCATCCTCGGACCGAGCGGCAGCGGCAAGTCGTTCTTTACGAATCATATGGTGCGGCAATACTACGAACAGGGGGCACATATCCTGCTCGTCGATACGGGCAACTCGTACCAGGGGCTCTGCAACCTGATCCACCGCAAGACCCGAGGTCGCGACGGCGTATATTTTACCTATACGGAGGAGAGACCCATCGCTTTCAATCCGTTCTACACCGACGACGGAGTTTACGACATCGAGAAGCGCGAGTCGATCAAGACCCTGATTCTGACCTTGTGGAAGCGCGATGACGAAGCCCCGAAACGCTCGGAGGAGGTCGCCCTGTCCAATGCCGTGAATCTCTACCTCTCGAAGCTCAAGGCCGACCCAGAGATCGTTCCGTCGTTCAATACCTTCTACGAATTCGTCGGAACGGATTACCGACGACGCCTCGAACAGAAGCGCGTGCGCGAAAAGGATTTCGACCTCGAAAACTTCCTGAACGTGCTGGAGCCCTACTATCGGGGCGGAGAGTACGACTACCTGCTCAACTCCAACCGGCAGCTGGACCTGTTGGACAAGCGTTTCATCGTCTTCGAACTCGATAATATCGCGTCGAACCGCACGCTGCTCCCCGTAGTGACGATCATTATCATGGAGACCTTCATCTCGAAGATGCGGCGGTTGAAAGGTATCCGCAAGATGATCCTTATCGAGGAGTGCTGGAAAGCCCTCACCTCGGCAAACATGTCGGACTACATCCGCTATCTCTACAAGACCGTCCGTAAATATTTCGGCGAGGCCGTCGTGGTGACGCAGGAGGTCGAGGATATCATCTCGTCGCCCATCGTCAAGGAGTCGATCATCAACAATGCCGACTGCAAAATACTTCTGGACCAACGTAAATACATGACCAAATTCGACGGTATACAGAAGCTGCTGGGCCTGACCGAGAAAGAGAAGGCACAGATACTCTCCATCAACCTCTCGAACGACCCTTCGCGCCGCTATAAGGAGGTGTGGATCGGACTCGGAGGCGTGCAGTCGGCGGTTTATGCGACCGAAGTAAGTGCTGAAGAGTATTTAATTTACACCACGGAAGAGACCGAGAAAATGCAGGTCATGGCCCTGGCCGAGAAACTGGGCGGCGACATCGAGGCGGCCATCCGGCAGCTGGCGCGCGAACGCGACATGAAAAACGAACAGCGATGAAGAGGCTGCTGAAAATACTGCTGCCGACGCTTGCCGTCATCGTCGTACCCTTGATGGTGTGGAGGCTTTGCGACAATCCCGAACGGCGCAAGATCGAACCCCTCGTCGGCGAGTGGCGCTCCACGCGGTACGAAGGCCTGCGTCTTACGATCCGCAAGAGCAACGACGGGTATCGGATTACCGTCCGCCGCCCGGGCGATGCTCGTTCCGGCAGAACCTATCGCCTGCATTACAAGTTCTCCATCCACTATACGGACGATGCGGGACAGCGCACGGACCTCTTCTACACCTCCGCGGCGGATGCCTTGCTGCTCATGCCCGGCGGAAGAACCTTTACACGAATCACCCAAAACTCGAATCATGAACGATAACAAAAACATCCCCGGCGGTGTCGTAGCGGCTCTGCATCGGGAAATCAAGACCCGCACGGAGATCGTGCGCACGATTGCCGACCTGGAGCAGCAGCTCGACGCCGACCGCATCTGCGGTTCGTGGCTCTCGACGGAAAATCAACTCTCGGCCGTCATCCGACGGCTCGGACCCGGAACATGGCGGGCCGTCATCTTCGACCACTCGCTCTGCTACAAGCGCGTTGCGCAGGAGGCAGTCATCACGCTGCGTCGCCACCGCCTGTGGCTCGGCGCCGACGAGGGCAACCGCGTCTTTTACGACGCTGCAAGCGACATGCTCACGATAGGTTGCTACGGGCGATTCGTATCTGAAGACGCCATCGCGAGGTCGGAGGCCGACGACATTTCCGCCGCAGAGTTTTCAATCGATGAGGCGCTATAATGGCGTGGTGGGAATACTTGCGGGAGCGGTTGCGCCCGGCGACTGCGGCCGTGGATTTTAACCGATGGAAAGCGGTCATGACGCAGACCCGAAGGC
>CAJUIE010000070.1 GCA_910586375.1 uncultured Alistipes sp. | reverse complement strand
AAGCCGTTTCAACCGCGGGATCAGCCGAAACGAACGCGATGCGGTTATCGACAATGCCCACGGCACCGCAGAAGGTGCAGGGGGCGTCGCTGGCGGCCGTCATCGGCAGGACGGTAGCATGAGTGAAGAGAAGTGCCATGTTATTATATATAGGTAATTATTCGATGGAGTTACCCTGAACGGAAATGATCTCGCGACCGCCGGTCGAATTGGAGTAGATCTGGATCACCCGGTTGAAAGCACCCGGAGCGCTTTTGTGTGGCTCATAAACAATACGTATAACCCCTTCGTCACCAGGTGCCACGGGGCGCCTGGGATAAGTTGCCCGAAAGCACGAACAAGAGGTCAGCACACGCACAATGACCAGCGGAGCTCTCCCCTCGTTGCGGAAAACAAACTCCTTTTCGAGGTCTCCGCCCCTACGGCGGACGTCGCCGAAGTCGTGCGTCGCAACGGGCAGCACCAGCAACGCGCCATCGCTCCCGGAGGCTGTCTCATGCGGTATACGAAGCGCGGCACCAGCAGATGTCGTGCCGAGGAAAAGGCAGCAGGCCCAGACAAACAGGATTCGTTTCATCGTACAAACTTATTTCATCCGAAAAATATACGTTATAGTACCTCCCTGCACCACGGCGCGGCTCTCGGTGAAGCGGGCTTTACGGGCTGCAGCAAGGGCTGCGGCAACTAAGTCGGCGTCGTTCTGCGTCGAGCCCTGCGGTTCAAACGCAGCACCCGTAACATCGCCCTTAGGGCCTACGGTCACACGAATGACGATCTTGCCCGACTTAGTGCCCGGGTAAGAGGGGCGCGGCAAGGCCCCGATAAGACCGCGGCCCTGCAACCCCTTGTCGAGTTGGTCGAATCCATCGGGATTGAGTCCCGGGCCGTTGCCGGCTGTTTTCTCCGCGCCCTCGGGAGCATGGGGATTCCCGGCGTCGGCAGGTTCGTCGGGCCCGCTCTTAGGCATGCGGAACTGTGCCTGAGGGTTAGGGGTTCGGGTCGTCTCGTCGGGCCCGGAGGCCTGCGCCGTCTGCTCCTGGGGTGCTGCGACATCGTGTATCCGCGGCTCGGCAACCCTCTTCGCAGGCGGCTGCGGAGGCTCGGGCACGGGAGGTTCGATGAACTCCACCAGAATCGTATCACCGGGTTTCTCCACCACGGGCGTGAAGTCGAACGACACCCACGCAAACGACGCAGCGAGCAGCAAGGCATAAGCCACAGCCGCCACAAGCGCCCACCGACGAGGCTTTCGATCGTTCGGGTCGTAATAATACATGGCTCGCTCAATTAAGAATTAAGAATGAAAAATCGGGAGGGACTGTTGTGTTTTCGGGCCGAAGACGGCGGACGGAACGCAACAACATGTTGCGGGCCTCCGCGGGGCGAAGGCTGCGGCCCGCCCGGCTAAAGCCGGAATAGATTCTAAGGCGCCCGGATTTTGATTTTTCACTTTTAATTTTCAGTTGGCTGTCGTGGCCAGAATCAGTTTATAACCGTTGTCCTTGGCGATGTTCATCACCTTAACCACCTCGTCGACGGCAACCGTCTTATCGCAGTGAAGCGACACGGTGGCCTCCTCCTGCCTCTCGAGGCGGCTCTTGAGCGCCTGCTCGACACCCGCAATACCGTCGACCCGGTCGAGTTCGACGTAATAATTATAAGAAGTGCCGTTCTGCTGGATCGAAACAGTAGTCATCGCCTTATCCTTGAGCTGGTTGGAGCTCTTCGGAAGCATCAGCTTCAGGGCATTGGGGTTGATGAGCGTCGTGGCGATCAACAGAAAAAGCAACAGAAGGAACATCAGGTCGGTCATCGACGACGACGAAAAGCTCTTGTCTACCTTGGATCCGTGCTTGATAGCCATAACATGCTACTTTTGAATGGGTTGATTGAGGATGTCCATGAAGGCGATCGAGTTGGCCTCCATCTGGAGAACCAGTTTCTCGATCCGCGCGACGAGGTAATTATACCCGAAATACGCGGGGATGCCGACGATAAGACCCATGACCGTGGTGACCATAGCCACGTACATGCCGCTCGACAAGAGTCCCAAATCGACCGTACCACCTGCCGCCGACATGTCCATGAAGGTCTGGACCATGCCCAGCACCGTGCCGAGGAAGCCAATCATCGGAGCACCGCCCGCGATAGTGGCGAGGAACGGCAGGCCGTTTTCCAGTTTCGAGACTTCGAGGTTCGCGACGTTCTCGATGGCTGACTGCACGTCACTCATGGGCCGGCCGATGCGCTCGATGCCCTTCTCGATCATGCGGGCAATGGGCGTGTCGGTCTTGCGGCAGAGGTTCACGGCCACGACGATCTTGCCATCGGAGATATAATCGCGGATGCGGTTCATGAAGTTCATGTCCAGCACCGAGGCCCGGCGAATAGCCAGAAATCGCTCGACGAAGATAAAGATCGTCACGCCGCCCAGCGCCAGCAGCGGCCACATCAGCCAGCCGCCTTTGGTAAACAACGTCCACAGGCCCATACGGGTCCCTTCGGTCATGGCCCCATCTACGGTAGCCTGCAAAAATGTCATCATAAGTTCTAACGTTTATTTAAATTTGTTACTAACAGATTCAATACCTTACATCCTCTTCTTCGAAATCCTCGAAATCGTCGTCGCCGACAGCTGCATCCTCATGCAGAGCCTGCTCGGCCTGCAAAGCACGCCGCGCCGCACGCCGCGCCTGCCGTTTCTTATTGGTGAAGCGCTCCCGGACCCGCCGCCGCAAATCGCGGAAATTGTTGAAATCCTCCTTATAATAAATGCCAATGCCGGTCTCCTGCAGACCCTGGTTCTCGTCGAAGCGGTCGATGGTCTGCGTGAAAGCCTTGAGCCGCAACGAACCGCCCCGGTCGATCAGATAAGTGATATAAGCCTCGCCCATGAAGTTGGACATCGCATCGCTGTTGACGGCCTGACGATTATCGATCAGATAATTGCCCTCGGCCTCAAGGAACAGACGGTTGTCGATCAGACTCTTCGAAAGCCCAAAGTCCACCTCGTCGCTCGTAAGCTCCGACTTGGGCCGATAACGAATGATGATGCCCAGATCGGACGACGAAAGCAGGTTGCTGACCATGTTGGAGACAAACTCCAGGCCCGTGGCAGCTGAAACCGACGAACCAATATTGGCCGAGCTCTGGGAGGTGCTCTCCGACATAAAGCTGTTGAAGAGCAGCAAGTAAACGAACTGTGTATCGACCGTCTCGGGTGTAGAGAGCGCATTGGCCACAACGGCCGCGGTCTCGGGATCGGCGCCGGGGACCCGCACATCGAACGTAATGGCCGGATTGGAAAGCCGTTCACCCAGGTGGATGACGCACTCGACGGGCACAGACCGGTCGGTGGACAAGTTGTCGGCCGTGCCCTGCAACAGCGGCTGCAACGATGCCTTGAGTTTATAAACAGCCTCGATGTCGAGCAAGGCATTCATCGGAGCCCCCGTCCACTGAATCGATGAGCCGGGCTCGATGGTAAAACGTTTGTTGATAACCTGCTGCAAAGAGAGCATGAAACTACCTTCAGCCAGGGTATAATCGCCATACATCTCGAAAATGTTGGAGCGCGGGTTGATCTGCATGTTGAGAGCCCCTTCACCCCGGGCCTTGAGCGTATTGCCGGCAATGTCGATGTCAACCTCCACATTGGGCCGCACGTCGAGCGACAAGGCGATATTCATTTGGTTGCCGGCCGAGGTCTTCTGGCGCCGCTTGCGCTCGAACGACAACTTGCGCCGTGCCACAGCGTCCAGCGAATCGGTCGGATCGGGCTGTACGAAGGTCACGAAGTCCGCATAAGATATATTGGCCTTATTGGAAAGTGGCATCGAGAAGGTCGAATGGTCTTCGGTCGAAGCGGCGATCTCCATATCGACCTGCCCCTTGTCACCCGTAATACGGGCCACGCCCGAGGCATAAACATGTCCATGAAACAGGTCGTTGTGCTGGGCTGTAGTATTAAGCACGAGCATTCGCTCGGGGGCGACACGCACATCATAAGCGATATTGGAGAGGTGTTGCATGTTCAGGTCAAGGTCCAGCGATCCCCGATTGCCCTCGGGGTCGAAGATCGCTACATTAGAGGCCCTGAACCGATTGCCCTGCACGTCGAGCACGGCCTCGGGCAATGTATAAGTCACTTGGGTGAAATCGACCGTCGTGGAGAGGTTTTTCACTCCGATACGGCCGGCAAGGTCGGCATGGCGCCGCTCGCCCTGAAGCACCAGGTCGGCCGAGGCAAGCCCATGCGTAGACGAAATGACTCCGTCGAGCACGGGATCGAGCAGCCCCAGGTCGAGGCTGTCGACCTTCAGCCGCGCATAATAACGCATCCGATCGGGAGCAAAGAAACCCCGCACGAGCGTGTCCCGATCCTTCCGGTCGGTGATGGTGACCCCGGCCCGGTTGCGGGCAAAATCCCACCCCGAGACAAGCCGCAAGGGCGGGGCAAGCAGACCGTTGACGCGCAAACTATCCACAAGGATGTCGGCCGATATTTCACTCTCGCCCAATACCGACTTTATGGTTGCCTGCCCGCTGGTGGTACCCTCGACGACATATCCCATCCGTTCGGCGATCTGAGTAAAGGGTGCCAGATCGAAATTGCGCAACCGCAAGGTCAGCGAATCGTCGGCCCGGCGCGAAGCCACCCCATCAAGCAGAAGCTCCTGTCCGTGGTTCTGTACCACGAAACGGTCGATGACCACGCGGGTGGTGTCGAGCAGAATCTTATTGGCGAAGATGTGCCACGTTTTCTCGCCCCGGGTAATATGGGAAGGCAGAATGAGCAGATCGACCTCCCGGCCGTTGGGGCCGTATTCGTCGGCGACATCAGCCCGCACGCTCAAGAGTCCCGAGAACCGCCGCAAAGTATCCTCAAAACCGGTGGAGAGCTGCATGAGTCCCTGTCTGGCACCGCCCATCACGGAGAGACGAGGCAGGTGCAACGCCCCGGCGTAAAGATCCTCGGCCGAAGCATAAACCGTGAGCGAGTCGCCGCGATTGGAGGCATTGACCGACAAGCGCGTCGCGAGCAGACGTTTCCGCTCGATGTATTCCGAAGAAGCCTTGAGCGAGAGTTTGTCGCTCGCAGGGTTGAAGAGCAGCTGCAAGGTCGATCCGTCGGCGATTTGCAAACCCGTCGACACAGCGTCGGCAATAGGGTTGAAGTCGCGGATAGCGACCGACAAAAGCGAATAATCGTCGGCCACGGCGGTCGTCAGAGCTGCTCCCTGGGCTGCGGAACTTCCCCGACCGAGCAAAGGAAGGTATTTCCACGCGCTCTGTCTCAGGTACTCAAAAACGGTGCGATAACTCGTCTTCGAACGGAAGGTGGCGTCGGCAAAGTCAGAACGCAGCTCAACGAACTTGCTGTGGGCTGAGTTCTCACCCGTGACTACAATGCTGCGGGTAGCAATCGACTTGTCGTTATAACGATAAGAGGCATCCGAAATTTCGATACGCCCGTTCAGATCGTCCAACGAACGTCCCTCGGCGTTGGCCGTAACATGGGCCGAGAGCACCGACACCGAGTCTCGGGGATTGATGTGCAAAGCAGCCAGATCGGCCCGCCGCAAGTTCATCGTAAAGTCATACCGGGGAATCGAATCGTTGAGATCGACAGCCCCCACAAAATCAAAGTCGAGGTTGGGATCCCGGGCCGTAATGGTTCCGTCGAAACCCCGGTTGCGCAGCCGGCCGGCGAGCCGCAGCGAGTCGTAAACATAACCTTTGAACTCCAGCTGCGAGATGGCACCCCGAACAGCGGCATCGGTCACGCCGCGCCCCATCGTGCCGTCGATGCTGGCCGCAAAGGTCGCCGAGCCCAGCAGATCGTCACGATCCAGCAGATGCCCCAGACGGAAATCCCGCGTAGAGACATTGCCCCGGATGCTCCGAAGTCCGCCCTTCAAAGGCTTCAGAGCCAGGTTTCCGCCGACCCGCCCCACAGCAGAGGCCAGGCCGAACTGTACGTCGAACGAAGAGAGCGTGCCCCGAAAACGGGCATTCATATCCACGCGCCCCGCACAACCGACAAGAGCTACGATCTTATCGGATAAATCTTTACGGGCAACAGCTTCGGCCAGATGATCGAGGTCGCGTGCCATAGTGGTCAGGTGCATAAGGTCAACGTCGAAAAAGGTCTTGTCGGCAACGGGCAACCCCCGGACCACCGCTTCAGCCGTCAAGGCCGTACTCTCGCCGACACGCAAGCTGCGGATATGGGCCGTGAAATCGGCTACCGGACCTGCGATGTCGAAATCAACGTCATGAAAAAGCGTATGCCAGTCTCGCAAGGAAGGTGCAAAATAAGCCACGTCGTCGCTCGAAATCGTCGACCGCCGTAATGCGCCGTCGAGCCGTACCTCGCCCACAAAGTCCTTATAATCGCCCCACGAATTGCCGACCATCGAAATATAGGGGATCGAAATATCGGAATCCTCGGTGACGATCCGTGCATCCTCGAAACCCAAGCCACCCCCGGTGAGATAAAAACGTCCGGAGAAGCGGTCGAGAACGAAGCCGCTGCGCTCCCGGGCCGACAAAGCGTCGATTGAGGTATAAATAGTCTGTCCATCAATGGTGAAGTCGGCCACCTGAGCGTCGAGGTCATAAAGGTGAAGGTGCCCGAAATCGATGCCATAAGAGGGATTGCGATGCTGGAGCCGCTCGATGCAGAGCTCCATCCCCTCGACCGAAACCTCGTGGACCGAGAGCAGAAAATTCCCCTTCTTCGGCCGGTCGGGATCAGAAAGACGCGCAACAACCTGCTTGATGTTCATCACGCCCTCAGGCGTTTCGCGCAGGCAAAGCCTCGCCCCTGCAATATCACCCCGACTCAACCGGATACCGCCGCCGAAGAGGCCCAGACCGGAAACATAAGCGTCGAGCCGATCGACGTAAAGCAGCGTATCATGCTGGTAATCCTCAACATAAAAGCCCTCAATGCGGGCCTTACCCAGCAAGGTTATGTCGACACGCCGAATGGCAACGGTAGTCTCCAGTCGCTCCGAAACAGCTCGTACAGCCTTATGCACCACGAAGTTCTGAACGGCGGGAATCGTCAGCAGCAACATCGACAACAAAGGCAATCCGATCAGCAACAAAACCGCTGCGGACAACACCTTTCCCAATATTTTTATACCTTTGTGCACGAATAGCTGTTATAACTTGCAAAGTTAACTATTTTATAGTTAAAAAACGAACCTTTTTGATAAGCCAAGCGCAAAACCGTGCTTGCACGAGCTTTGCGAGGCGAGAAACGGTGCATAAATATGAACCTTCCGATGGATATTACCATTCTGGGCATCGAATCCTCGTGCGACGACACATCGGCTGCCGTGCTATGCAACAACGTTTTGCTGTCGAACGTCATCGCCTCCCAGGCCGTACACATGAAGTACGGCGGGGTGATTCCCGAGCTGGCCTCGCGTGCCCATCAGCAGAACATCGTGCCGGTGGTCGACACGGCACTGCGCGAAGCGGGCCTGACCCTCGACCAGGTGGATGCCATAGCTTTCACACGCGGACCAGGGCTGGTGGGATCGCTCCTTGTAGGTGTGTCGTTCGCCAAAGGGCTCTCGATCGCCCGCAACATCCCTCTGGTGGAGGTCAACCACTTGCAAGGCCATATCCTCTCCCACTTCATCGACCTCAAAGACCGGGAGCTGCCCCATCCGGAATTTCCGTTCCTCTGTCTGTTGGTCAGCGGCGGCCACACGCAGATCGTGCGCGTGGATTCACCCCTCGAAATGCAGATCATCGGCACGACGATCGACGATGCCGCAGGCGAAGCCTTCGATAAATGTGCCAAAGTAATGGGCCTGCCCTACCCGGGTGGTCCGGTGATCGACCGTCTGGCCCAAGAGGGCAGTCCTGAGGCATTCCGATTTGCCCGCCCCCGCATCGAAGGACTGAACTACTCGTTTTCAGGGTTGAAAACCTCGTTTCTCTATACGCTGCGCGACCGTGTGGCCGACGACCCCGACTTCATCGAGCGCAACAAGGCCGACCTCTGCGCCTCGCTGCAAGCCACGATCGTTTCGATCCTCATAGAGAAACTTGCGAAAGCCTCAAAACAGACCGGCATCCGCGACATTGCCATAGCAGGCGGGGTCTCGGCCAACTCGGGGCTACGCAACGGCATTGTGGCTGAAGGTGAAAAACGAGGCTGGCGCACATTCCTGCCAGAGTTCAAATTTACCACCGACAACGCTGCAATGATCGCCGCAGCAGGCTACTACCACTACCTTCAGGGCAATTTCGCGCCGCTCGACGTCTCTCCCATTGCCCGGCTCGCAGAACTCGAAAAACAAACTCACCCATAATTCATCGTTATCATGAAAAAATTGCAATTCACAGCGCTGCTGCTGGCTGTCGCCCTGATGCTGGGAACCCTTCCTGCATGCGACGACAAGGACAACGAGACTCCGAAAACCGGCGACGAACAAACCGATCCGACGCCGGAACCGGGACTTGTGGCTATCGACATCGATTTTGCACAAGGACCCCAGATCGCCACACCGGCACTGCCGGCAGCCTCGGCAGAGAGCCTCTCAGGCCGGACCAAGTATACCATCGCCGGCTACGCATTCGCCGTATACGCCGATAAAGAAAAGAACGGCAAATACTTCTGGATCGACAACTCGCAGTTCAACGCCAGCACTCCGGAACCCAACAAGGGGCTCTACTTCTCAAAAGAGGGAGCCTACGTGGAGCTGCCCGCACTGCCGGGGAAAGCGCTCATCAGGGCGGTCTACACCTCTACGACCTCGGTCAACGCCGTTATCGACCTGAACCTGACCGATACCAACGGGACGCAGATCGACCAGACAATCACACCTGCCGAAGACGGACTGACGCAAACCTTTGCACCGGTAACTCCCGAAGCGGGCAAATGCTACCGGCTGACGATTGCCAACTCCAAAAATGCACAGATGGCCCGCCTGACGCTGACCTACGACGACGTGCAATAATCCGTCCC
>CAJUIE010000069.1 GCA_910586375.1 uncultured Alistipes sp. | reverse complement strand
ACACCGGCGACCTGACCGCCGAGGGCCTCCATGACCGAACCCGACTTAAAGCCCTCGATGCTCTTGGACGAGACCGACGAGATGGAACCCGTCAGGTCGCCGCGTTTCTGGGTGCCATAACCCACTACGACCACCTCATCCAGGACGTTCTGGTCGGGCTGGAGCACGACGTCGATGACGGTCTGCGCCGCGACGGCGACCTCCTGCGTGGCATAACCCAAATAAGAGATACTCAGGACGTCGCCCTTCTTGACCGAAAGGCTATAAGCACCCTTTACATCGGTCGAGGCGCCCTGCGTCGTGCCCTTGACCACGACATTGGCCCCGATGACCGGCTGGCCGTTCTCGTCGACGACCTTACCCGTTATCCGGTTCTGGGCCGCCACCGAGAAAGTCAGGACCAGGGCGAGAAGGGTCAATACCCCTCTCGGCCCGAAAGTCCGAAATATACTATTCGTTATCGCTTTCATAATTCTAAAGTCGGATTAAAAGTTTTCGTCGAACCATACCCACAGCGGGAATGCCTGCTTACCGCTGTTGATGCCCCCCGAGTTGCCGTCGGTGACATAAGTCATCTGCGTAAAGAAAGCACCGTTGGCCGCCACGTTGTCGTTGTCGACCCACTTATTGGCGTTAACCATAACAGCCTTGGTCGTAGGCTCCACGTAAAGCAGCGCCTGGTTGATCGTCGAAGTGTTCGAATAATAGGATATGGGGTCCTTCGATCCATAAGCTGCCGCTTTGTTGATGCTGGCGTAATAATTGGTCCAGAGCTGATAAAGCAGAATGGTTGTCGTATCCTTAGAGAGTGCTCCGTTACCGTGCCATGCAGGTCCGCCGATGTTATAATAGGTGAACGTACGACGATAATCCAGACAGAACAGGCTGGGTGTCACTCCCGTAACCTCCGGAACTGCCGACATGCCGCCCTTGCGCGGGTTCACCTGGAAAACAAACGGCTTATAAAGGATGTTGACACCGTTAGTCTCAACCATGTGAGAGACGAATACGGGAACCGTTACCGACGTCTCACCGGGCTCACCTTCACCGGCCGTAGCCGTAACGAGCACCATACCACCGTTGTTGGCCGTATATCCTCCGCGCAGCGACAACTCACCGGTAACCGGATCGATCGTCGTATCACTCAACTTATGTTTCTTGGTCACCGACCACGTAAGCGTCGTGCCGGGCTTGGCATCGGTCGTCGGCATGAGCGTCAGTGCCTGCAAATCGGCGCTCGTGGGTGCGAGGAACTGGTTGGCGTAATTCTCCGACGGTTCGAGACCGAGGTTGTTGCCGTAATGGATCTTCGTGAACAAATAAGGATTCTCCTTGACAGTCAGCGCAATCGTGGTCTCGGCCTCGCTCTTGATGTTGGCGACCTTAACCGGAATCGAATAAGTGCCGATGGGGATCGTGTGGCCCTTGGCCGCAGAGACAACACCCGTAGTCTCGTCGATAACGATTTGACCCGCGAGCGCCTCGTCAAGCTCGCCCAGCGAAAAGGTCACCTCGTCGCCCACGAGTCCGGCCTGGGGGGAGGCGCTGAACCCGACGCCTTCAATAGCCTCCACGGCACCATAACCGAACGTATCGGGATCAATCGGAGTGATGAACGCTATAACCGTCAGTGTATAAGCGCCATCAAAGTCGGCTGTGCCGTAATCGTTGGTCAGCGAAAGGTCGACAACAAAGGAGTCACCGACGGTGAAGCCGTTGCCGGCCTCGACCGACAGAACGCCCGTAGCCGGATCGATAACAATATGGCTGGTGGCCGGCGTAACGTTCTTGATGGCCCACACGAGGCCCTCGGGCGAACCCTTATAAGCGGGAACGGCGCTCGTAAAGGCCATATTGACCTCCATGCGTCCCTCCGTCGACGGATAACGCACCTCCAGGGGGGCGCTGGTAAAATGAACGGTCAGGATGTCGTCATAAATCATGGAACCGGCATAAGTATCGATCCTGAGTGACACCGAATAAGTTCCGGGCTCGATCTCGCCTGTAAACGAGGGGTTGAGCGTGATAACTCCGCT
This sequence comes from uncultured Alistipes sp., assembly GCA_910586375.1. GTDB lineage: Bacteria > Bacteroidota > Bacteroidia > Bacteroidales > Rikenellaceae > Alistipes. The sequence continues at coordinate 6,994 of CAJUIE010000069.1, read as the reverse complement.
GCGGGAAATGGAGAAGTACTCCTTACCCTCAGCCTGAACGAGCTTATACTCCTGAATGGAGACAGACTCCCCTACGGGCGTAACCTGCACCTTGATATCGGCATCGCCGATCTGATCATAAGGAATTTCGACCTCCGAAGCACTCACCTCAACCGACTCGGGCGTAGCGGCCGACATCGAGACGACGAATACATCGCGGAACGTGTGGAAACCACCCCCCGCCCGGCAGGAAACAGAGAGTTTATAAACACCCGTATGCAGGTCGTCGGTGTCCGAAATGGAGATAATACCCGTATCGGCGTTGATCGAGAAAGAGTCGCATGCCACACCCATATCGTCAAGCGTGATGCCTGCAATGGAGAATTCCGAAGGGGCCGGACCCTTATAAGTTGGCATACCTGAAACATAACTCATCGAAGGGCCGATGTTCACGACCGTGGGATAATAAAGTTGCAGTTCGCCGTCTTGCGTATCGTCGTCGCTGCAAGCAGCGAAGCCTCCCGCAAGGAGCAGAGACAGCACCGCAAAGCAGGTGTTTCTGAAAATTGATTTCATATCGTGGTAATAGTTTAGGTTACAGAGAATAACTCAACTTATAAGTCTTTCCATCCACCCGCACCTGAAGCTGTCCTTTGGCGACATCCGTGAGCGAAAGCGCAACCGTCGAAGCAGAAGCATCCGACGTAGGAAGCAGCACAGTGGCGAAATATACGGTCTCGTCGGCCGACTTGGTGGCATTGAGCGCATAAGCCTGACGAGCCCTGGACTGGTCGATGTTATAAGAGACGAAGCCTTCACGGCTGGCAAACGACTTGTCAGCAGCAGTGGTAGCCGTACGCACGAGGAGGTTATTTCCATCAGCGAAAGCCGTATGGAACCCTCCCTCAGCGTTATCGAGCACAACCTGCGATTCGGTACCCTCGGTGATGTTGAAATTGAGGTTGACGGTACCCGTAGCCGAACCGCGCGCCTCGTCGAGAAGCACCCAGAACTTATTGTCAACCAAGAAGACCACACGACGATGGGTCAGGTTCTCATAAGAGGGATTTTCCAACACCAGATAATCATAGTTGCTCCGCGTTTCCTCCTTAACAAAACGGCCCTCGCTGGCGACGTTCTTGCCATCGAGTGTCAGCGTGTTATGTGCCGTGGAGGCTGCATACTTCTTACGAGCGGCATTCGACTCACTATTACCGCCATAAGAGAAACAACCCGAATCGGGGAAGAAGTTGCGGCCCTTAATCCAGAGTTCGAACGTGTTGTTATCTGGCTGCCGGTGCCACTGCTTACCGGGCAGCGGTTCATCGTCGGGCGCGTTCTGAAGCACCATCATCATGTCTGCCATCATCCAGCCAGTACGCATGACATAATATCCGCAATCGGGGAAGGTCTTGATGCGCGTCTCGGGCATGACACCCTCCTTGCCGCCCGTAGCCATCCACAGCATCTGCTGGTTGTCGGGGAAAAGGCGGGCATAATTGGTCAGGTTGCGCGTAAGAACGCTTTTCGTCCACGTAGCAGCACGTGTATCGGCCATATTGGGCGCCGAATAATCGGGATAAATCATGTGCATCACCACCTCGGTCATCTTACGCATCGACTCGACGAACGACGCGGGGAAACGACCAGCCTCGCCGTTGAGTTGGGCGATCAACATCGAAAGCCGGAAATCCTCGATGCTGGAGATATGATAGCTGAAATCACCGTCCATGAGCCACCCGTCGGGGAAATACTGCGCCGTGACCTCGCGGCCCAGCACGTCGCCGCCGCTCTGCTTCCATGCCGCGGAGTTCTTCAGCTCGGGGAAAAGCATACCGGCGAAGGTCACGGCCTGGGCCTGGGTGATCAGGTGGTTGGAGGTGGTGGAGTAGTTCTTTATGATGTGGTTGGTCTCCTCGTCCAGACGAACCAGCACCTCAGCCAGCCACTCAGCCGTAATCGTCTGAGAATCCTGGAAATACTCCAGCACGGCGCAGCGGTCGATAAGGCGCGCAGCGACATCGAGCGGACGCCACGTCCAACCCGCATTGCGGTACTCGGGCGCTTGGTTCTCAGGGAATTTCGTATAATCGAGGTCTACATCGGGTAGCGGGTTCTGACGAATCCAGTCGGCATAAACCTCCATCCAGTTCTCGACATACGCTTCGTCCTTCGTGGAGTTATAAGCCTTGCCCTGCATGATCATCCACTGGTGGCGATGGAGCTGATAACGCTGCTCCTGGTCCTTGGTCGGCCAATAAGTCCAGTCAATGCCGCCGTCGGCATTCTTATAAGAATAAGGCGTCTCCGCCCCGACAGAGGTGTCGAAATAATTCTTTACATAAAAGCGATAATCGCTCGTAGCGAAAGCCGACCCGGCCCAAGTAAGCTCTTTAGTCGTCGGGGCATCGGTCGAGACGTTGACACTGGGATTCAGCCCATGCCGACGCGACCGATAATAACTCAGCAGCTCGTCCAGCGCCTTGCGATAATCGCCGAGGTCATAAGCAGCCCGTACACGCGACAAACCGCCGTAATCGAGGTCCAGAACCTCGAAAACACGGGTGTCGACGCCCTCGTTGATCGACCCGGAGCCGCTTTGCTTCCACTCGGCCGCATGCTTCAGCTCTGGAAAGATCGTGCCGGCACGGAACAGGGCATGTGCCTGGGCGACATCCATTTCGCTCTTTGCGGCGGCAGTGCGCCACACGTGATCGGCCTGCTCGGCGACGTTGGACATGAAGGCCGAGAAGAACTGAGGCGTGAGAGACGCCGACTGTGCAAAATAATAAAGCAGATCGCACTGATCCTCCAGACGCGCAGCAACCTCGGTCGGACGCCACGCATAAAGCTGCTCCCTGACATCGGCCTCGACGGGCTGCGACTCCGGATCGGCGTCATAATCCCCGATGCCATCGGGACGAGGATAATTCTCCATCCAGTTAGCGAAGACATTCATCCACTCCTGAGTATAAGTCTCGTCCAGCGACATGCGATAAGCCTTACCCTGAGCAAGCATCCAGGCGTGACGGTGCACGCCGAAGTGCTCCTCGGCATCGGCCGAACGGGCCTTCCAGTCGATCTTTTTAGAAACCGCATAAGAATAAGGCTGATCTCCGTCCATATACTCCGCGCCAACATAAAAACGATAATCGTTCGTCGAAAGCGCATAATCGGCCCACGATTGCTCGGCCGCCGTAATCGAGGGGGCGATCAGGTTGACGTTGCCATTGGGCACGTCAGAGCGGCTGCGATAATGCTCCAGCAACGCCCGGGCTGCCAGATAATGCTGCCCCGCCGAATAATAAGAGGCAACAGCGGCTAACTCCGGACGCTCCAGGTCGAGCGCCTCAAAAATACGGGCATCGATCTCGCTGTTTCCCGGAATAACGATTTCGGTACTCTCCGTGTTGCTGCTGCCCGACTTGATCGAGTCGTCCTTCAGGCACCCCGAAAGGAGCAACCCCACCGCGAGCGACAGCACGGAAATGCGTAAAAATTTCATTTTCATATATTAGGTTGATTTAGGTTATAATCCCTTTAAAGCGTCCGAGGATCTACCCCGCGAAGTTTCAGATAACGGGCGATAGCTTCCAGATAATAATAATCGGCATAATTGAGCGGCGTATCGATCTCGCTCGTGGCAGGCCAGTGCCCAACGCTGTGCATCAGCACAAAGCCGCCATTGGTGCCTTTCGCTGCGAGGTAATCGTCCGAAGAGAGGTTCATGAGCAGCGTTTCGGCATAATCGAAATACTTCTGTCCGTCGTCGACCAGCGTCGAAAGCTCGAACAAGGCCGAAGCGAAGACAGCGGCAGCCGAAGCGTCGCGCGGAGCATCGGGAATCTGCGGAGCGTCGTAATCCCAATAAGGAATGCGGTCCTCCGGCGTACGCGGATGGTTCATAACAAGATCGGCAATACGCCCGGCCTGAGCCAGATATTTCTCATCTCCCGTCTCGCGATAACACATCGTATAACCGTAAAGTCCCCACGCCTGACCACGGGCCCAGGCCGACGAATCGGCATAACCCTGGAACGTACCGCGGCTTTCGACCGTGCCGTCGTTGTTATAGCTGACCACGTGATAAGAGCTGGCATCATCGCGGAAGTGGTTGCGAAGAGTCAAATCGGCATGACGAACCGCAATGTCGCGATAAACGGGATCACCCGTGTGCTTCGAAGCCCAGAAAAGCATCTCCAGATTCATCATGTTGTCGATGATGACCGGATAATTCCACTCGCCGAAGTCCCACGAACGGATCAGACCGATGCGATCGTTACATCGCGACGAAAGGCTCCGCGCAGCCTCGACGATGACATCGGCAGACGCCGCGTCTCCCAAAAGCCGCTGCTGCTGCCCGAAAGAGCAAAAAATCATAAAGCCCAGGTCGTGCGTTCCCCTATAATATTGAATGCTGTCAAGCCGGGCTGTATATTTTTCGGCCTCGGCACGCAAAGTTTCGTCGCCCGTAAGGTCATAAGCCAGCCAGAGCGACCCCGGAAAGAAACCGCTGGTCCAGTCATAGGCATCGACAACCCGGAATTTGGGCATCAGCGAACGCGGAAAACCGGGAAGTGAGTCGAATTCAGCAGCAGCCTGACTCAGCTGGTAACGGGCATGGTCAATGCCGCGCTTCACGGCATCGAGTTTCGGGTCGCAATCATTACCGCAGCCTGCGAAACAGAGTGCGCAGAGCCCAACGATCGAAAGTAGCTTTTTTCTCATATCGAGGTGTAGGTTGAAATTTGATTTTGGCATTTCTTCACGAAATCAAAATTAACCATACCCTCACAGACAGACCCCGAGAATTGCGCAATTGATTTTAAAACTTGCCTAAATAAACTTTGATTTTGTACAATCCGATATGAAATTTGTACAAACAACACCCAAATCCGGCAGGAAACAGGCCTCCGGGAGCAATTCGGCACGCACCGGCAATACCGGAAGCCGGACTGCCTGAAGCATCTCCGTCTCCACAAAAAAACTCCTGCAACTTCCTTCCGGAAATCGCAGGAGCACGTACAAACAAGGTGCTATCCCCTACTTCAGCGGGCTATCCGGCTCGCGGGACATGACCCAATAAAACATGCGGTCGAGAAACGCCGGAGCCAACTTTTTGACAAAATGCGTCGCACGGCCCTCGATCTCCATCAGACAAAGGCGCTTGCGCCGCAGGATACCCCGCCCGACAATACGGGCCACCTCTTCGGAAGTCATCATTTTCGATTCATCGCGCGGCGTTTCGCCCTGCTGCGAACCGTCGGCCGTGAGGGCCGAAAAGCGTACGTTGGAGGCCGTAAACCCCGGGCAGGCGATCATGACATGGAGCCCCTTGCGGAGGTTCTCGATGCGCAAAGTCTCCAAAAATCCAGTCATGGCATATTTCGACGCCGAGTAACCCGTGCGGCCGGGCAGTCCATGCAGCCCGGCGACTGACGAAATGCCGACAATCGAGCCCTTAGAGGCTTGAAGATAAGGTAACGCATATTTACAGCAATTGACCGTACCCCAGAAATTGACGTCCATCAGGCGGTGAAGCACGTCGAGCTCCACATCGTCGAAAATTGCCCGCATCGAAATTCCGGCATTGCAGATCAATACATCGACGCCCCCGAACTCGCGCACAGCCGTATCGATCAATGCGCGGCACTCCTCGGGCTGCACTACGTCCACGCCGCAATAAGCCACCTGTCCGCCGCCCCGGCGGATTTCACCCGCCAAAAGCTGCAACTTCTGCACACTGCGAGCCCCCAACACAACCCGGGCTCCCTGAGCCGCATACTCGCGCGCCATAGCCTCGCCAATGCCCGACGAAGCACCCGTAATGACGATGATTTTGTCCTTCAAAGTGTTCATATCGAATCGTTTATCATAATCTGCATTTGGTCATAAGCCAGACGCACGTGTGACGGCAAAAGAGACGAAGTAACGGCATGAAGTCCGATTTCGTGCGACATGTGTGTAAGATAAGCCGCGCGAGGCTCCACGCGCCGAATAAGTTCCAAAGCCTCGTCGACGTTGAAATGAGAATCGTGGGCACCGAAACGCAACGCATTGACAACCAACACGCAGACACCGCGCAGCTTATCGACTTCACCGTCAGCGATAGTTTTGAAATCGGTAAGATAAGCCAGAGCCCCCACACGAAAACCCATAACGGAGAAGCGTTCGGAATGCCCGCCCTGAATAGGAATGACCCTGACGTCACCGACGCAAAAAGGCTCCTCCCCCACAACTTCGCGAAGCTCTATTTCTGGAACTCCCCGGTATTTGTCCTGCGCAAAAGCATAATCGAAATCCTTACGTACGCACGCGGCTGTCCGCGGCGAAGCATAAATCGGCACCCGATGGATCGTAGGCGGATAATCGACGAAGTTGAAGGCCCGCACATCATCCAGACCGCCGATATGGTCCTTGTGCTCGTGGGTCAACAGAATGGCATCAAGATGCCGCACGCCACTGCGCAACATCTGGTAACGGAAATCGGGCCCCGCGTCGATCACCAATCGCACGCCCCGCGTCTCGATCATGGCCGAAGTCCGCAGCCGCCGGTCCCGCGGATCATCGGAGGTACAGACCTTGCACCGGCACCCGATGACGGGCACCCCCTGCGAAGTTCCGGTTCCCAAAAAGGTGAGTTTCACAAGACAAAAATAAGAATAAAAAATGAAAAACAATCCCCGACACTGACGAAAGCCCTTCCGGACGCTTCGGGTTGCCGCGCCGGTGGTTCCGGCGACCTGTACAATGTGGGCACGTACGGTTACGCCTGGAGCAGTTCGCCTTCTTCGGCGTCGAGCGTGGACGGGTCGACCTTGGTCTTCGACAGTTCCGACGTGAACCCCGAGAGCCACTACAACCGTGCGCGCGGTTTCCCCGTTCGCTGCGTGCAGGAATAAGAGACAGGGAAGCTACCGACTTCTACCCCGCTTCGGGGTACCGCACCAGCAATTCCGGCGGCCTGTACGTTGTGGGCACGTACGGTTACGCCTGGAGCAGTGCGCCTCACTCC
>CAJUIE010000068.1 GCA_910586375.1 uncultured Alistipes sp. | reverse complement strand
GTGTAGAGGTAGCGCTTGATGCTGCGCTTGGGGGTCTTTTCAAATTCGGTGGGGTAGAGCACGATCTCTGCCACTTTCTCGTAGGCTGCAAGCTGTTCGTTGAGTTGCAGGAGGTTGTTCTGCATGATCTCCGGCAGACGGTCCAGTTCCACGCCTTCACGTTCAGCTTCTTCGTAGTCCGGAACTACCAGAGCACGCAGGCGACCGTTGCCCATGTCGATGACCAGCGACTCCAGCACCAGATACATGTTGTTGAGTTTGTCTTCGATCTCTTCGGGGTAGATGTTCTGGCCGTTGCTCGAGAGAATCATGGTTTTCGAGCGGCCGCGGATGTAGAGCGTACCGTCGGGATCCATGGTTCCCATATCACCCGTGTGGAGCCAGCCATCAGCGTCAAGGACTGTCTTCGTGTCTTTTTCATTCTTGTAGTAGCCTTGCATGACGTGCTCGCCGCGGACCAATATCTCGCCGGTGGTGTGTTCCGGATCGGGGGAGTCGATCTTCACTTCGAGCAACTCCCGGAGGTAGCGGCCGCAAGAGCCGGTTTTGAATTCATTGTCGGGGGCGAAGCTGATGAGCGGGGCGCATTCGGTCATACCGTAGCCTATGGTGATGGGGAAACGTATCTGCATGAGGAAGGCTTCGGTCTCCTGGTTCATGGGTGCACCCCCGACGATGAAGATCGAGACGTTGCCACCGAAAGCATCCATCAGTTTCTTGCGGATGACCGAATAGATGGCCGAATTGAGCAGGGGAATCTTTACGGCTAAGCTCATTGGGCCCTTTTCGAGCAGCGGCAGCACCTGCTTGCGGTAGATTTTCTCCAGGATCATTGGTACGCAGCAGATGATCGTAGGTTTGACTATGGCCATCGCTTCAAGCAGGATCTTGGGCGACGGTATTTTGCCCAGCAGGGTGATGTGCCCGCCCACAGCCAGGGGGGCCAGAAAGTCGAAGGCGCAGCCGTAGGCATGGGCCAGAGGCAGGAACGAGAGGGTGCGTCCTCCTCTCTGGAAATAGCATGTTCCGGTTTGGGTGTTGAGAGCCGTTTTGGCGAAAAGGACGTTGCCCGTAAGGTTATTCACTGTGAGCATGACGCCTTTCGAGTAGCCCGTGGTGCCCGATGTGTAGTTGAGCAGGATCACCCGGTCGTTGGGGATGTCGGGATACTTTATGTCGTTGACGCTGAATCCACGTGGGTATTTGGCGCGGTAGTTTTTGAGGATGTCGCGCTGGAACTTGGTCAGCGACTTGCCGTCGCGTTCGTAGACTACGTGAAAGTCGGTGAGTGAAAAGACTGCTTCGATCTGGCGTATCTGCTCCTCTTCGATCAGGTCCCAGAAGTTGTCGCTCAGAAAGAGCAGACGGCTTTCCGAGTGGTTGATGATGTGAATGATGTCGGCCGGTGTGAAGTCTTGGAGGATCGGCACGATAACGGCCCCATAGGTGATCGTGGCGATGTAGGTGATGCACCAACGGGGGTTGTTGCGCCCGATCAGCGCTATCTTGTCTCCCTGCTTGATGCCCGCCTTTTTGAAGAGCAGGTGGAGTTTGGCGATCTCCTTGGCCATTTCGTAGTACGAAAACGTTTCGCCCTTGAAATAGTCGGTCAGAGCTGCCATTTCGCGGTTTTCGCGGAAGCTGGCTTCGTAGATCTTCAGTAGGTTTTCCTGTAACATGGGGCGGGGTGTTTGGGGCCGGGGCTTGTTTTTCGTTGTTCGGGCTAAGGCCTGCGGATTTCCAGTTTTTTCGATGGAGGTCCCTTCCCTATTTTTTATCCTCCTTGCGTGTGCGCCGCGTTTTCCAGATGTAGACTTTCGACTCGGTACCCTCTTTCAGGCGCCGGATGTTTTTGCGATGGGTAACGATCAGCAGCACGGCGATCACGAACGAGAAGGTCACATAGGCCGTCGAGCCATTGACTTTGGGCGAGATGATCGTGAAGATCGGAAAGCAGCATCCGGCGATCATCGAGGCGAGCGAGACGTAATGGGAGAACATCAGCACCACGATCCATACGCCGAAGCAGAGCAGAGCCGCCGGGGGATAGATACCTGTCACGGCTCCCACAAGCGTTGCGACCCCCTTGCCGCCGCGAAATCCGGCGAAAATGGGGAAGATATGGCCCAGCACGGCGGCGGCCACAGCGCCGATCTTCAGGTTGATGATGTCGTTTTGGCCGATCAGGTCGTCGTACTGCATCAGTTCGATCAGCGTGACAGCCACGAAACCCTTCAGAAAGTCCAGCGCGAAGACCGGCAGGGCGGCTCGTTTACCTAATACGCGCAGCATGTTGGTCGTTCCGGCGTTTTTCGATCCGTGTTCGCGGATGTCGATGCCGTAGTATTTTTTGCCGATCCATACGGCGCTCGGTATCGAGCCCAGCAGATAGGCAATGACGATCATGGTAGTTGCGGTATAGATGGTCAGGATCATGGCCGATTCAGAATGTTTGTTTGGGCAAATATAACAAAAAAATCGATATTCGGCTGCCCGGGCTGAAAAATCCCGTCCGCAAGCCGGCTATTTCGAAGAATTATTTTACCTTTGTGCACGAATAACCCTCGACGGAGCGTTGCACAATTTTGATCGGTATTCCGGGCGCCGCCTCTTTTGCGTTCCTGCGTCCGGCCTCTGCCTGCTTCGTCGAATAAATCGGATAATTGTATGAATACGAGAGCATTGCTCGAACCGATGGGCTCGTGGGCGTGGTGGCGCTCGTGGTTTCTTATTTTTTTCGGGTGCTCGCTCATGGGAGCGGCATTCGTTCTTTTCATCAATCCTTATAAATTCGTGCCGGGCGGTGTTTATGGCATGGGCATCGTGTTGCACAACATCTTCCCCTCTGTTCAGGTCGGCACGTTCGGTTATATGTTCGATGTGCCGCTCATGATTTCGGCCCTGCTGATCTTCGGAGGACAGTTTGGTATGAGAACCATCCTCGCAGCGCTTTATACGCCGGGTTTCATGAACGTGCTCACGCGACTGGTTTATCCCGACGAGGCGGCGGTCGAGGCGCTCGATCCTGCGCAGCTGCTGGGGGGCCACCTCGATCTTTCGAACGAGCTGCTCCTTACCTGCCTTATCGGGGCCGTTATGATCGGTGTGGGTCAGGGGCTCGTCGTGCGGCAGCAGGCTACGACGGGCGGCACCGACATCGTGGCCATGTTGTTGCAGAAGTTTGCAGGGATCAAGTTTTCGACGGGCATCTTCCTGGCCGATGGTTTCGTTGTCTTGTCTGGTTTGGTGGTCATCGGTTTCGGTCTGGGAACAGACGGTGCGTCGTCCAGCGGATGGACGTTGACACTTTATTCGCTGCTGTCGATTTACATATCTTCGCGCGTGGTGGCTTATATGCTCGACGGAGCGTCTTACGACAAGCTGCTGTTCATCATCAGCGACCACCACGACCAGCTCAAGCAGTTCATCATCGGTGACCTTGACCGCAGTGCTACTTATATCAAGTCGAAAGGCATGTATACCGATGCCGAACGGGACATGATCTTTCTGGTCGTCAGCCGTAAGGAGGTCCGCCAGGTACAGCACAAGATCAAGGAGATTGACCCGCGGGCCTTCGTCGTCGTCACCGATGCTTACGAGACCTTCGGCGAGGGGTTCAAACCGCTTCCCGAGAAGAGCGACATTCAGGCCGAGTAGCTCGCTGCTGAGGAGGTCGAAGCTTCGACGAAGGATATTCGGGCCAGAGCCTACGGACGGGACGCACTTGTGCGGGCCTCCGTCGGGGGAGGCTGCGGCCCGCAGACCTGAAAGGTCAAGTGTCATTCCGAATGAAGTGAAGAATCTGATGAGAGCCTCTGCGGTCCGCCAGCCCGAAAAATTTTTAATCGAAAATTGTGAATTGTAAATTAAATACTTTGCGTCCTCTCACAGGCGCCGGTCGCAGACTCTTCATTGAGACTTATGGGTGCCAGATGAACGTCGGTGATTCGGAGATCGTCGTCTCGATCATGCAGCAGGAGGGTTATGTTTATACCGACCAGGAGGAGGAGGCCGATGTGATCCTCATCAACACCTGTTCGATTCGCGACAACGCCGAGCAGCGTATCTGGGGTCGTCTGGCCGAGATGAAGCGGCTGCGGAAAAACAGACCTGCACTCGTTGTCGGCATCATTGGTTGTATGGCCGGGCGTCTTCGGGAGAAACTCGTCGAGGGGCCCGCAGGGGTCGATGTCGTTGCCGGGCCCGATGCTTATCGAGACCTTCCGCGACTTGTTCGCGAAGCCGAGGCGGGCGGCCGGGGCATCAACGTGTTGCTTTCCACGGAGGAGACTTACGCCGAAATCGCCCCCGTGCGGCTCGACAAGAATGGTGTCAGTGCCTTTGTCTCGATTATGCGGGGTTGTAACAACTTCTGCTCTTATTGCGTGGTACCCTATACCCGGGGCCGCGAGCGGAGCCGTGATCCCGAAACGATCCTCTCCGAGGTGCGTTCACTCTTTGATAATGGTTATCGCGAGGTGACGCTGTTGGGGCAGAACGTCAACTCTTATCGTGTCGGCGAGGTCGATTTTCCCGAGCTGCTGCGGCGCACGGCGCTGGTGTCGCCTTTGCTGCGCATCCGGTTCGCCACGTCGCATCCTAAGGATATGAGCGACCGTTTGCTGGAAGTCATGGCTTCGATGCCCAACATCTGCCGGTCGATCCACCTGCCGGCCCAGTCAGGCGCCACGTCGATGCTGGAGCGGATGAATCGCAAGTATACGCGCGCATGGTACCTCGACCGCATCGCCGCCATCCGCCGTTATATGCCCGACTGCGGCATCACCACCGACCTTATTGCCGGTTTCTCGGGCGAGACCGGGGAGGAGCACGCCCAGACCCTTTCGCTTATGCGAGAGGTGGGTTATGATTTCGCCTTCATGTTCAAATATTCGGAGCGGCCCGGTACTTTTGCGTCGAAGCACCTGCCCGACGATGTGCCCGATGAGGTGAAGTCGCGGCGTTTGCAGGAGATCATCGCCTTGCAGAACGAGCTGGGCTTGGAGAGTTATCGTCGCGATGTGGGCAAGGAGTTTGAAGTACTGGTTGAGGGGGTGTCGAAACGCAATCCGGAACAGTTGTCAGGCCGCACGTCGCAGAACAAAGTTGTTGTCTTCGACCGCAGCTCGCACCGGGTTGGCGATTATGTCCGTGTGCGCATTACAGGGTGCACGTCGGCCACGTTGTTTGGAGAAGAAATAAAATCAGAAAATTAAATATTCAGTTATGCGATTCGATGAACTCGACCTGGAGGATGAAATCCTCGACGGTCTCTACGATATGAATTTCAGCGAGATGACACCCGTTCAGGAGCACACCATTCCGGTGATTCTGGAGGGGCGCGACATCATCGGCTGTGCTCAGACCGGGACGGGCAAAACTGCTGCTTATACGTTACCTTTGCTTAACCGGCTTTTGGTCGAGGGTAATCCTGATAACGTCATCAAGTCGGTTATCATCGTTCCTACGCGCGAACTGGCCCAGCAGATCGACCAGCAGTTTCAGGGTTTTTCTTATTATCTGCCAGTCTCCACGACCGTTGTTTATGGGGGCGGCGACGGCAAGGGCTGGGACGTGCAGAAGCGCGGCATGCTGCTGGGTTCCGATGTGGTGATTGCCACCCCGGGCCGCATGATTTCGCATATCCAGAACAGCGGTATCGACCTCTCGCACGTTGAGTGCGTGATTCTCGACGAGGCCGACCGTATGCTCGACATGGGTTTCAGTGACGACATCATGAAGATCGTCTCTTATATGCCTAAGGAGCGACAGACGATCATGTTTTCAGCTACGTTGCCTCCGAAAATCCGCGAGCTTGCCAAAACCATTCTGCGCAATCCCGCCGAGGTCAATATTGCCATTTCCAAGCCCAACGAGGCCATCGACCAGTCGGCTTACATCTGTTATGAAAGTCAGAAGCTGGGCATCATCCGTGATCTTTTCGCCGAGCCGACCGATTCGAAGACCATCATCTTCTCGTCGTCGAAGCTCAAGGTCAAGGAGCTGGCCCACACGCTCAAGCGCATGAAACTCAACGTTGCCGCCATGCACTCCGACCTGGAGCAGGCCCAGCGTGAGGAGGTGATGCTCGCTTTCAAAAACAACAAGATCAATATCCTGGTCGCCACCGACATCGTGGCTCGCGGCATCGACATCGAGGACATCGGCCTTGTCATCAATTATGATGTGCCCCATGATCCCGAGGACTACATCCATCGCATCGGTCGCACGGCTCGTGCTGCGGCGACCGGCTGCGCCATTACCTTTGTCAGCGAGGACGAGCAGGGCAAGTTCCACCAGATTGAAAAGTTCATCGAGCGCGAAATCCGCAAGGCCGATCTTCCCGAATTTGTCGGTGAAGGTCCCAAATACGCGCCTGCTGAGAACCGTGGTGGCCGGGGACGTGGTGGTCGTTCGGGCTCGGGCTCGGGCGGTGGCCGGGGAGGCCGCAACCGGGGTGGGAGCGGTCGCCATCGCGGAGTGCGGACGCCTGAGAATGCTTCTGCAGCTGTTCCGGGAGATGCCGTTGTTGTTTCTGTTGCCGACAATGATCATGCTTCGGGGCGCGGTGAGGGTAACAGGGGGTCCCGGGACCGCAAACGTCGCCATCGGGGTGGGCGCAATCGTCGTCGTAACAACAAACCGCAGGATGTCGCTTCCCAGACCCATGAATAGGCCCCTTTCCTAAAAAAGCCCCGCTTAAGCGGGGCTTTTTTTTATTTAAGATATTTTTTCGCCTTCGCCGCCGAAGAGTCCTTTTTGTGTTCCTCTCTGTCCTTCTGAGCGTAAGCGAAGAATCTATAATAGTGTCACATGTCCGGTCTTTTGAGTCGGATTGATTTTTCGGCGGCGGCAGGGGGGGGGCACGCCGCAGGCGTGAGGCCGCCGCCGAAACAACGCAGAGCGTTGCGTTGCTGTCATTCTGAGGATTAAATTTTTGTCTTGTCGGTGGGGTGGAGCTTGCGGAGCGAACGCGCGAAGCGCGGGCCTCCGCGGGGCGAAAGCTCCGGCCCGCCCGGCTCTTTGAGAGCCGGAATGTTGCTGCAAATTGTCGTCCGAGCGTCTTCGGCACAGAAAGACAGCGAAGCAAGAATTTTTCCGGCTTCATGTCGGAGACGTTAAGCGGTCGGGGGAGTAAAAGCGCGAGCGGAGGGGACGGTTTGCTAGCAAACCCGCGAATAGTCGCCCGGAGCCAGCGTTAGGTCCCCGACCGTAGACGGAGACATGGGGCGGAGCGTTTTTGCGGCGCTTTTTGCGGAAAAAAGCGCCAAAGAATGACAGTCGAAAGACTGTTCGAGCCGCAGCCCCCGGATGCGGAGGCCCGCCCGACAACAAGTCGGGGGTTTCAATAATAGGCTGTGCAGCCCTTATCCGGTTCTCTCTATTTCGTCCCCGGGCATTTGCGCCTCCGCTGGCTGTCGGCTCGATCAATATGTTTTCGGGTCGGAGCCTGCGGGGCACGCATGGCGGGCCTCCGCGGGGCAGAGGCTGCGGCCCGACCGGCCCGAGGGGCCGGAATGTGTTGTGTCGTCTTCCGTCGCCCCACTCCCCGTATAGTCCCGGGGATGCAATGACCGGATTAGCGAAATAAGGTTAAGGGCTTTGCAGCCTCTTATCGAAACCCCCGACTTGTTGTCGGGCGCAGCGCACGGGGAAAGCGTACGCACGGTAGTTGGTGGTCTCGGGGTTCACGTTGGAACTGTCGAAGTGCAAGTACGACCCGTACACGCTCGACGCCGAGTAAGGCGAACTGCTCCAGGCGCAACCGAGCGAGCCCACATGGTACAGGCCGCCGGAACCGCTGTTGCGGTAACCCGAAGCGGGGTAGGGCACATGGCGTCTACCTCCCTGACGGTCTGCTTTGCAGTGAGGCTCTTTACGAAAACCCGAAAGGGGCCGGGTCGGTAAAACTTATTTTTGCCGGAAATAGATCTGTATCGGCACGCCTGAGAAATCCCAGCGTTCGCGCATGTTGTTTTCGAGGAAGCGTCGGTAAGGCTCCTTGATGTACTGCGGCAGATTGACAAAGAATGCGAATTGGGGCGTCGGCGTCGGCAGCTGGGTTATGTACTTGATTTTTATATACTTGCCTTTTGTTGCCGGGGGCGGGTAGTTTTCGATCAGGGGCAGCATTACGTCGTTGAGTTCCGAGGTTGATATACGGCGTTTGCGCGATTCGTAGACACGAATGGCCGTTTGCAGTACGTCGAGAATGCGTTGTTTGTTGATTACCGACGTGAAGATGATGGGAATATCGTTGAACGGGGCCAGTTTCTTTTTCAGAAACTCGGTCCATTCCTTCATCGTGTTGCTCTCTTTTTCGATCAGGTCCCATTTGTTGACCACGATCACGCACCCTTTTCGGTTGCGGACGATCAGGTTGTGAATGTTCAGGTCCTGCGATTCGAGTCCTTGCTGGGCGTCGAGCATCAAGATGCAGACGTCGGAGTTCTCGATGGCGCGGATCGACCGCATGACGGAGTAGAATTCGAGGTCCTCCATCGTTTTGCCTTTCTTGCGCATGCCGGCTGTGTCGACCAGGTAGAAATCCATGCCGAACTTGTTGTAGCGCGTGTGGATCGAGTCGCGCGTGGTGCCGGCAATGGAGGTCACGATGTTGCGCTCCTCGCCCAGCAGGGCGTTGGTCATTGAGGATTTACCCACGTTGGGACGTCCTACGATCGTTATGCGGGGCAGCTCCTCTTCTTCGTCCGAAGTGGGATCGGCCGGCAGCGCTTCGAGAATGGCATCCATCAGGTCGCCGGTGCCGCTGCCGGACATGGAACTGATGCAGAATGGATCGCCCAATCCCAGGGCGTAGAACTCGTGTGACGAGTAGATCTGATCGTTGTTATCGACCTTGTTGCAGACCAACAGCACCTTTTTGCTGCTTCGTCGCAGAATGTCGGCCATCAGGGCATCGAGGTCGGTGATTCCGGTCGACACCTCGACCAGAAAGAGAATGACATCGGCCTCGTCGATAGCCAGCATCACCTGGCGGCGGATTTCATCCTCGAAGATGTCCTCCGAATTGACTGTGTAACCGCCCGTGTCGATCACCGAGAACTCCTTGCCGTTCCAGTCGGTCTTGCCGTAGTGGCGGTCGCGCGTGGTGCCGGCCG
>CAJUIE010000067.1 GCA_910586375.1 uncultured Alistipes sp. | reverse complement strand
GGTCGAAGTTGCCGCTGCCGAGGGTTACATCCGTTCCGAGGACCAGGCGCGCCTGCTCGCTTTCCGCGACAACCCCGCCGATGAGGGCTGGATGAAATAACCGGATTGAAAATCGTTCGATTTATGCGCCATTTGATAGACCCCACCGACCTGACGGTCGAGGAGACCGGGCAGATTATTGCCCTGGCCGAAGAGATCATTGCCGACCGGGCCAAGTACAGCACCGCGTGCCGGGGCAAGAAGCTCGCCACGCTCTTTTACGAACCCTCTACGCGCACTCGTCTGAGTTTCACGGCGGCCATGCTGGAGCTGGGCGGAGAGGTGATCGGTTTTTCCGATGCCGCATCGTCGTCGGTCTCTAAGGGCGAGACCGTGGCCGACACGGTGCGCGTCATCCGCTGCTTCGCCGACATCATCGCCATGCGTCACTTCAAGGAGGGGGCCCCGCTTGTGGCGTCGCAGTATGCCGGCATCCCGGTCATCAACGCTGGCGACGGCAGCCATGCCCACCCCACGCAGACACTTACTGACCTGCTGACCATTAAACGCGAAAAAGGGCGTTTCGATCACCTGACCATCGGTTTTTGCGGTGACCTGAAGTTCGGTCGCACGGTCCACTCGCTCATCAAGGCGCTGTCGCGCTACAAAGGGGTTCGGGTCGTTCTTATTTCGCCCGAGGAGCTGCGCCTGCCCGATTATATGTTACATGAACTGAGCGCCAATTCGGGGTTGGAGTTCCGCGATGTGCGCACTTTGGAGGAGGCGATGCCCGAGTTGGACATCCTTTACATGACCCGCGTCCAGAAGGAACGGTTCCTCGACGAGGAGGAGTTCGACCGCGTGAAAGACAGCTTCGTGCTCGATCCCGACAAGTTGAAGACGGCTCGTCCGGATATGATCATCCTCCATCCGCTGCCGCGCGTCAACGAGATCGCGCGGACCGTCGACAACGATCCGCGCGCCGCTTACTTCCGTCAGGTCGAGAACGGCAAGTTCGTGCGTATGGCTTTGATCCTTATGCTGTTGAGGTGGGCGGGCGAGAATCGGCCTTTCGAGCGTACGCCCGTGTTCAGAGGACCGTATATCGTCGGCGGGCACGAGTGCTCCAACAGCCGGTGTATTTCAGCTTCGGAGGATGTCGACCAGCTTTTCCGCCGCACGCCCGACGGGGTCTGCCGCTGCGCCTATTGCGAGGCGCGGGCGAAGTAAGGGCTTCTTCTCTCTGTTATTCGGGCCGCAGCCAGCGGGGCCCGGCACAGCCGGGTTTTGAGGGGAGATAGCACCTCGTCCGGCTATTCCTGCTTTTGCGTCCTCGGGTATTTGCGTGAGCCTCCGCAGGGCGGGGCTGCGGCTCGCACGGCCCGCGGGGCCGGACTATTACACGATATAGACGCTCCGGCCTGTGTCGAATTGTCGATAAAATGTCGATAGAATCCGCCCGGGAATTTTGAAAGTAGGTCTGGATGTACTATTTTTGTCAAGTCATTTCGAAATGACGGGTTGGTTGGTTATGATGACGATGAGTGCCTGGAACCATATTGCACATTGCCGCCGCAAACGGCAGCAAAGCCGCGGGGCCGGATGTGCGGCACCGCATCGACAGCAGGGCGCCGGTGTGCGTTTCCGGGGGCAGCGAGCGCTCGTCTATGGAATCATCGGATAGATACGGACCGCCACGACATAAACATGTCGCGGCGGTTTTGCTTTATAGGAGATCAAAGAAATCTGGGAGAAGATGAAGGTAGGAGTAATCATGGGCTCGACGAGCGATTACGAGGTGATGTCTGAGGCCGTGCGTACGCTCGAGGAGTTCGGCGTGGAGTTCGAAAAACGGGTCGTGAGCGCACACCGTACGCCCGACCTGTTGTGCGAATACGCCAGGACGGCCCGTAGCCGCGGTCTGGGAGTCATCATCGCCGGTGCAGGCGGTGCGGCCCATCTGCCGGGCATGGTGGCCTCGATGACGACGCTGCCGGTAGTGGGGGTTCCGGTCAAGTCGCGGACCTTGAACGGGCTCGACTCGTTGCTCTCGATCGTGCAGATGCCGGCCGGGGTGCCTGTGGCCACGACGGCCATCAACGGAGCGAAGAACGCCGCGCTGCTCGCTGTTTCGATCCTTGCCCTGCAGGACCGGGTGCTGGCCGATAAGCTCGAAGCGTTCCGTGCGAAGCAGACGTCCGACGTACTGAAAGCCGAACTTTAGGATGAAGACCATCGGTATCATAGGAGGAGGCCAGCTGGGGTTGATGATCGCGGAGGAGGCGCAAAAACTCGGGGTGCATACCATTACGCTCGATCCGGCGCCCGATGCTCCGGCCTTTGCCGTGTGCGACAGGTGTATTGTCGCGGCCTATGACGATGCTGTGGCTCTGGAGCAGCTGTGCCGGCAGTGCGACGCCGTTACTTACGAGTTCGAGAACGTTCCCGGCGAGGTGCTGGTTCCGCTTGTTGAGAAATATAATATTCCTCAGGGATACAGTCCGTTGTATGATTCTCAGGATCGCCTGCGCGAGAAGGATAATGCCCGGGCTCACGGATTTGCGACGCCCGATTATCGGGCGGTTGATGATGAGCGGGGATTACATGAAGCGTTGGTTGAGGTGGGTTATCCTTGCGTTTTGAAAACGAGAACTTTAGGTTATGATGGTCACGGACAGGCAGTGCTGCGTTCCGAGGTCGACGTTGCGAATGCTCTGTCGCTGCTGACGGTGCCCTGCATTCTGGAGCGGTTCGTTGATTTCGACTACGAGGTAAGCCTTGTGATGGTTTCGGACGGTGTGCGGATCGTGACCTTTCCTGTGGGCCGCAACGTGCATCGTGACGGCATTCTGGACCTCTGCTTCGTGTCGGCCGAAGGGCTCTCGCCAGATTTGGAGGCGCGGATGCGTCAGGCGGGAGAGGATTTCATGCGTGGGTGCGGCTATGTGGGTATTCTGGCTGTGGAGCTCTTCGTGAAGGGCGATAGTTTCTATTTCAACGAGATGGCGCCGCGGCCCCACAACTCGGGTCACTGGACCATTGAGGGTTGCACGACCAACCAATACCGCGAGCTTGTGCGTTTTCTGGTGGGAGAACCGTTGGAGGAGCCGCAGATCGTGGCGCCCACAGTGATGAAAAATATTCTGGGCCGAGACCTTGAAGCAGCTCGGGTGATAGAGGCTGAAGGGCACGAGGGGGTCTATGTTCATCTTTACGGCAAGCGCGAAAGCCGCCCCCGGCGCAAGATGGGCCATATAACGTTTGTGGGGAGCACGGCAGCGGAGTTTGCCGCCCGCTGGGCCGGGAGGTTTTCTTAAAGCGAAAGGTTGAAAGATGAAAGGGAGAGACGAAGCCAGCGTGGGGGAGCGCCGAGCGCGAGCCTACGCCGGGGGTGGCTCCGGCTCGCCCGACCTAAAGGTCGGACTTTGACGCAAAAATGACATTTTTTGAGGTGTTCCGGCTCAACAATAGATACTTCGTCGCTTCGCTCCTCAGGACGACAAAAAGGGAAAGGTTTGCACGCTATGTCTCGCCTTACCGGTTCCGGCCCGCGAATAGTATGATTCGAAAGTGAAAACAGAAGAGACCGAAATAATGAAAAACTATCGTATTTACGTCGAGAAGAAGCCCTGGTTCCGGGTGGAGGCCGAGAGTCTCAGGCGCGAGTTGAACGCCAATCTGGGGTTGGAGTTGCAGAGCCTGCGTCTGCTGAATGTCTACGACCTTTTCGGATTCAGCGAGGAGCTCGTGGAGAAGAGCCGTTATGCGGTTTTCGGCGAGCGGGTGACCGACACGGTGACCGACACGTGTGACCTGACAGGGTGCCGCTATCTGGCCGTGGAGTTCCTGCCGGGGCAGTTCGACCAGCGGGCCGCATCGGCCATCGACTGCGTGCGTCTGATTGACCCCGAGGCCGACGTGCGTATCCGCTCGTCAAAGCTGCTTGTCTTCGACGGTTCGGTGGGCGATGAAGAGCTGGCCCGTATTAAACGCTACTATATTAATGCCGTCGAGGCACGCGAAAAGAACCTTGACGTGCTGAGTGAACAGGAGCAGGCCGAAGTGAAACCCGTGGGGATGCTGGAGGGTTTTCGTGACCTGACGGATGTCGGCTTGCAAGACTGCTGCAAGGCGTGGGGACTGGCCATGAATGCCGACGACCTGCGCGAAGTGGTGCGCTACTTCCGCGGGGAGGGGCGCGATCCCTACGAGACGGAGCTGCGCATCTTGGACACCTATTGGAGCGACCACTGCCGTCACACGACCTTCACCACCGAGCTCACGGGCATCACGGTCGAGGAATCGTTCCTCAAAGAGGAGCTGGAAGATTCGCTGGCCTTGTATCTTCGCATTCGCCGCGAGCTGGGCCGCGAGCATAAAAGCCTCTGCCTGATGGATATGGCGACGATCGGTGCCCGTTGTCTGCGGCAGCGCGGCCTGCTCGACGACCTGGAGGTCAGCGACGAGAACAACGCTTGTTCGGTCTTCGTCGACGTCGATGTCGACGGTTGCACCGAGCAGTGGCTCTTGCAGTTCAAGAACGAGACCCACAACCATCCCACGGAGATCGAGCCTTTCGGCGGTGCTTCGACCTGTCTGGGCGGCGCTATCCGCGATCCGCTGTCGGGTCGTAGTTATGTTTATCAGGCCATGCGCGTAACGGGTGCGGGCGACATCTACTGCCCGGTAAGCCAGACGTTGCCCGGTAAGCTGCCCCAGAACGTTATTTCGAAGAAAGCTGCGGCCGGTTATTCGAGCTATGGCAACCAGATCGGTCTGGCCACGACCCACGTGCGTGAGATTTACCACGACGCCTATGTCGCCAAACGTCTGGAGGTCGGTGC
Organism: uncultured Alistipes sp.; assembly: GCA_910586375.1. Taxonomy (GTDB): domain Bacteria; phylum Bacteroidota; class Bacteroidia; order Bacteroidales; family Rikenellaceae; genus Alistipes. Next base: position 4,461 of record CAJUIE010000067.1, on the reverse strand, counting down.
GGTTGTCGGAGCGGTCAAAGCCGACCATGTACGGCGCGAAAAGCCTGCTCCGGGCGACAAGATCATTATGTTGGGCGGCCGTACAGGCCGTGATGGCATAGGTGGTGCGACGGGTTCGTCGAAAGAGCATGATGCGCATTCGCTCGAAACTTGCGGCAGCGAGGTGCAGAAGGGCAATGCACCCGAAGAACGCAAGCTGGAGCGGCTGTTCCGTCGTCGGGAGGTGACGCGCCTGATCAAGAAGTCGAACGATTTTGGTGCGGGCGGCGTGAGCGTGGCCATTGGCGAATTGGCCGACGGGCTGGACATCTACCTTGACCGCGTGAAGACCAAATACAGTGGACTGAACGCCACCGAACTGGCCATCAGCGAGTCGCAGGAGCGCATGGCCGTAGTGGTCGAGCCCGGGGATGTCGGGGAGTTCATGCGTTACTGTCGCGAGGAGAACATCGAGGCGGTCGAGGTGGCCGACGTCACCGCGACGGGCCGTATGCGAATGTTTTATGGCGACCGCAAGGTGGTTGACCTGAGCCGTGAATTTATTGACTCGGCGGGTGCTCGTCACTTCGCCGAGGCGCGGATCGGTGCCGTGGAGGAGCGGGGACCCTTTGCGCGTACGGTGGCTGGCGCCGACCTGGCGGAGCGCTTCGTCAACAATCTGAAAGACGACAACGTGCTTTCGCAACGGGGCCTTGTTGAGATGTTCGACTCGACCATTGGCCGCTCGACGGTGCTGTTGCCCTACGGCGGTCGGACGCAGCGAACCGAGACGCAGGTGTCGGTGCAGAAACTGCCCGTCGACGGTTATACCGACACGGCGAGCATCATGGCCCACGGTTACAATCCGTTCGTCGCTTCGTGGAGTCCTTATCATGGGGCGGCATATGCCGTGATTGAGGCCGCGACGAAGGTAGTAGCTGCGGGGGGGCGCTACGAGCGGATGCGTTATTCCTATCAGGAGTATTTCGAGCGCATGACGCGCGACGCCCGTTCGTGGGGCAAGCCGCTGGCGGCTTTGCTTGGGGCGCTGCGGATGCAGGTTGAGCTGGGGCTCCCTTCGATCGGGGGCAAGGATTCGATGTCGGGGACGTTTCGGGATATAAATGTTCCGCCCATGTTGATGGCCTTTGGCATTACGACGGTCGACGCCCGGCGGGTCATTTCGCCCGAGTTCAAGGCACAGGGGCACAAGATTTATATCGTCCGTCATACTCCGCGTGCTATGGGTATGCCCGATACGGAGCAGCTCAGGCGCAACTTCACATTTGTCAGCGAGCAGATTGAGACAGGGCGGATTGTCGCGGGCTGGTCGGTGGGTTTCGGCGGCGTGGGCGAGGCGTTGGCCAAGATGGCGTTCGGCAACGAAGTGGGCGCTGCGATAACGATGGACGAAATGAAGCTCTACGAATATGCCTATGGCTCGATTGTCGTCGAGGCCACGGAGGCGCTGGAATTCCCGGCGGCCGAGTTCCTGGGCGAGACCGTGGAGGACAAGGCGCTGACGGTGAATGGCGTGCGGATACCGCTCGATGAACTCTACCGGGCCAATACGGAGCGTTTCGCAACGGTCTACCCCGATAAGGGCGACAACCGGGCCGAGGTCATGACGGCCGAACCCTGTACGGGCGTCGTCGCCTATCCGGGCCCGGTGGTGGAGCATCCGGTGGCCTATCTGCCGGTTTTCCCGGGCACCAACTGCGACTACGATACGGCCAAGGCGTTCCGCCGGGCGGGCGCCGAGGTGGAGATGAGCGTGTTGTGCAACCTCGGGGGCGATGACATTCTGCGCTCGATCGACGAGATGCGGGCGCATATCGACCGCTGCCATATCTTCGTGCTGAGCGGCGGTTTCTCTGCGGGCGACGAACCCGACGGAAGCGCCAAATTCATTGTGAACGTCCTGAACAACGACAAGATAAGGAGCGCGATCCACGCCCTGCTCGACCGTGGCGGTCTGGTTCTGGGCATTTGCAACGGTTTTCAGGCGCTGGTCAAGTCGGGCCTGCTGCCCTACGGTCGTCTGGGCATGGTGACCGAGGAGTCGCCCACGCTTTTCCGCAACGATATCAACCGTCATATCTCGCAGGTGGTGACCACGCGTGTGGCTTCCGTCGCGTCGCCCTGGCTGGCCGGCTTCGAGCCGGGCGAGCTGCACAGCATCGCCGTGAGCCACGGCGAAGGCAAATTCGTGGTGAGCGAAGAACTGGCCCGCCGGCTTTTCGAGGCGGGGCAGGTGGCTTTTCAGTATGCGGGGCCCGACGGCGAGGCGACCTCGGAGGCGCCGTGGAATCCCAACGGCTCGTCGTACGCCATCGAAGGCATCCTTTCGCCTGACGGACGCATTCTGGGCAAGATGGGCCACACGGAGCGTTGGGAGGAGAACCTCTACAAGAACATCGATGGTAACAAGCGGCAAGACCTCTTCGGAAATGCGGTGGCGTATTTCCGGAAAGGTGAAAGGTGAAACGCGGGCCGAAGACTGCGGAGAGGACGCACAGAGTGCGGGCCTCCGCGGCGGGAGGCGAAGGCCCGCCCGGCTGCGCCGGAGTTTTATCGCGAAAAGTCTGCCTGAAGGCAGACAGCGAGTCGGGCCCGAATAAGAAAAAACGAAACCGAACTAAATAAAAAAGACCATGAAACAGCTCGAAATGCTCTATGAGGGCAAGGCAAAACAGGTATTTCTGACCGACGATCCCGACAAGATCATCATCCATTACAAGGACGCGGCCACGGCGTTCAACAACGTGAAGAAGGCCACCATCGAGAATAAGGGCGTGCTGAACAACGCCATTTCGACCTTGATTTTCAAGGTGCTGCACAAGGCTGGCGTGAAGACCCACTACGTGGAGACACTCAATGAGCGCGACCAGCTCTGCCGCAAGGTTTCGATTATCCCGCTGGAGGTGATCGTGCGCAACGTCATCGCCGGATCGATGGCCCAGCGTCTGGGTATCGAGGAGGGCACTGAGCCTTCGAACGTCATCTTCGACATCTGTTATAAGAAGGATGAGCTGGGCGATCCTTTGATCAACGACCACCACGCTGTGGCGCTCGGAGCTGTTACCTATGAGGAGCTGGCCGAGATCTACGCCATGACGGCCAGGATCAACGACGTACTCAAAGGGCTGTTTGCGCAGATGAACATTCGCCTCATTGACTTTAAAATCGAATTTGGCAAGACGTCGGACGGTCAGATCGTGCTGGCCGACGAGGTGTCGCCCGACACGTGCCGTCTGTGGGACGCCACGACCAATGAGAAGCTCGATAAAGATCGTTTTCGCCGCGACCTGGGCCGGGTGCGGGAGGCCTACGAGGAGATTCTGGAGCGTTTGCGCAAAATCACGAAGTAGAGGATGGAGAATCCGATGATCGACAGGGAGTTGCACGAGGAGTGCGGCGTGTTCGGTGTCTATGGCGTCCTGGATGCTCCGACGCTCACGTATTACGGTCTTCATGCCTTGCAACATCGCGGGCAGGAGGGGTGTGGCATCGTCAGCGTCGATGAGGGCGGCAAACTCCGCCGCATCAAGGGCGAAGGGTTGGTGACCGAGGTATTCAAGGAGCCTAATCTGGCAACTCTGACCGGTAAGACGGCCATTGGCCATGTGCGTTATTCGACCGCTGGCGGCAGCGGTATCGAGAACGTGCAACCTTTTCTCTTCCGTCATAATACGGGCGACTTTGCTCTGGCCCATAATGGCAACATCGTCAACTCGGCGCAGCTGCGCGACTATTTGGAGAACAAAGGCAGCCTCTTTCAGTCGTCGTCGGACAGCGAGATCCTGGCCCACCTCATTAAGAAGGAGACCAAGTATCGCGACCGGCCGCGCATCCACGCCATCATCGACGCTCTGAATATGCTCGAAGGAGCTTTTGCCTTTCTTATCATGACGGCCAACCGTATTTATGCCTGCCGCGATAAATACGGCCTGCGGCCCTTATCGATCGGGCGTTTGGGGGAGGGTTATGTTGTCTCGAGCGAGACTTGCGCATTCGATGTGCTGGGTGCTGAGTTTGTGCGTGACGTCGAGCCGGGCGAGGTGGTCACCATCGATGCCCACGGTTTACGCTCGTCTCATTATTCGCAGTACAAGCGGCGGCAGATGTGCTCGATGGAGTATATCTACTTCGCGCGGCCCGACAGCGATATTGAGGGGTGCAACGTCCATGCTTGCCGCAAGGAGTCGGGGCGCCTGCTCTTCGGAGAGGCCCCGGCTGCGGCCGACATTGTGGTTGGCGTGCCCGATTCGAGCCTTAGTGCTGCTATGGGTTACGCTGAGGCGAGCGGCCTGCCTTATGAAATGGGTCTTATCAAGAACAAGTATATCGCCCGTACCTTCATTCAACCCTCACAGGCACTGCGCGAAAAAGGCGTAAGAATGAAACTTTCGGCCGTGCGGTCGATTGTGCGGGGTAAACGTGTGGTGCTTGTCGATGACTCGATCGTGCGGGGCACTACAT
>CAJUIE010000066.1 GCA_910586375.1 uncultured Alistipes sp. | reverse complement strand
AAAGACACTGAGCGGTAAACGCTTCGTCGTAATAGCAGGCGCCACCATCGAACCGCTCGACCCCGTGCGGTTCCTCTCCAACCACTCCACCGGCAAAATGGGCTATGCCATAGCGGGCGAACTGGCCCGCCGAGGCGCCGAAGTAATCCTCATCAGCGGCCGCACAACACTGCCGACACCTGCCGGGGTTGAACGACACGACGTACTCACGGCCGACGAGATGTTCGACGCCACGATCGCAGCGTTCGCCGAAGCGGACGGAGCTATAATGTGTGCCGCCGTAGCGGACTACACACCCGCCGAAGTCGCGGAAACGAAGATCAAGAAGGGGGAGGACGAACTTTTCGTCCGCCTGCGCCGCACACGCGACATCGCGGCCTGTTTGGGTGCCCACAAGGAGGGGCGCCTCCTCGTGGGTTTTGCTCTGGAGACCGATCACGAGCAGGCCAATGCCGAATCCAAGCTCGCAAAAAAGAACTTCGACTTTATAGTGCTTAACTCCCTGCGCGAGGCCGGGGCCGGCTTTCGCGGTGATACCAACAAGGTGACGCTTATCGATCGCGCGGGCAGCGAAACGCTGCCTCTGCTGAGCAAGGCCAACGTCGCCGCCCGCATCATCGACAAAATCGAATCCATCCTAAAATAATCCCGCCATGTTGTGCCGTCTGTCGGTCGAAAACTACGCACTCATCGATTCCCTCCGCATGGAGCTGGACCCGCATCTGAACATCATCACGGGTGAAACGGGTGCGGGTAAGTCGATTCTCCTGGGAGCCGTCGGTCTTCTGCTCGGGGCCCGGTGCGACACATCGGCCATCCGCGACACGTCGCGCAACTGCTCAATCGAGGGAACCTTCGATCTCTCGGGCCGTGATCTGGAGCCTTTTTTCGAGGAGAACGACCTCGATTACGCCCCCCAGACTACCCTGACGCGCATCATCACCCCGGCGGGTAAAAGCCGCGCCTTTGTCAACGACCTGCCCGTGCAGGTAGCCACGCTACGCGACTTAGGCAGCCGCTTGCTGGATATACACTCCCAGCACCAGAACCTGATTCTTTCGTCCGAAGAGTTCCGCACATCGGCCCTCGACACCATAGCGGGCAACAACGAACTGCTGGAGCACTACATAGCCCGCTACATGCGCATGAGCGAGCTGCACCGACAGGTAGCGACTCTGCGCGAAGCCGCAGAAGAGGGCCGCCGCAACGAGGAGTGGCTCCGCTTCCAGACTGAGGAGCTAACGGCGGCTAAGCTCCGGGCCGGCGAGCAAGCCGAGCTCGAAGAAGAGCTGGCGGTACTGGAGAATGCCGACCACATAGGCGAGGCCCTCACGGGGCTGTGCAACGCCTTAGACGCCGACGAAACGGGCGTACTCTCGCAACTCAAGACGACCGAAACGGCCTTATCGCATATCCAGACCCACTATCCCGCTGCCGGGGAGTATGCCGCACGCATCCGATCCGTACTCGAAGAACTCAAAGACATCGACAGCTCAGCCGCAGCCGAGAGCGAACGCCTCGACGCCGACCCGGCACGCCTGGCCAAACTCTCCGCCCGCCTGGACTCGCTGCTGGCTCTGCAACAAAAACACCGCGTGACCGACGAAGCCGAACTCATTGCCCTGCGCGACCGTTGCGCAGAACAGCTGGCAGCTATCGACCACAGCGACGAGACAATCTCAGAGGCTGAAAACGAACTTCGCGGCGTTCAGGAACAGGTGCTGGCCTTAGGCTCACAGCTGCACGAAGCCCGGGCAAAGGCGGCCACCGTCTTTACGAGTGAAATAGCCCGCGTTCTCGCCCGTCTGGGGATGCCCGACACCCACTTCGAAGTGGAACTCGCACCTGTCGAACCGGGGCGTACGGGCTGCGACCGTATCGCTTTCCTCTTCTCGGCTAATCGCGACGTCGCCCCCCGCCCTATCGAACGCATCGCTTCGGGTGGTGAGCTGTCACGCGTAATGCTGGCACTCAAAGCCTTACTGGCTAACCGCATGCAGCTTCCAACCATCATCTTCGACGAGATCGACACCGGTGTTTCGGGCCGCATAGCAGACGCTATGGGCGAAATCATCGAGCAGCTCGCCACAACCATGCAGGTCGTCGACATCACCCACTTGCCACAAGTGGCGTCGAAAGGTTCAGCCCACTTCGTCGTATCGAAGCACGAAGGCCGCACATCGATCGCCCGCCTGACGGAACAAGAACGGGTGAACGAAATCGCCAAAATGCTCTCGGGATCGACCGTTACCGACGCCGCCGTGGCCCAAGCCCGCATCCTGCTCGGAAAATAACCCTGCCTGTCATGCAACAGATTCTCGACATCGCGGCGGCCAACCGGCAGCACGCGCATACGATCATCCAAGAACTCCAGATAGAAGAAATCTGGCGCTCCGTAGGCGCCGAACCGCGTCTTGTCGGCTCGCTCCGCATGGAACTGCTCGTCAACCACCGCGACATCGACTTCCACATCTACTCGCCCGAACTGAGGCTTGCCGACAGTTTCGCTGCCATAGCTCGTCTGGCGGAAAATGCCCGCATCCGACGCATCGAGTTTGCCAACTTGCTCGATGCCCCGGACCGATGCCTGGAATGGCACGCCTGGTATGAAGACGACGAGGCGCAATTGTGGCAGATTGACATGATCCATATGCAAGTCGGATCGCCCTGGGACGGCTGGTTCGAAGAGGTGGCCGACCGCATCAGAGCTGCCCAGACCGAAGAGACCCGCACGGCTATTCTTCGCCTGAAGTATGAGACACCCACCGAGCGCAAAATCCCCGGCATAGCCTACTACATGGCTGTGCTACGTGACGGCGTGCGCACCTGGCCGCAGTTCGAAAAGTGGCTGGTAGCACATCCGCTCGACGGCATCATCGAGTGGAGACCAGAAAAGCCCGAAACCGAAGAAAAATAACATACGCTATTCCCCGATAACAATGGGGCATCCCGGTCGGGATGCCCCATTGTTTCATCGCTGCCGCCACCACTGGACGATCGCTTCACCCTTAAAATAAATGATCAGCGAACCGACAATCACGATCATACCGGCTACAGTACTGAAATGCGGGTACTCGCCGGGCAGCATGATCCAACTCAGCACGGCTCCCAAAACGGGATTTATCAACCGACACATGTTGATGTCGCTGACCTTTGCACCCGGACTGCGCAGCGCCATGAACCAGAAGCTGAAAGCGAAGACCGAAATAAAAACCAGCACTCCGAGGCAGGCATAAAACCCTGCCGGCATCGACCAGAAAGGCCGAAATCCCTCCGCAGCAATGCCCACACCATAAAGCAACAGACCGCCGAAAAACATCTGCACGGCATTCAGGAAGATCGGGTCAACGCGGCCTTTCTCCTCCGCGACCGAAATCGCCGAATACCCCTGAAACAGGATGGAGGCCAGCAACAGCACGATGCCTCCGATACCGCGCCAATCGAGCGGTGCACCGTCGCTCCCGGTGCCGACGATGAGTAACAATCCCGCAAGACTGACCAACAGGCTGGTCGCCTTATAACGGTTAAGCCGGTCGTTGCTGGCCACGAGGTGCGCCAGCAACACATTGATCAGCGGCGTGAGGCCCATGACGATCGATCCGATAGCCCCGCTAACAAAGTCGACACCAAAGTAAAAGGCCGTATAACCCATGAACATATTGATAAGAATCAGATTACCGAAAAGCCGGCGATTCTGCACAAACTCGCGCCCCATGCCGCGATGCCACGTATAAGCGAAGAGGATAATGCCGACGATCGTGAACCGCAGTCCCGCAAAATTCATCGGTGTGAAGCCATAACTCAGTCCCTGCTTGATGAACGGGTTAACAATCGCCCACAGAACCGAGGCCAGCACGGCATAAAGAATACCTTTTTTCATGATTTGCACAATTTCGCCGCAAAGGTAGCAAAAACCGGCCATAAAATACAAAAAGAACGGAACGGATGCGCCGTATCAAATACGCTTCATCCGTCCCGTTCGGGGAGGTTGCGGAGATATCCGCCTATGGATCGACTACATCATGCCGCCCATACCGCCTGCCGGCATCGGGGGCATGGCGGGCTGCTCGGACTTCTTCTCGGCCAGCACGCACTCCGTAGTGAGGAACATCGAAGCAATCGAGGCTGCGTTCTCCAGAGCCACGCGCGACACCTTCGTCGGATCGATGATACCGGCCTTGAGCATATCTTCGTACTTATCGTCGCGGGCGTTATAACCGAAGGCACCCTTGCCCTCACGCACCTTGTTGACGACCACCGAACCCTCACCGCCGGCATTGGCGACGATCTGGCGCAGCGGCTCCTCGATAGCACGCTTCACAATCTGGATACCGGTCGTCTGATCGTCGTTCTCGCCCTTGAGGCCCTCCAGAGCCGACGTAGCGCGGATATAAGCCACACCGCCACCCGGAACGATACCCTCTTCGACGGCAGCACGCGTAGCGGCCAGCGCATCGTCAACGCGATCTTTTTTCTCCTTCATCTCGACCTCAGTGGCGGCACCGACATAAAGCACCGCTACGCCGCCGGCCAGCTTGGCCAGACGCTCCTGCAACTTTTCCTTGTCGTAATCCGACGTAGCTTTCTCAATCGAAGCACGGATCTGCGCCACGCGGGCTGCGATCTCCTCCTTCTTGCCGGCACCGTCGACGATGGTGGTGTTCTCCTTGTTGAGCGTCACCTTCTCGGCCGTGCCGAGCATGGCGAGCGTGGCATCTTCGATCTTCATACCCTTATCGGCCGAAATAACGGTGGCCCCCGTCAGCACAGCAATATCCTCCAGCATCTCCTTGCGGCGATCTCCAAAACCCGGAGCCTTGCAAGCGGCGATCTTCAGCGTACCGCGCAAGCGGTTGACAACCAGAGCCGACAGCGCTTCGCCATCGACATCCTCGGCGATGATCAGAAGTGCCCGGCCGCTCTGAGCCACAGGCTCCAGAACGCCCATAAGCTCCTTCATGGTCGAAATCTTCTTGTCCGTAATGAGCACATAGGGCTTCTCCAACTGGGCCTCCATCTTCTCGGGGTCGGTGATGAAATAAGCCGAAATGTAACCGCGGTCGAACTGCATACCCTCGACTACCTCGACATGAGTCTCGGTGCCCTTGGCCTCTTCAACAGTGATGACACCCTCTTTATTGACCTTGGCCATCGCTTCAGCGATGAGCTTGCCGATATTGCTGTCGTTATTGGCGGAAATAGTGGCTACCTGCTCGATCTTGGCGAAGTCGGAGCCCACCTCCTGGCTTTGCTTTCGCAGCGAAGCCACAACTTCGGCAACAGCCTTGTCGATACCCCGCTTCAAGTCCATAGGATTGGCACCCGCCGTGACGTTCTTCAAACCCACGCCGATGATCGACTGAGCCAGCACGGTGGCTGTCGTGGTACCGTCGCCAGCATCGTCATTGGTCTTCGAAGCCACCTCCTTGACCATCTGGGCGCCCATGTTGGCGAACGGGTCCTCCAACTCGACCTCCTTAGCCACGGACACACCGTCCTTAGTCACCTGCGGAGCCCCGAATTTTTTGTCGATAATAACGTTGCGCCCCTTAGGACCGAGCGTTACCTTCACGGCGTTGGACAGCGCATCAACACCCTCCTTGAGCAATTCGCGCGCCTCGACGTTATATTTGATCTCTTTTGCCATAACTGTTTGGGAATTATATGATTGCCAAAATATCGTTCTGCTTCATGATGAGGTAATCCTCGCCGTCGATGCGGAGCTCCTGTCCGGCATACTTGCCATAGAGCACCTGATCGCCCGCCTTGACCTCCATTTTTACCTCGTTAGTGCCGGGGCCTACAGCCACGACCTTGCCAGCCAGAGGTTTCTCCTTAGCCGTGTCGGGAATGATCAGGCCGCCGGCCGTCTTCTCCTCCGCGGGATTCGGCAGAATCAGCACGCGGTCCGATAAAGGTTTTACGTTCATAATCTTTGCTGTTTATTTGGTTTTTAGATGTCTTGTACGTGCACAGGCAACTCCCTATCTATCAATCGGTGTGCCAACCCCTTTTTGGCAGGCGCGACGTGACAAAGCTACAGCCCGGACTGCCATTTTGTCACCCACGGGCGGCGACCGACGATTTTTCGGCGCTTTTATTTGGCGAAAGCGAAAAAACGTATTACATTTGCATCCCGATACGGCATCGCGCCGTAGAGATGGTGGATGTAGCTCAGTCGGTTAGAGCGTCGGATTGTGGTTCCGAAGGTCGAGGGTTCGAGCCCCTTCTTCCACCCTTTTTTTCAATTTCAATGCAAAACACCCGGTTTTCAACCGGGTGTTTTTTTGTTTGCCTCTCGGACCGAATAGATTCTTCGGCGCTCCGCGCCTCAGAATGACAAAGAGAGGACCAGGGCCGCGGTCGGAAATTGTCATTCCTCGTCGCCGAAAAGTGCAACGCTGAAGCGTTGCCGCGGTTCCCTGCCCTCGCCTACGGCGCGTCAGCCCCAGCGGGACCCGCGACAGAATGTAGCGAGCCCCCGACGTAGACTTGCAGGTCGCCTCACCCTGCCGCCTCCGGCTCCGCCCTACTCTACACATATCGTTGACGAGAGAGGCAGATCACGTGACGAAGCGCCGACCGAAACAACGAAGTCGCCCGGTTCGACCCGAAATCCATGACGGTCCATGTCCCAATAAGCGAACGCATTCCGGTCGAGCATCACCTCCACGCGCCGGGTCTCTCCGGGCCGGAGGAAAACCTTCTCATAACCCTTCAGCTCTTTTTCGGGGCGCGGAACGCTCGCCTGCGGATCACCGACATAAACCTGCGCAACCTCGGCACCGGCCCGGCGCCCCGTATTGGTCACATCGAACGACACGGCGTAACCCTCCCCACGTGGCTCGACACGCAGATCGGAAAAGGCGAACGTCGTATAAGAAAGACCGAACCCGAAGGGATACATCGGCTCAATACCTGCCCGGTCATATCCGCGATAACCAACAAAGACACCCTCGTTATAACATACACGGGCAACGGGGCTGCCCTGAAACTGCTCGACATTGGGACGATAGTTCTCCCAAGTGGGGTTCTCCTCAGCACGTCGTTCAATGGTGATGGGCAGATGCCCGGACGGATTCACCCGGCCCGTGAGAATATCGGCCACGGCCGTGCCACCCGCCTGCCCGGCATACCACACATGCAGGATAGCCCGCACCTTATCAACCACGGGTGCAAAATCGACACCTCCACCCGCATGGACTACCAGAATCACATTGGGATTCAGGGCAGCTGCAGCAGCAATTTCCTCCGCCTGGTTACCCGGCAAGCCGAAAGTCCGGTCGCCGTTCTCGCTCTCGGAAACGTTGGTGAACCCCGCACAATAAACGACCGCATCAGCCTCAGCAATCGCCCTGTCGTACGTTTCGGGCGAATAGGTCCCAAACTCCAGCGCAACGCGCGCCGTACTCGTATTATCATAATACTCCAGACGCACATCATAACTGCGGCCCCCGTCAACCTGCATCGCATAACTTTTGCTCGTCTCGCTGTGGTCGCCCCAATGCTCCAGCACCTCCTGGTCGTCGATAAAGAGACGATAGCCGTCGTCACCGCTCACGCGAAACTCGACCCACTGCGACACAGGCGAGCGAAAGACGCCCGTCCAGCGCACCGAAAAATGGTCGGCCGGAAGACCTTCGACAGGCACGCCCTGCCACAGAAAATCGATCTGCTCGTCGACGCGCACAAGTGTCGGCTGTCCCTCAAAATTGCGGTTGGCGAAATACTCACCCCGCAGGCCTGGCAAGCCAGTGGGTGCATGAAACAGTCCTGATGCAGCAATTCCGCCCTGCAACTGCGCATAAAGCAACCTCGTGCGTATCCGCTTGTCTGCCTGAGACATCCCTTCGCCCACCGATACAGCCTCGAAGGGCGACACCTCACCGCTGCCGCCGCCCTTAGGCACGATGCCGGCATTGGGCCCCATCACCACCACGTTGCGGACCTTGCGGTCCAGCGGCAACAACCCATCGTTCTTCAGGAGCACCGCCGACTGCCGCGCCACGTCGAGCGCCACAGCCGCCGACTCAGGGTCCCGCTCGGGAATCGAAGCATCCTGCTGTTCCCGATCAAGGAATCCGAAAGCACTCAGTGTCTGCAAAATATGGCAGCACTTCTCGTCGATCGCACCCTCGGTGACCGTTCCTGCCGCCAGTGCTCGACGCAGATTCCCGGGGTTGGTGAACCGCGCCCCCGGCATCTCAAGATCAAGGCCATTATTCACAGGTCCGACGACCGAATAGGTAGCGTCCCAGTCGGACATATAAATACCGTCGAAACCCCACATTCCGCGCAACACCCCTTTGACCAGGTAGCCATTCTCGGTGGTATGCACGCAGTTGACCATGTTATAACTCGACATGACGGCCCCGACCCGGGCCTGCTCGACCGCTTTGCGGAAAGTCGGGAGGTAGATTTCGTGCAGCGTCCGCTCGTCGATGTCCGACGAAACGTGGTGGCGATCGTACTCCTGGTTGTTGCCGCAGAAGTGTTTGATCGTAGCCATAACACCCTCTCCCTGTATCCCCCGGATATAACCGACGGCGGTCTCAGAGGCCAGGAAAGGGTCCTCGCCATAGTACTCGAAATTACGACCACACAAAGGCGAACGATAAATATTGACGCCCGGTCCCAGCATGATATGTACACCCCGCGCCCGGGCATCGCGCCCCAACGAACGACCATAAGCATAAGCCAGTTCACGATTCCACGTAGCAGCCAGCGCAACACCGCAGGGATAAAGCGTACTGAGCGTCTCGTTGCGCACGCCCTGCGGACCGTCGGCCATCCGGATTGCCGGAATGCCCAGGCGCGGAATCGCACGGATATAAAAGCCATCATAACCGCCGATATAAGCCAGTTTTTCATCGAGAGACATGCGGGCCACGAGCTCCGCAGCACGAGCCTTATCGGCCGGAGTGATCTCCTGCCCCGACGCCGCACAGACGGCACTGGTCAGGAGCAGCAAAAGCAACGTTTTCTTCATCGGTAAGAGTTTTTCGGGTGGAATACTTTGGTAAGATACGCATTTTTTTCGTCATTGCGAAGCAAATTTACAACCGCCGAATACCGTATTCTGATTTTCAGGATGCCTGAGAACTCCTGAAACAAAAATATCCCGGCAGCTCTTGACGGCTGCCGGGATATTCAGAAAAGCGAATGGTTTACTTGCGATACACCTTTTTATAACCGTAGATCGCCTCGTCGCCCAACTCCTCCTCGATACGGAGCAGCTGGTTGTACTTGGCCATACGATCCGAACGCGACATGGATCCGGTCTTGATCTGACCCGAGTTGG
>CAJUIE010000065.1 GCA_910586375.1 uncultured Alistipes sp. | reverse complement strand
GGCCGTAGGCATGGGCAAGGACCTCTACGACAATGTTCCGGCAGCAAAAGAGCTCTTCGAAAAGGCGAACGAGATTCTCGGATTCCGCATTACCGACATCATGTTTGCCGGAACGGACGAGGAGCTGAAACAAACCAGGGTGACGCAGCCCGCCGTCTTCCTCCACTCGGTTATCATGGCCAAAGCGCTGGGTGTGAAACCCGACGCCGTTGCCGGCCACTCGCTGGGCGAGTTCTCGGCCCTGGTCGTTGCCGGTGCCCTCTCGTTCGAAGACGGTCTGAAGCTGGTGTCGAAGCGAGCCCTGGCCATGCAGGCCGCCTGCGAAGCACAGCCCGGCACGATGGCCGCCATCCTCGGCCTCGAAGACAAGGTTGTCGAGGAGATTTGCGCCTCGGTCGACGGCGTAGTCGTTGCCGCAAACTACAACTGCCCGGGGCAGCTCGTCATTTCAGGGGCCGTAGATGCCGTAGAAGCAGCTTGTGAGAAAGCCAAGGCTGCCGGTGCCCGCCGCGCCCTGCGCCTGCCTGTGGGCGGTGCCTTCCACTCGCCACTCATGGAACCGGCCAAGCTCGAACTGGAGAAAGCGATCGCCGAAGCACCGTTCCAGACGCCTGCCTGCCCGATCTACCAGAACGTGGACGCCAAGCCTTACACCGACCCTGCACAGATCAAGTCCAACCTCATCGCCCAGCTGACGGCCCCCGTGCGTTGGACCTATATCGTCAAGAACATGCTCGCCGACGGCTTCGGGGAGTTCACTGAACTGGGCCCCGGCACCGTACTTCAGGGCCTCATCCGCAAGGTTGACGCCGCGGCGGTCGCCGAGTCGAAATCGACTCTCTGAGAAAATACGCAGCAAACACGAAAGAAGGCCCTGACAATCAGGGTCTTCTTTCGTTTCGTCGTTAAGGGTTCGGCTCTTCAAAGCTGTCGGGCCGGAGCCACCCCGGGCGAAGGCTCGCGAAAACCCCGCTCGCCGTTCGCTGGCTACCGGCTCGCAAGCAGACACCGCCCGGACATTTTTATTAAATTTCGTTAAAAAATTATTACGTTTTTTAAATAATAGTCGCTATATTTGCCCAAATCTTGAACAGTACAGCAACAGGATGACATCGCTAACCGAATTTTTCAATAAACACGAAGACGAAGGCCTCAAAGGTATCTCGCACAAAAACAGCCTCATCAAACGCAGCATTATCGCCCACATGGCTGTCAATGGGGAGTGTACCCTCTCGGAGCTGACCAAAGAGCTGCACATCAGTGTCCCGACCATCACCAAGCTGGTCCAGGAGCTCGTCGATGAGAACATCGTTTCGGACTTAGGCAAAGTTGAGACGCCGGGGGGGCGCCGCCCCAACATCTTCGGATTAGCCAATTCGGCCATCTACTTCACGGGGGTAAATGTCGGTCGCGACAGTATCCGATACATGATTACCGACCTGCAAAACAACATCATCAAAGAGGAGAACGACCCTACATTCGAGCTGCTCGACCGTCCGCAGTGCATGGAACGCATCTGCACCTCCATCGAGGAGTTTATCGCCGGTTGCGGCATCGATCGGGGCAAGATTCTGGGTCTGGGCGTCTGCATGACCGGACGTGTCAACCCCGCCACAGGCCGGAGTTATAAATACTTCACCACCTCCGAACAGTCGTTGCGCGACATGCTCGAAGAGCGCGTGGGCATCCGCGTACTTCTGGAGAACGACACCCGGGCCCGCTGTTACGCAGAGTATACATGCGGCAAAGCAAAGGACGACAGCAACGTGCTCTACCTCCACATGGGCCGCGGCGTGGCGATCGGCATCGTCATCGACGGACAGCTCTACTACGGTAAAAGCGGTTTTGCAGGCGAGTTCGGCCATATTCCTTTCTTCGATAACGAGATCATCTGCTCCTGCGGCAAAAAGGGGTGCCTCGAAACCGAAGTCTCGGGCATCGCCATCGAGGAGAAGATGTGCCGCCTGATCGAAAAGGGCGTCAATACGATCCTTAAGGAGAAATATGACCAGCAGAAGTCGATCCATATTGACGACATCATTGCCGCCGCCAAGAACGACGACAACCTCTCCATCGAGTTGATCGAAGAGGCTGGCGAAAAGGTGGGCAAGGCCGTTGCGTTCCTCATCAACACATTCAACCCCCAAACGGTCATCGTCGGCGGCAACCTCGCCGCGGCGGGCGACTACATCATGCTGCCGCTCAAATCGGCCACCAACAAATACTCGCTCAACTTAGTTTATAAGGACACCAAATTCCGCGTCTCGAAAATGACGGAAACCGCCAATGCCTGGGGCGTGGCGATGCTCATCCGCAACAAAGTCATCGGGCTGTGACAAACCTCGAAGGGCACATCGTGCGGTTGCGGGCCGTCGAGCCGGACGACCTCGACACGCTCTATAAATGGGAAAATGACCCGGAGGTGTGGCCCGTAAGCGGCACTACGGAGCCTTTTTCGCGACACCAGATGAAGCGTTTCATCGAGGGACAGCAGGACATCGGGGTTTTCCGTGCAGGGCAGCTGCGGCTGATGATCGAAACCCGCTCTGGCGGACAGACCGTGGGAGCTGTTGACCTTTTCGATGTCGAACCCTTGCACCAACGGGCCGGTGCAGGCATTCTGATCTACTCCCCCGACGACCGGGGACAGGGATTTGCGACCGACACCATAGAGATTCTCTGCAATTATGCCGGGCGAACACTCCGCCTGCACCAGCTGTGGTGCACCGTCGGAGCTGACAACAAGGCGAGCCTGCAACTCTTCCGCAGTGCCGGATTCACTCAGACAGGCACCCGCCGCGACTGGCTCTGGACGCCCAATGGCTATATGGACGAAATTCTGTTACAAAAATTCCTGCGCTGACCCCGACAAACCGGAAAAGAGAGAAAAAGGCAACGGGCGCTACCGACTTCTACCCCGCTTCGGGGTACCGTGCCAGCAATGCCGGCGGCCTGGACGGTGTGGGCACGAACGGTTACGCCTGGAGCAGTGCGCCTACCTCGGCATCGGGCGTGAACGGGTCATACCTGGACTTCAACAGCTCCAACGTGGGCCCCGAGAACAGCAACAGCCGTGCGTTCGGTTTCCCCGTGCGCTGCGCCCGACAACAAGTCGGGATTTCGATAAGAGGCTGCAAAGCCCTTATCCGGTTCTTGCTTATGCGCCCCCGCAACAGAGCCGGAGCCAGCGAAAATTTTCTCTTCGGCGGCAGGGGGGGGGCACGCCAGAGGCGTGAAGCCGCCGAAGAGACAACGCCCCGAAGGCGTTGCAAAAAAGCCTCCGCAGGACGGGGCTGCGGCTCAGCGGCTTTGACAGAGCCGAAATGTGTGACGACACGCAGCCCCTCGCTAACGCTCGACCTGGGCATTACGAACAACAAAAAATCGGTTGCGAATTTCTGGAATTTTCGTTATTTTTGTATGAAAACAAACATACGTCACAAAATGCTCAACCGTCTCTTTCTCGCCTCTGCCTTGCTGCTGGCAGGTTATATTCCGGCTGCGGGCCAAAACCAGGAAACCTCACCCTCACAAATCAAAGTCATCGCCCACCGCGGCTATTGGACTGCGCCTGAATCGGCGCAAAATTCGCTTGCCTCCTTTGCCAAAGCCGACGCCATAGGGGTCTACGGTTCGGAGTTTGACGTCTGGATGACCTCTGACGACGATCTGGTCGTCAATCACGATCGGATTTATGCCGGCACGAATATCGACATGGAAAAATCCCTCCGCGAAGAGATCGCCTCTATCGTCCTGGCCAATGGCGAGAAGATTCCCACCCTCGACCAATATTTCGAACAAGCCGCCCGGATGCCCGGCACCCGGTTGATTCTCGAAATGAAGGTCCATTATACCCCCGAACGCGAAGTCGAAGCCGTAAAGAAAATCGTTGAAAAACTCCGCCATCACGGGCTCGTCGAGCGCACCGACATCATTTCATTCTCGCTCCATGCCTGCCAGCGCTTCCACGAAGAACTACCCGATACACGCATCTACTATCTGGCCGGCAACTTATCGCCGCAACAGCTCAAGGATTACGGACTGGCTGGATTGGACTATTACATGGGCGTCCTGCGCGACCATCCCCAGTGGATTGAGCAGGCCCACGCTCTGGGTCTCGAGGTCAATGTCTGGACGGTCAACAGCGAACAGGATATGCAGGAGTTCATCGACCGGGGTGTCGACTACATCACCACCGACTACCCGGAGCGGCTACAAGCTCTGCTAAAAAAATAAAAATGCTCCGGAGTACAACTATCGAATCGACCAGGCCCTCAGCTCGCGAGCGAGGGCTTTTTCGTTTCCACCCGTCATCCGGTCAACCAAAGCGTGAAACTGCGGAGAGTGATCGTGATGCACCGTGTGACAAAGTTCGTGGATAATAACGAAGTCACGCAGATGCTCGGGCAAAGTCATCAAAAAAAGACTCAGCGACAAGGTATTGCGTCCCGTGCAACACCCCCACTTGGTTCGCGCTGCCCGGATCGTCATCTTCGTGTATTGCAGTCCCGTTTGCTGCGACAGACGTTCGACCCGAAGCGGCAGATCGACTTTCGCAGCACGGCGCAGCTTCTCGATGCGGGCGCTCTCCTCTTCGGGCGTCAAGGACTCCGGCAATACAGACCGTCGTGACGCCAGACGTCGGCGGACCGCCTCAACCCATGCCACTTTCTCCTCCAGAAATGCCAGTGCCCGACGCTGCGCCACACCGCGGGGATAGGTCACCCGCACCTCCCCCGACAGACGCACACGGATCGATATGCGCCGGGCCCGCGGCGATTGCACGCAGACTATTTCGCCCAGCACAGGATGAATCATCGGATCATGGCTGCTTCGACCGTCGCCCCAACCAAACCATAACCGAGCGAATCGCGACGTTCGACCTTAAGATTCCGGAAAAGTATACGCACCCGCTCGTTGCGATAATCCAAAAAACGAACGGCCTGTGCATCATCCATTTCGGAGAGCCGATCGTAAGTCAGCCCCGTGCGCTCCAGCTGCGTCCGCACGAGCTCCTCGCCAGAAAGCTGGAGTACGCGCTCGCCGCCAAGCGTCAGGCGCACCGAGTCATTCCCCGCAAAAAAACCGTCACCGCCGACCGTCCAGTGGGAAATATGAAGATAGAGATTCGGCCAGGCAGCCTCGGTCGCAACGCGCAGGTTCCGCGGCAATTCAACCTCGACGACATCATCGGCCACCGCCAACTCGATCGTCACATCCCCCCAGCCTCTCATCAGAGCACGCAGACGCGCGGGCAATAACCGGTCCTGCACCTGAGAGCTCCACTCGTCATCCCTCAGCCCCAGCTGACGCCGGAACAACGAATCCCCGGGCAGCACATATTCCAGCGCTTCGAACGCCTCGCGGTACTCGCGCCAACGGACCGTATCGGAGAGCGGCACCCGCTCCGTACGCAAACGTCCCGTCTGGTCGATCAATGCCAGACTGCGGGCTATTCGCCCGAAACGCTCCGTCTGTGAACGCAGCCCAATCCGTTCGGGCGACAAAGCAGGAATATAGGCAAAAGCCGCAAAGACGACCAGACCAGCCAGACAAACCCACAAGTAGCGACCGAACCTTCTGCTGAGAAAGAGCACCACGCAGAAGGTCATCAACGCACCACACACCAACAGATAGACCCGCTGGGCAGTCAGACCGTATTCACCGATGCGGCGGGCAACTCCCACCCAGAAAAGTACGATCATCGGCAGCGACACCATGCTGAGCCGGTCGTAGAACCAGCTATAGATACGTCTTTCGAGCGCACGGTCCAGCGCTTTGACCACCAAGGCCGTCATCGTGAATCCGAAAGCCAGATAGGCCACACCACCCTCGGGCAGCGTCCACGTGACCACGATTTTCACCATATAAAGGTAAAAAATCGCCGCATAAATCAACAACGCCGGCGTCACTAAATAGTTCAGCAACACCTCCAGAAGGCGATTTCCGTGTAATCCGGCACCCCGCCAACGATCGAACATCATCAGAAAGAGCGTCGGCACAACCAGCGACTCGCAGATCGTGACGGCCCACACCGCCACATCGCGAATCCATGTCCCCTCCAACCCGAAAATATAAGTCGTAGAGTAGAGAATAGCGTAAAAGAGCCCCAGCGCAACATGGGCAAAGAAGAGCGCCAGTACCACCGAGCGCAACCACACGAAGGCATCGGCCACGAAACGGTCGTTGCACACGGCCCGCAAGCTCGCAAGCAGCGCCAAAGGCGCCAATATCCCCAACGTAATGACATGCTGTGACGATCCGATCCAGGCTTCAAGCCCCGGCCACAGCGACAACGGCACAATCGGCATCCAACAAACCCAATATAGCCTGCGCCACGCACTCCGCCCCGCAAGGTTATTCACCGTGAGGGCCAGTGCGAAGAAGATCGGCACCAGGTTGAGCTGAGCATACGAGTGCTCCCACTCGAGTTCATAGGTCAACAGACCACAAACGCAGGCATAGAGAGCCAACAACATCTCCACAGGATAAGCCCGCATTACCTGCACGCATCCTTCGCGGAACAGCCGTACATAACGCTTCAAGTCGATTTTCATATTTTCAGGCGATTATCTGTTTTTTATCGTGCACACCAACTTCCGGCCCTCAGGCCGTGCGAACCTCCGCAGGGCGGGGCTACTGCTCGCGGCCGAAGAGGCGAAATAGACTCTTCGCTACGCTCAGAATGACCGTTTTTCTGCCCCGACACTTCAACCCAAAGTCCTACTCACCAATCCGCTGCCGGACTACCTCGAAAAGCATCACAGCCGCCGCAGCCGAGACGTTCAACGACTCGATATGACCGATCAGGGGAATAGCCAGCTGCTCGTCGCACATCTTGAGGACCTCTTTTGAAATGCCCGTGTCCTCGGCACCCATGACAATGACTGTAGGCTTGCGCAAATCGGCGTCGTAGAGCAGTTTACGGCTCTTCTCCGTCGCGGCGACGACCTGAAATCCCTCGCTCTGCAACGCCTTGAGCGTGTTACGCACCGAACCCACACGACATACCGGAATCGTCGTCAGTGCTCCGGCCGACGAACGGATTGCCTCGGCATTGACCGGCGCAGAATTCTTCAGAGGGGCGATCAGACCGTGGGCCCCGGCACACTCGGCCGAGCGGGCTATGGCCCCGAAGTTACGGACGTCGGTCACCCCATCAAACAGCACCACAAGGGGCGTTTCATCCTCAGGCACCCGCTCCAGAATATCGGTCAGCCCGACATACTCGATCGCCGCCGTCTGCGCCACCACACCCTGGTGGTTGCCGCGTGTGAGCCGGTTGAGTTTCTCGACGGGCACCTCCTGCCAGCGCAGGCGGTGGCGCGCGCAGAGGTCCTTCAACTCCTGCATCAGCTGCCCATCAGCCCCTTTGCGGATGTAGAGACGCTCGATCTGCTTGCCCGATTCGATGGCCTCGGCCACAGGCCGGATGCCAAAAACAAGGTTATCGTTCATGATTATTTACCGTCTTTATTTACAATATCTTCGGCTCAAAGAACCAAGCAAGACTTACCTCTACTGTTCCTCTGTTATTTCCAACTCATAGGAGGCTTTCTCCCATTCGTGCATCTGGTGGTCGTAACGAGCCTTGAGTTCGTTGTAGGCCTTGTAATCAGCCTCGTTGTATTCGGTCGCTGCGGCGAACTTCGCATCGTAGTCGGCGATCCGGCGTTCGATGTCGGCCAGTTCAGTTTCGAGCATTTCGACCGCCTTGCGGAGCTTGCGCACCTGCTTCTCCTGCTCCTTCTTCTGCTCGTAGGAGAGTTTTCCGGTGGTCGCCGCAGGTTTTTCCACAGCATTCCTGGCCGCGGGGACGTCGCGCCGTTCGATCTCCTGCAACGATTCGACCTTGCGTTTTTCGAGGAAATAGTAGATGCCGCCGAGGTACTCCTTCACGGCTCCGTCGCGGAACTCATAAACTTTATCGACCATGCCGTCGAGGAACTCGCGGTCGTGCGACACAACGACCACCGTGCCGTCATACTTCATGATGGCGCTTTTGAGAATGTCTTTCGAGCGCATGTCCATGTGGTTGGTAGGCTCGTCGAGCACCAGCAGGTTACGCGGTTCGAGCATCATGCGTGCCATGGCCAGGCGCGCCCGTTCGCCGCCCGAGAGGACCTTCACCTTCTTGTCAATATCCTCACCGCGGAAGAGGAACGCCCCCAGAATGTCGCGCAGACGCGTGCGGATGTCGCCCACAGCCACCCGGTCGAGGGTGTCGTAGACCGTAAAATCGCCGTCCATCAGGTCGTCCTGATTCTGGGCATAGTAGCCGATATTGACGTTAGCACCCAAACGTACCGTCCCCTCCGTGGGGGTCAGCTGCCCGATGAGCATGCGCGCCAGCGTAGTTTTGCCTTCGCCATTACGCCCCACCAGCGCAATGCGGTCTCCCTTCCCGATGGTGAAATTCGCGCCGCCGAACACGTGCTTCGTCCCGAACGACATACCCGCCTCCTTGATCTCAGCCACGATCTGACCCGAACGCGGCGCGGGCGGGAACTTGATGTTGAGCGTCGCCAAGTCCTCCTCCTCGACCTCCAGCCGGTCGAGCTTCTCCAGCTGCTTGATGCGCGACTGCACCTGGTTGGACTTGGTGGGCTTATAGCGGAACTTCTCGATGAACTCCTCGGTCTTCTCGATCATGCGCTGCTGGTTCTCGTAGGCCGCCAGCTGCTGCGCCCGCCGCTCGGCCCGCAGCACCACATATTTGGAGTAAGAGACCTTGTAGTCGGTCACCTTGCCCAGCGAGAGTTCGACCGTACGGTTGGTCACATTGTCCAGAAAAGCCCGGTCGTGCGAAATGAGCAGCACGGCGCCGTTGTAGTTGCGCAAATACTCCTCCAGCCACTGGATCGACTCGATATCGAGGTGGTTGGTCGGCTCGTCGAGCAAGAAGATCGAAGGACGCCGCAGCAGCAGTTTGGCCAGCTCGATGCGCATGCGCCAGCCGCCCGAAAACTCGCTCGTGGCACGGCCGAAATCCTCGCGCTTGAAACCGAGGCCTAAAAGCGTCTTTTCGATGTCGGCGTCGCGCGTCTCGCCGCCGAGGATATGGTAGTGATCCTGTGCATCGTTAAGCCGATGAAGCAGCTGTTCGTAATCGGCGCTCTCATAGTCGGTACGTTCGGCAATTTCGCGCGTCAGGCGTTCGATCTCGGCCTCCAGGCGCAACACCTCTTCGAACGCCTTGGCCGTCTCGTCGACCAGCGTCGTGGTGTCGGCCACACGCATGGTCTGCGGCAGATAGCCGATCGTGCACTCGCCGTTGACCGTCACGGCACCCGACGTGGGCTGCTGCTCGCCCGTGATGATGCGCAGCAGCGTAGTTTTGCC
>CAJUIE010000064.1 GCA_910586375.1 uncultured Alistipes sp. | reverse complement strand
ACCCCAACCTTGGCAAGGTTGTGCTCTACCAACTGAGCTATTTCCGCATTTGCGAATGCAAAGATAGGCAAAAAAAACGAATGTCCAAATTTTCTTGCAATTTTTTACGCCCGCCCGACTCTGAATGATCGAAATATGGATTTTTTGGCGGGGATTTGCAGTTCTGGATTAAATCGCTATCTTTGCACTACTTAACCGTTAAAAAAAACACCTTTAATTGCTAACCTTTTATCCTTGCTGACATGAATTTGAAAAATTCCTTCTTGTTGCTGTTGCTCGCTTCGGTCTGCGTGTGCTGTGCGGATGATACGACTCCGGCGGAGCCTGTAAATCCGGAATTGCCGGGTGGTTCCGACGATCCGGCTCCCGAGCTTACCTATTGGACGGATGATGAGGCCCCCATAGGTTTGCAGGTCCGGACTACCGATGTGCCTGCATTCTGGCTGGGCGATGAAAAATTCTACGAAACGGGTGTAAACTGCTACGATCTGTTTCTCTCGTCGATCTCGCGCGATGGGACGTCCTGGAAGTTTGATACCTCTCTGCCGCAGGAAATTCTGAGTGTGCTCAAGCGTCATGAGGTGAGTGTCGTGCGCTTCAGTGGCTGTGTTTATTATGCTGAGGATATTCCGGCTTACGTCGAGAACAAGCAGCGCTACCTGACAACTCTGGCCCGTATTGCCAGCCTGGCCGAGCAGTATGAAATCGGATTGATACCCAGCATTGTATGGCAATATCGCGCTATTCCCAAGTATTGCGGTGAAGGTACTGCGGCCTGGGGCCGGGCCGACAGCCGGACGATCGCCTTCATGAAAGAGTATGTCAAGGATGTAGTTACGACCCTTTCCCGATTCAGGAGTATCTATGCCTGGGAGTTCGGCAATGAGCTCAACCTGGAGGCTGATCTGCCTAACTGGCAGGAGGCCAACAACACGACCGATCCCGATTATCATTTCACGTCGGCCGATCTGAATTTCGCCTTCCGCACTTTCATCGAGGTGGTGCAGGCTAATGACCCGGCCGGCCGGGCCATCATTTCGGGCCACGCCAACCTGCGTAACAGCCAGTATAACCAATATGCCTATGACTCCTGGGTGACCGACACCACCGACCAGTACAGGACCATTACCGAACGGCTGACGCCCGACGGAATGCAATGCAGCGAGCATATCTATGAGCTTTCGCGTCCTTTCTCCGACTTGGGGACCGTGGGCCTCGAAGATCGGCTGCGCATTGCCCGGGAGACGGCCGCATCGCTGGGCAAGGCCTATATCGTCGGAGAGTTCGGTGCTTCGTCGGATGAGGGCTATAAAGCCTATTACGACGCTCTGCTGGGCACGGGGGTGCAGCTTTCGTTTGTGTGGAATTTCTCCATCCTGGGCAATATCGAGCATAGCTTTACCGAGGAGAGCGACAAGGGGCAGATGCTTTTCGATTACGTTCGCCAATACAACGCTCGTTTCAAAGAGCTCTCCGAATAGGAGGCCGAGGGGGGGCAGAAAGCCCCCCCCGGCCTTTCTGAGACCTCCCGTTTTGTCCTTCTGAGCGGAGCGAAGAATCTGTATGCTGTCACCCTCCCGGCCTTTGGGCTGGTGCGGGCCTTCGCCTCCCGCCGCGGAGGCCCGCAACATACTGTTGCGTTCCGTCCGCAGTCTTCGGCCCGCGAAAAAAACAATCGCCCGACTGCCTGCCCCCCCCCTCCTCTCTTATTCCTGGCGCCCCCTTTGGAGGCGCCACTTTTCGCGCCTCGGCAAAGTCCGTAAACGGCCTCTGCTCTCGGCTTATGCAAAGTTGCACGCAGCGAACGGGGCAACCGCTTGCACGGAAGAAGTATAGATCGGGGTTGATACTGGAGCTTGTGCAGTTGAAGCCTGACCCGCCTACGCTTGTCGTTGCGCGAGGTGCACTGCTCCAGGTGCAGTTGCTTGTGCCCACATCGTACAGGCCGCTGGAATGGGCGGCGCGGCAACCCGAAGTGGGGGCAAATATCAGCGGAATACACGCATTCGGGCCTCTATGGGCTCGAATGTTTTTTCATCCGGTTCTGCGGCGGGGAGCCCGAAAGGCATCTGTGCAATGAGGCGCCACTCTTCGGGCAGGCTCCACTGACGGCGTACAGCCGTGTCAATCAGTGGATTGTAATGTTGCAGCGAGGCGCCGAATCCGACCTCTTCGAGCAGCGTCCACAGGACCAATTGGTGCATGGCCGACGTATGTTCCGACCAGACAGGAAAGTTGCCCGCATAGAGTGGAAAACGTTGTTGGAGGGCCCGCACGACGGAGCTGTCCTCGTAGAAAAGCACTGTTCCGTAGCCCGATGCGAAGCTGCGGTCAATCTTCGCCTGGGTTGCGGCGAATGCTTCCTCCGATACGGCGGCGCGAAGCGCTCGGGCGACGATTTTCCACAGAGCTGCATGGTGTTCGTGCAGCAGCAGAACCAGTCGTGTCGACTGGGAGTTATAGGCCGAGGGTGTATGTTTGAGCGCGAAGTGCAACATGCGTTCGATCTCGGTGTCCGTCACTGGGGTGTCGGGCGTCAGTGCGTAGTAGCTGCGCCGGTGACGCAGGGCTTCAGTCAGATTTTTTTCCATGAGAACCTCGTTTTGCGGACGACTCCTGCAAAAAACGCACAACTCCGCGGCGGCGGGTGCATTTTTTCGTGGCGAAGCGCTATCTTTGCCGATATGAAAGATGCAATCGAGGTTTTTGCGACATTGGGCCAACGGCTCGTCGGTTTCGGAGATGATGAGCGCACGGCGAGGCTTATCAACGAGGCGTGCCGCGCGAATGGGTGGTTTACCCCCCACGACATCAGACGCTCCGTGGCGACTTTGACGCGCGACATGTTGCAGCGCCCGCTGCTGGAGGCGTGGATTGCGCCCTACCCCATTCCGGTCGCAACTCCCCGGCGTGTGCTGGTCGTCATGGCAGGTAATATTCCATTGGTCGGTTTTTTCGATCTGTTGTGCGTGGCGATTGCGGGGCATCGTTGCCTGGTCAAACCCTCGTCAAAGGATCGTCTCCTCGTGGAGTATATGGTCGGGGCGTTGCGGGAGATGGAACCCGCTTTTCCTGTGGAAATTTACGATGGTACTTCGCCTGTGGACGCCGTGATCGCCACGGGCAGCGATGATGCCTGTCGTCTGTTTCGGTCGCGTTATGGCGGCCTGCCCACGCTTTTGAGAGGCAGTCGGCAGTCCGTGGCCGTGCTTTCGGGCCGGGAGTCGCAACGGCAGATCGACGCTCTGGCTGGCGATATTTGGACCTACTCGGGACTGGGGTGTCGCAGTGTGTCGCTTCTTTTTGTGCCGGAAGGTGCCTTGCCGGAGCTGCACATGCCTGAAGATATGAATCCCAAATACCGCAACGATTATCTGCGTTCGCGGGCGTTGCTTACGATGACTGGGCGGCCGTTCGTCGATTTGGGCGGGGCCGTGGCGGTCGAGCAGCGGGCATTTCCCGCTTCGTTGGGGTGTGTAGCCTACTCTTGTTATCGCGATCTTGGCGAGGTCGTGGCGTGGCTCGCCGGGCACGATGCCGAGGTGCAGTGCGTCGTTACCGAATGCCTCCCCCATCCGCGCCGTGCAGCGTTTGGTTGTGCCCAGTCCCCCGCTCTTGCCGACTGGCCCGATCAGCGGGACGTCCTTGCTTTTCTTGCGACCTTGTAGTTGTTTGCGGCCAATGGTCGTCATGCCGTCGTCTTTCCCCCGCGGAGGCCCTTTGCAAAAAAGAAGCGGGATAGAAGCCGGTAGCGTTGCATCCGAAAATCGCACCACCGGGACGATTGCCGATTTAAAGTATTATATTTGCAGAAAGATTCCTTAAAAACGATTATTCAAGATGTCGATGGTTTTCAGATTTCGGATGCTGAGCGACGAAAACGACCGTTTCGTGCGCGATTATGAGGTGCTGTACGACACGACGTTGTTCGACTTCCATCGTTTTATTCTCTCGTCGCTCGAATACGAGGATTGCATGGCTTCGTTCTTCACGGCCGACGACCGCTGGGAGAAGCTGCGTGAGTTCACCTCGATGGATATGGGCAGTGGCGACGATGGGCCCGAGGCGATGGAGCGTGTGACGCTGGGACAGATCGTTCACAACCACCGCGACCGGTTGATTTATTTGTTCGATTTATTTGGTGATCGAGCTTATTACCTGGAGCTTGCGGGAGCTTTTGAGGCCGACCCTGAGGCCAGTTATCCGCGTGAAATTTTTGCTCAGGCTGAGGCCCCCGATCAGTATGATCCTTCGAAGACGAATGCCGGTGACGAGGGTTCGATCTTTGACGATGCTATGGGCGACTTCAGCGATTTTGAGGGCGACGATGCCTACGACGATGAGTATTAAGCGGCTTGTCGTCGTGGTCGGTCCGACCGGTTCGGGCAAGACCGATGTTAGTATCCGGCTGGCGCGCCACTATGGCGCGCCGATTCTTTCGACCGATTCGCGGCAGATGTACCGCGGATTAAAAATCGGTACGGCGCAGCCCGACGACTCGCAATTGCAAGAGGCTGTACATTACTTTATTGCCTCGCATGACCTCAAGTGTAACTTGAGCTGCGGCCAGTATGAGGCCGAGGCGCTTGCATTGCTCGAAAAGCTCTTTGCTGCCCACGACACCGTGATCGCTGTTGGCGGCTCGGGGCTTTATATCCGCGCGCTCTGCGAGGGGATGGATGACCTGCCGCAGGCTGATCCGGTTCTGCGAGAGGCGTTGATGCGGCGGCTCGACGAGGAGGGGCTCGATGCTTTGCTCGGGGAGCTGCGGAGGCTCGATCCCAATTATTATTCCGTCGTAGATCGTTGCAATGCGGTGCGGGTCGTGCGGGCGCTCGAAGTGTGCCTCTCAACTGGGCATCCTTTCTCGGAGCAGCGAACGGGTGCGCGGCGCGAACGTCCGTTTCAGATCCTTAAAATCGGTCTTGATATGCCGCGCGAGGAGCTCTACGGCCGCATTGACCGTCGCGTTGACCGGATGATGGCCCAGGGGCTTGAGGCAGAGGCGCGGGCCGTCTACCCTTTCCGTTCGCTCAACGCTTTGCAAACGGTGGGTTATCGCGAACTGTTCGATTATTTTGATGGGAAAATCACGCGCGACGAAGCCGTAGAACTTATCAAGCGCAATTCACGTCGTTATGCCAAGCGGCAGTTGACGTGGTTTCGGCATGACAAAGAGGTGCACTGGTTTGCTCCCGACGAAGTGGAAGCTGTGATAAGTTATATTGATTTTTGCGGGTAGCGATTTTTTTGCTATTTTTGTGCGTCTTTCGTAAGACGAAGATGCTCGGATGGTGGAATAGGTAGACACGCCGGACTTAAAATCCTGTGACCAGCAATGGTCGTGCGGGTTCGATTCCCGCTCCGAGTACACCCCTTTCTTTTATTCCTGGCGCCCCCTTTGGAGGCGCCACTTTGACTTCGTCTTAAATGGGCATCGCCTCGGCAAAGTCCACAAGGCGGTCTCTACCCCCCCCCTCTCTTATTCCTGCACGCAGCGAACGGGGAAACCGTACGCACGATCGTAGTGGTTTTCGGGGTTCATGTTGGAACTGTAGAAGTCCAGATACGACCCGTACACGCTCGTCGCCGAGGAAGGCGAACTGCTCCAGGCGTAACCATTCGTGCCCACACTGCCCAGAGCGCCGGAATGGCTGGCGCGGATACCCGAAGCGGGATAGATACCACCCCTATTTTCCGCTGTATATCTCGTTGAGCAGGCGGGCCAGACGAAGACCACCACGCAGAAATTGTTGCTCGATAAGGGGCGTGTAACGGGCAATGTAGTCGTAGGATATTTTCGAACCTTCGGGTGTTGCCGTGTATATCTCTTTGCAGATGTCGTGAGTCTCTAAGAGCCAGTCGCGCGGTGTACCTGACTGTATGGCCGCAGCATCGCACGCAGGGAGCCGGTCGACTTGCTGTTGCCACTCGGTGTAGCTCCAGCGGTGGGCTGCTTCGGGTAAATCGGTATCCCATACCGAATGGAGGTTTGTCGCTTTCGAGAAGAAGAGCACCGGTACGCGGTTGCCGCCCAAGTCGCTCAGATGTCCTGTGTGCAGGGGACAGTGAAGGTCGCCGACTAAGTGGATCAACATCTTGAGGTTCAGAGCCTCCTCTTCGGGCGGCAGGCCGCCGTCTTTCAACCGGACAACTATCGATTCGATGGCTTGCAGAACGTTGCCTGCGGGATTTGCGGGTGCCGTGTCAAGGCTCTGCCCCTGGTCGATGTTCAGGTAGTGCCACGTCTTTGTAAAGGCATATTCGGGTGTGTGGCTGGCGTTGTCGAGCCAGTTGGCGTAGTAGACGGGCGAATGGCCGCCCAGCACCTTGTCGATGTTTCTGGCGGCCCGGGGTGTCAGGTGACATTCGGCGATGTAGGCCACGACGTCGTGGCCTTTTTGCCCCCATGCGCCGGCATTTTGCAACAGCACCAGACACAGCAGCAGCAGCAACAGTCGTTTCATTCGTACACGTCTTAATGATTCATTGTGGCGAGGAACTCCTCGTTGCTCTCGGTCGGGCCCATCTGTTTCTGGAGGAACTCCATTGCTTCGACGGGCGTCATGTCCGAGAGGTATTTGCGCAATACCCACGTGCGGTTCATCACCTCGCGCGGGAGCAGCAGGTCTTCGCGGCGCGTACCCGAAGCGATGACGTCAACGGCCGGGTAGACGCGTTTGTTGGAGAGTTTGCGGTCAAGTTGAAGTTCCATGTTGCCCGTACCCTTGAACTCCTCGAAGATCACTTCGTCCATCTTCGACCCGGTGTCGATAAGGGCCGTTGCGATGATCGTCAGCGAGCCCTTTTCTTCGGTATTGCGGGCCGCGCCGAAGAAGCGTTTGGGCTTGTGCAGGGCGTTGGCATCGACACCACCCGAAAGGACCTTGCCCGAGGCGGGTTGCACGGAGTTGTAGGCCCGGGCCAGACGGGTGATCGAGTCGAGGAAGATCACCACGTCGTGGCCGCATTCGACCATGCGCTTGGCCTTTTCGAGTACCATTTCGGCCACCTTGACGTGGCGCGACGCCTGCTCGTCGAAGGTCGAGGCTACGACTTCCGCCTTGACGTTGCGGGCCATTTCGGTCACTTCCTCAGGGCGTTCGTCTATGAGCAGCACGATCATGTAGACCTCTGGGTGGTTGTCGGCTATGGCGTTGGCTATCGACTGCAACAACATCGTCTTACCCGTCTTGGGTTGAGCGACGATCAGGGCGCGCTGTCCCTTACCAATGGGTGAGAAGAGGTCGACGATGCGTGTCGAGAGGTTGTTATGGCCGTTGCCCGTCAGGCAGAACTTCTCGCTCGGGAAGAGCGGTGTCATGTATTCGAATTGTACGCGGTCGCGTACATAGTCGGGCTTCAGACCGTTGATTTCGTTCACGCGCACCAGCGGGAAGTACTTTTCGCCCTCCTTGGGGGGGCGGATGGCGCCGTTCACCGTGTCACCGGGTTTGAGGCCGAAGAGCTTGATTTGCGACGGCGAGACGTAGATGTCGTCGGGCGAATTGAGGTAGTTGTAATCGGCCGAGCGAAGGAATCCATAACCGTCGGGCATCACCTCCAGTACGCCCTCACCCTCGATTTCACCGGCAAAGTCATCCTTGGTGATGACCTCTTGTTCCGGGGTGACGGAGAGCTGCTCGCGATGGGTGGCGTCGTGGTAGAGAGGTTCGGCGAAAACCTGTTGATTTGCTTGATGTGCCGGCTGTGACTGATTCTGGACTTTCGGCTTTCTGCCGCGGCGTTTGGGCTGCGGCTCTTCGTTGGTGGGCGTTTCTGACTCGGCGGCGGGAGCAGGATTCCGGAAATCGGGCGTTGCCTCCTGGCCAGCTTCTGCCTGGGCAATGCGGGGGCGACGCCCGCGTGGAGTGTGCACGGCCATTTCGGCGGATGCAGCGGATTCGGAAGCCGGGGTTTCGTTGTCGGCTGCCTGGTTGCGCGTTCTGCCCCGTGTTTTTTTGATTACGACGGGGGCCTCCGTCGTCGGGGCGCCTGCGATTTTTTCGATCAGTTCGCGTTTCTTTATCATTACGTCGGTGATTCCGAGTTTTCGGGCTATTTCGCGCAACTCGGCCAAGTTCTTGCCTTCGAGCGCTTTTAAATCCTGCATGTCGTTTCTGTAAAAAGATTGTTTTCGCCCCGGACGAACGTCCGGATGTGGAGAATGCGATGCAAAGATAGTGCATTATTTCGAATATCAAAATAAAAAGTGGGAGCGTCTGGAGGTTGGGGGTTGCAAAATACCTGAAAATTGCGATTGCCTGGTATCGGGTTTTGCACGACCTTTGCATTGGTAATAACGAGTTATTCAGCCATACGATTGTCGTATTGTTAATGTTTTGTGTGTGTGGAGCCTTCCGGACTACCGGAAGGCTTTTTTTTTGAGGCCCGTAACCCGCACATGGAACAGCATTTGTGTGGAATATTTTTCCACAAAAGATTAATTATGGCCTCTTTTTTCTATTTTTATCGCTGGAAAGCCGCAGCAGAGCCCGAATCGGGGTTTCGGGGTGGCACAAAATGAGGGATATGCGTAAAATCTTGATTTGTTTGATTCTGGCGGTGACTTGCGCCGCGTGCGGACGACGAGTTGCACAAGCCGACGGGCCGGGTATTCGGGCCCGGAGTGCCGACACAGAAAATGGTCGCGCCGAGAGTGCCGGGGCGCTGCAATTCGAACCTGTGCTCCTCGATCTGGGGGAAATACCTCTGGGTGAAAGCCGCGACGTGCAGGTTGTCGCCACCAATGGGACCGGGAAGCCTTTGGCCGTTCTCGATGTCTATACTTCGTGTCATTGTACGAAGATCAGGTGGGACAAAAAACCGCTTGCTCCAGGCGATAAGATGATTATCGATGTGCGCTATACGGCTGAGGATCCGGGGACATTTTTCAAGAAAATAGTTGTCCGGCACAGCGCAGCCCAAGCTCCTGCCACCTTCGCTATTCAGGGAACCGTCGTTTCGGCAAAGTGAGCCGGTTTTTTGTTTGCGACGGCAGGATCCGAAGCCGCTACCCTGCCTATTCGCGACAAGGAGGGCCGCCGAGACGGTCGTACGCTTCGTCCGTCACCGGTTCCAGCCACTCATTGGAAGTGTTCTCGCCTGCAATCCCGAATGCCAGGTGGGCGAACCAACTATCGGCCGCTGCTCCGTGCCAGTGTTTCACGTTCGCCGGAATGTGGATGACCGTGCCGGGCAGAATCTCTACCGCCGGTTTCCCCTCTTCCTGATACCAGCCACGCCCGGCCACGCCGACGAGCATCTGGCCACCGCCTTTCGTGGCTTTATGGATGTGCCAGTTGTTGCGGCAGCGAGGCTCGAAAGTCACGTTGGAAATATTCACCTGCTCACGCGAAACCGATGTAAGGTAACTGTTGCCGGTGAAATACTTCGCATAGGCCGTATTGGGCTCTCCGACAGGGAAGATCATTTCGCGTTGGAATGCCGCTTTGGCATCCTCGCCTGCGGTGTCTTCCGCCCATACGTCTTTCGCCAGACGGAATGCTGCCCAAGCCTTCGGCCAACC
>CAJUIE010000063.1 GCA_910586375.1 uncultured Alistipes sp. | reverse complement strand
GACGGTCGACGAAGACGATCGAGACCTCCTCGATCTTCATGCCGAGGCGCCAGGCCGAGTATTTCATCTCGATCTGGAATCCATAGCCCTTCATCTTTACGCGGTCAAGGTCGATGGTCTCCAGCGCCCGGCGTGAATAGCAAACGAATCCGGCCGTAGCGTCATGCACCGGCATCCGGGTTGCCAGTCTCACGTATTTCGACGCGAAATAGGACATCAGCAGCCGCGACATGGGCCAGTTGACCACGTTCACACCCTTGACATAGCGCGACCCGATCACCACGTCACTGCCCGCCTCGGCCGCAGCGAAGAGGCGCAGCAGGTCCTCGGGATTATGCGAGAAGTCGCAGTCCATTTCACACATGAAATCAAAACCCTGCTCCAGTCCCCAGCGGAAGCCCGTCAGGTAAGCCGTGCCGAGGCCCAGCTTACCCGAACGCTCCAACAGATGCAAGGTCCCGGGGTGCTCCTTCTGCTTCTCGCGAACTATAGCGGCCGTGCCGTCGGGCGAGC
The DNA here is from genome assembly GCA_910586375.1 of uncultured Alistipes sp. GTDB lineage: Bacteria > Bacteroidota > Bacteroidia > Bacteroidales > Rikenellaceae > Alistipes. The sequence goes on along the minus strand of CAJUIE010000063.1, from coordinate 9,021 downwards.
CGTCGTCAATGATGAGCAGTTCGAAGGGCTCGCTCAGCGAAAATACCTTGTCGATCATCGCGGCGACGTTCTCCTTTTCGTTATAAGTGGGGATAATTACCAATCTGCGCATGGGTCTTTGTTTTTTCTTTTGCGAAGATAACATTTTTTTTCGAAATACGAAATCCGGGGCGCGGGCGTTTTACTTCTGAACCGTCCTCTTCCGCCTCATCGTCCTGATCCGCGCCTTCTGTTCGGGAGTTGCACGCAGCGACTCTACAATCTTTTGCAGCGCCATGTTGTAGGTCCAGTCGCACAAGGGGCAATCGCACCGCAACCACTCCTCCGTCCGCTCGGGGAACTTCACGTAGCAGACCGACACAGCCCACGCCACGCCCATACGCACGTAGTAACCCTCATGGCGAATGCGACCGAAGTGCTCCAGCAGCAGGTCGAGGTGCTCTTTATCGACGAAGTTGGAGAGGGACATCACCACAGCGAAACGCACCTCGTATTCGCCATTTGCCCCGAACAGAGGCCGGATAAACTCCCACATCGGGACTCGCTCGGCCGCTTTCAGCCGCCAGCAGCAGCAGTCACACACGGCCCAGTTGTCGATCTTCGGAACGAAACGGGCCACGTAGCTGATCTTTTCGTCGGGCGGGCACTTCGCATAACTGATCACCAGACCTTGCAACATGCGCTCCTCAAAATAGTCGTCGGGGGCCGTCCCAAGCCATTCACGCCACTTGCCGCGAGCTATTTCACGAGCTATGGCCCGCAGCCAGGGGATACGCACGCCGATCATCGGACCGGCTCCGGGCGTAAGCGAAGCGCTGAAATCGCGGTAACGGGCATCTGCCATCTGGAAAAGTTCTTCACGCAAAGTCATCGTCGTTGGAATTTGGGAGTTATGCCTATAAATATCGAGGCGTGGAGCCGCGGCATCGGACGTGAAAGGACCGATTCGTACTCCTCATTCAACAAATTGTAAATGCAGCCTTTCAGCGAGAGGTCTGCCCGGCGGAAGACCAGGCTCTTTTCGAGCGAGAGGTCGCTCATAAAATAGGGCTTCACGCGACCCAGCACGCCTAAATCATTGCTCGTCATCGTATATCGCTCGCTGTAAAAAGTCCACTTATAGGCGAGCGTCCAGCGTCGCCAGGAGAGCCGGGCATTGAGGGCCGCCGAATGCTCGGGAATATAAACCAGCTGACGCCCTACCGACTCGTCGGCCGGCGAGAATTTGTCACCGCGGTTGATCGAACGAGTCCAGGCATAATGCCCCTCCAGTGCCAAACGCCAGTCACGACCCGCCGAAGCCGAGGCCGCGAACTTGGTTTCGGCCCCGTAACTCTCCACACGACGCAGGTTGACGGGAGTGTATATGCCTGTCTTGGGGCTGCCGACCCAGAGAATCCAGTCGTCAATGTGCGAGCGAAACGCCGTAACCGAGGCATGGAGCGAACGACCCGGACCTCGCAGCGTGCATTCGGCCCCGGCGTCCCATGTCCAGCCCTTTTCGGGCCTCAGATTCTTGTTTCCACCCGGTCGGAAATAAAGGTCGTTGAGGGTCGGGAAACGGTAGTTGCGGGCGGCTGAGGCCTTAAGGGTCACCTCACCCCGGCGCGAAAGGAGCCAGTCGACAAACAACGCCGGAATTGGCGCCGAAGCACTCCGACCATAAAGCTCCCAACGGATATTCGCCGCCACGCCCAACCGCTCCACAGGGCGCCAGCGGGCCGCAGCGAAGGCCGAGAGTTCGAACCGTGCCTGCCGGTAAAGCGTGTCGGCCCGGAGCCCCGTCGTCTGATCCACAACCGACAGGTCGCCGCTGTGCACGCGGTGCTGATGGATGGTCGCCTCGGCTGTCAGGAGCCACTTTTCACCTATGGTATGCTCGACCTCGGCCTGTGCGAAGAGGGTGTGCAGCCGACTGCGGGCATCGGTCATGGCGATCATCGTGCCACCACCGTCGGGATCGGCCTGCATCACGTAGCGCAGATCGGTGAAGGAGTAACCACCGCGCGCCGCAGCTTTCAGACCGCCATACAACCGTTCCCACGAAGCCACGGCCCGCAACGTGCGTTCGTCCTGGGTGTTTTTTTTCTGCCGGTCGGTGTTACGATCTGCCGAGAGGAGTGCCAGCCCGCGGTGCGAATCCATGTACCAGGCGGCTATCGAAAACCGGTCGCCAGCATGGGTTGAGGCGTAAAACTCCTGCATGGCGTGCAAATCGCGGAATGCTCCGTTGCGATTGCGTTGCAGGGGATAGGAAGAACCCACGATACGACCATCGGCATCGACATCGAACGCCTTGGTGTTGTAGTTGCGGTAACGAAAATCGTTCTCCGAAGTGCTGCACAGCAGGCGCGTCGAGCTGCTCCAGCGACGGCCGGCATAAGTCACGCGGGCATACTCGTCGAAGGTGGTAAACGACCCCACGCCCTGAACATATCGCAACCCCACACCCTCTTCAGCCGGAGCCCGTGTCTCCAACGCTATGGCCCCGCCCAGGCCACCGCCTGTGACCCCTACTGAGCTGGCACCGTGATAGATCGTGGCCTCGTCAATGAAATAGGAGGGAATCGTCGAGAAGTCCACCTGCCCCAGCATCGGGGAGTTGACACGCATCCGGTTCCACGTCACCTGCGTATGTGAGGGCGCCGTACCGCGGAACGAAGCAGTCGAGAGGGTCGCCCGGCCGTGGGACTTGATGAAAAGGGTCGAACCGCCGGTCAGAGCGTCGGCCAGCGACGAAGATATATTCTCACGCAGCAATGCGCTATCAAGCTCGGTGCGCTGCACGCCGAGCTCCTTCATCGGACGTACCCCGGCCACGGCCACCTGCTCGATAGCTACCGTGCGGGCCACGCTGTCACCCTGCCCGAACACAATAAGCGGGCAGAGTAACAACGACACGAGAAGAAGAAGCAGACGCATGGTACGAGGTCAAAAAATTTATCTTACCTATTTTTTCAGGCCACAGCCAGCGGAACGAGACAACTTAGGTATCGAGCCTCCACGGGGCGGGATGCGGCCCGACCGGCCCGAAAGACCGGAAAATACAAGCAGTTTCCTTTACTCCGCCGATGTCGCGGTACGATAACAGCCAATGCCGCACACCTCGGTCGAGACCTCGCCCGTCAGGGGATTCCAGCCATTTACCCCCGTCTGTACTTTGATAAAGTCCACATACGGGAGCTGAGCGGCCATACCGTCGGCCGTCACGGCATGGGCTATGCGGAAGCGATTGACCTGCCCCACAGCCACGGCCGAAACATTGTCGGTATAGCCCCACTCAAAGGAGGTGAGCACCCAAACCAGCTGGCCGCCGATCTGACTCTCGGAGAGGTTCGACGGCAAGCACACCCCCTCAAAGACGAGTTCGTCCTCCCCGATCCATGCGGGGTAGTAATTGGGCTGGGTGTGGAAGTCGTCCATACGCCCCACCGCGCCGTTGCCGCCACGGTTATCGGTCCAGGGTATTGGTTCTCCGTCAGCCGCACGGGTGTAAACGATCCGATAACCGTGGATTGTCGCCGGATCATCATAACGGCTGCCACGTAACTCGTACCACGTCTCTCCGTCAGAAGAGCCATCACCGTCACTATCCTGCGCCACCCATACCGTACCCGGTTCCGAGGTATTCTCGCCGTAAGTATTGCCTCGCACCCAAAGTTCGTAGTCGTCCGACGGCGGAACGCTCCGACCAAAAGCAGCCACGACATAACCGCCCCAGCCGCCTAACGAGAGGTAATTACCCGATTGCAGCCGCCGCTCGGCATAGGCCCGGGCCTCTTCGGGGGTGGTCACATTCGCGAAACCGCTCTTGGGTTCATTGATGAACTGTCCGGGCGCCGGGACATACTCAATGACACGGGCAACGGGTTCACTTATACGCGCCGAGACAATCTCCTCGCCGGAGTTGCAGGCCGCCAGCAGAAAGGCAACGGCAAAGGTGACGTTGTGCTTCATAATTTTTATTTTTTTTCGAGACGCAGTCAGCGGGGACGAGCACAAAGTGCGAGCCTCCGCATCCGGGGGCTGCGGCTCGCCAGCCTAATGGCTGCCGTTGTTGCCAAATTTTTCAACCTTTATGTCGGACAGGCCGAAGTCTCCGCTGGTTCCGGCCCGATTGGATGCCCCCGCTTTGAAACAGAAGGCTCCCGGATTGATTCCTACCCGAATTGTATCAATGCAAGCACCCGCGGGCGTGAAACGATAAACGACGCCGCGCTGCATATAATCTATGGCATCGGCCACGTAGACCTCCGAAGTTTCAGGATCGACAGTCAGACCATAGTAAGTGGTCCCGGCATAAGGCAGAAAGGGCTCATCAGGCAGCGCCGCGGCCCCGACCGACATGCGCCACACATCGCGGGCGATAAAATAGAGCTCGTCGCCCGCAGCGTTGAGAGTCAGTTCCGAAGGGCGGGTGTTGGCCGGAAGCGGGAAATACTCCTCAATCCGCCGGGTCGCGGCATCGATACGCCAGAGGGCAGAACCTTCGCCATTTGTGCCGTCGGTCGCCGTCCATATCTTACCGTTACGATCAAGCACCAGCGAAGTAGGCTGCCACCCCACGCGAATCGAGTCGACCAACCGGTCGGTCGTGGTGTCGACCACCAATATCTTATCATCGTACGACCAACAATTGACGAACACATAGTCGCCCCACTGGACCATCTGTTCGGTCGAGCGGTGTCTGTTCATGTCAATACGGCTGCGGATCCGGTTGGTTGACGTATCAACTACCGCAATACGGGCGTCGTAAAGGTCGGTGAGATAGGCTTTCGTCGGGTCATTATCCAGGAAATGGATATAACGGGGCGAGACGACACCTTCAATAAGTCCCATAAGACGGCAGTTCGTGGGATCGACCACGTAAACTGCGCCCGAGTTGTTGACCACCACATAACCACGTCCCCGGTGCAAAGTCATCGACTGGGCCACGTCGCCTAACTTCATGCCGTTGGCACGGAGGAAAATTTCGTTCTCCACGCGTCCGGTCGCCGGGTCGTAGAACGAGAGCGAGGCATTGTCCCACGTAAAGTTGCCCTCCGAGACGATGAACAGCCCCCGCTGCGGCAGGTCGATGGGCTCCTCATCGAGCGGTCCATAGTCCATGCAGGCCCCGGCGCCGAACAACAGCGCACACAAGACGGCAATTCGTCGGATACTACGTCGGATGGAACGAAACATCTTTTTTCACTATCGGGTGCGGCATGCTCCGCTGGCCCGAACCGTGCAAAAATACGCTTTTTAACCGGAACGGAAACTCAGATTGCCGCAAAAAGATTAACTTTGCCCACAAAAAAGTCCATCATGGCACTTGAAATCGTTCGTGCAGAGCAGGCAGACAGAGGGCTTCGTGAAGCCCTCGCGGCTTTATTGCCTCAGCTCACACGCAACCCTCACACACTGGACATCAAAGATTTGCATCAAATAATTGCAAATCCCTGCACCGCACTCTTCGTGGCCCGGATCGACGAAGCACCGGTCGGCATGCTAACCTTAGTGTGGTACGACACCCCCTCGGGCCGCAAGGCGAGGATCGAGGACGTGGTGACCGACACAGCCTACCGCGGTCGTGGAGCAGGCACGGCATTGGTGCGTGCCGCCGTGGCACATGCAGCGCTCATCGGGGCCCCCGAAGTGTCGCTCACCTCGCACCCCGGACGCGAAGCGGCCCGCGCACTCTATCGTAAGGAAGGATTCATAGAGGTGGAAACCACGGTTTTCGCCCGTAAAACGGATAACCAGGCATGAAAAAATTGCTGAAAATTGCGACCGCCATCGTGGCTGCGTTGCTGCTTGCCACCATCGTAGTTCCCCTGGCACTGCGGGGCAAGGTAAGCCAAATCGTCAAGCGCGAGGCGAACGCCATGCTGAATGCCCGCCTCGATTTCGAAAATCTGGACATCAGCCTTTTGCGCCATCTCCCTCACGCTTCACTCGAATTGCGGGGGTTGACGCTCGTGGGGATTGAGCGGTTCGAAGGCGACACCATCGTCGCCGCCAACCGCATTTCGGTCGTCGTAAACCTTATATCGCTCTTCAGCGACGAAGGATTCGAAGTCACGAAGATCATCCTCGACGCCCCGGCCCTTCACGCCCATAAAAGGGCCGACGGAGCCGTCAACTGGGACATCATGAAGCCCACCGACGAAGAACCCGAGGAGGAAAAGGAGAGCCCCGACGTGCAGACATCGGCCTTCCGTCTCTCGGTGCGCGACTTCCGGATCGATAAGGCCACGATCCGTTACGAAGACGACTCCACACGTCTGCACTGCTCCATTTCGCCGCTTTCGCTACGCCTGCGGGGCGATCTGTCCGCCGAGCAGACTGACCTGTCACTACGCCTGAATGCCAGGGGATTAACAGTCATTTCGGGAGGTATTCCCATGTTGAACGATGCCGAGGCAGAACTCAAGGCCGTCATTGCTGCCGACCTGGCAAACAACCGCTACACACTCTCTGACAACACGTTGCGCCTCAATGCCATTGAACTGGGACTCGACGGCTGGGTTGAGCTGCGCGACGAGGCGCTGGCACTGGATATGAAAGCCGCCTGTGAGCGCGTCGCCTTCAAAGACGTGCTCTCGCTCATTCCTGCTTTCTACACACGCGACTTCCGCAATCTTTCAGCCGCAGGACAGCTCGACCTGGCGCTGTGGGCCAAAGGAGAGATGCGCGAGGCGTCGTTGCCAGCCTTTGAACTCCGGTTCGGAGTGCGCGACGGCAGCTTCCAGTACTCGTCGCTGCCCAAAGCCGTCACCGACATCCAGGTCGCTGCCCGCATAGCCAATCCCGGCGGGGCGATGAACCGCACAGAAATCGATCTTTCGAAATGCTCGCTCCGCATGGCGGGCCAGTCGGTAGCCGCCACGTTCTATGCCACCAACATCGTCAGCGACCCTACATTCCGGACTTCGGTCGTCGGGCATGTCGATCTGGGAGCCATCAAGGAGGTCTATCCGTTGGAGAAAGGGATGGACCTGGACGGTGAAATCACGGCCGACCTCAAGGCTTCGGGCCGTATGTCCGACATCGGGAAACAGCGCTACGAGCGGATCACAGCCTCGGGAACGTTCGTTGTCGAAGGTGTGGACCTCGCAGTCGAAAATCTGCCTGCAATACATATCCGCCGTGCTGCGGCGACCATCACACCCCAGAGTATGACACTGGGCGACTTCGGCATTACGGCAGGACGCAGCGATCTGACGGCCAACGGCCAACTGACTGGCTACCTGGGCTATCTGCTACGCGGCGACGCTCTTTCGGGACGGCTCTACGTGAAATCCAGGCTGCTCGACCTGAACGAAATCATAGAGGCCCTGCCAGCCTCCGAGACCTCAGCCGAGCCAGAGGCCGAAGCTGCTGCGGAACCTATGCAGACGCTCGTCATACCCAAAAACCTCGATCTGTCGCTCCACACCGAACTGCACAAGGTACTCTTCGCCGAGATGTCCATCACGGAGCTGACGGGAGAAATGCGCATGAAGGGCGGAGCACTCTCGCTTGACAAACTGAAGCTGAGGCTCTTCGGAGGCCAGGCATCGGCATCGGGGCGCTACTCCTCGGCCGAAAATCCGGCACGGCCTCAACTGAAACTTCAAATGAACCTTACAGAGGCTTCGTTTGCAAAGACTTTCGAACAAACACAGCTTGTGCAACAACTCGTGCCTGTCTTCGCCAAGACGGGCGGTGACTACTCACTCTCGCTCAACCTGTCCACCGCCTTCGGAGCCGGCATGTCGCCCGAACTTCAATCGGTAGACGCAACAGGCGAAATACGCTCGGCCAACATCCGGGTGCAAAACATCGAGGCGTTCGACGCCTTGGCTAAAGCACTGAAAAACGACGCATTGCGAAAAATAGAGGCTAAGAATGTAGCAATCCGCTTCGCAATCCGAAACGGTCGCGTAACGACGCAACCCTTCGACCTGAAATTGGGCAATACAACCGTCAACTTGTCGGGTTCGACGGGCCTCGACCAGACCATCGACTACACTGCCCGGGTATCGATGCCGACCAAAGCAAACGGAGTGCTGGAGTCGCTCGATGTAAAGATCGGCGGCACGTTTGCATCACCCAAAATCACCCTCGGCGTAAAGGAGGCAATCGAGCAGGCGGTGCAAAACGTCATCGACAAACAAATACAGAAACTCACGGGCAGCGAATCGCTCTCTGCCGAGATCGAAAAACAGGCCGCCAACCTACGGGCCGAAGCGCAACGAGCCGGTGAAAAACTGGTATCCCAAGCGCAGCAGGCAGGTGAGAAATTAGTAGCCGAAGCTCAGAAACAAAAAGACAAACTTGTAACCGAAGCGGCCAAGAAGGGGGCTATAGCCAAATTGGCGGCCGAAAAAGCCGGAGAAAAGATCGTCGCCGAGGCACAAAAACAGGCACAGAAGCTTACGGCCGAAGCGGAAAAGCAAGCAACCAAACTAACGGCCGAAGCAGAGGCAAAAATCGAGAAATTATCGTCCCGGAACGCGGAGTAACCGGATTCAGAACAGAGAGCGGGGATTTTCGATGAAAATCCCCGCTCTCTGTATTTAGCCCCAGGCTTTCGGACAGCAAACGACGAAATATCCCTCAACAATGGCTGAAAAGAAGGGCTACCGACTTCTGCCCCGCTTCGGGTTTTCACAAAAAGCCTCGGCAGAAATCCGACCGTCGGGAAGGTAAAAGCGGAGTCGCCTGGAGCAGTGCGCCTCACTCGGCGTCGAGCGAGTACGGATCGAGCTTGGGCTTCAACGGTTCCTACGTGAGCCCCGAGGGCAATTACACCCGTGCGGACGCTTTCCCCGTTCGCTGCGTGCCCGACAACAAGTCGGGATTTCGATAATAGGCTGCAAAGCCCATAACCTTATTTCGCTAATCCGGTCATTGCCCCTCCCCGGAACCAGAGCCGCAGCCCGTGAAAATTTTCTCTTCGGCGGCCGGGGGGGGGCACGCCACAGGCGTGATGCCGCCGAAGAGACAACGCTAAAGCGTTGCGAAAAAGCCTTCGCCGGGGGTGGCTGCGGCTCG
>CAJUIE010000062.1 GCA_910586375.1 uncultured Alistipes sp. | reverse complement strand
CGCCAGCGAACGGCGACGCATGAAGTGCGAGCCTTCGCCCGGGCATGGCTGCGGCCCGCCAGTCTGGCGACTGGTTTTTCGAGAGCCGAAGACGGCGCATCTTCGCCGCGGCAGACTACAGAGAGCCGCAGCCAGCGGGGCAAGACACAGCGTGTCGAGCCTCCGCAGGGCGGGGCTGCGGCTCGATCCGGCCCATAGGCCGGGATCGCGTAAATGACAGCTGGACAAAAAAACAGCTGAGCAAGGGAGGGGGCGGCCCGAGCGACCAAAGGTCGAAAAGATTCTTCGCTCCGCTCTGAATGACAGAAGGGGCGGGACCTGCGGCCGTCACTCCCCGGCCGTGATACGCGCGTAATCGGAAATGGCAACCGCATAGTTATAACGCGCCCGGATCGAGTTGGTATAGAGCTGTATCCAGCTCAACTGCGCCTGCAGAACGTCGAGGATCGTGGCCAGACCTTCGCCGTAAGAATAAGTGCTGATATCGAGGTTTTCACTCGCGATCGAGAGGCTGTGCTCCGTGGCATCGACCTGCGCACGACCTTGCACTACAGCCGTCCAGCCGTTCATTTCGCTACGCACAATCTCGTCGTAAAGCCCGGCAGCGCCCCACTCGCTCTCAAGCTGCCGGGCCCGGGCAGCTGCTACGGCATGACGACGTTCTCCCCAATGAAAAATCGGCACGGAGAGCCCTACGAAAAGGGATCCGTCGAGAATAGTAGCTCCCGTCCGATTGGGCATGTAGGGCTTCCACGCACCCCCGACACCCACATTCAGCCGGGGATTGAATGAGGCCCGGGCAATCCGGATGTCGGCCCCGGCCTGCTCGCTGCGCAGACGTGCAGCACTGTAATCAGGCCGTCGTTCAACAGCTTCGGCAACTGTCATTCTTGCGGGCAGAGGCAACGAATCGCGGATACCACCCGTCAGAACAACCTCGGCAGCAGGATCGGCACCCCGCAGGATGTTGAAGTTGTGCAACGCAACATCGGCGCTCTGCTCGGCCGCCACCTGCTCGTAACGGGCTTCACTCAGACGGGCATCGATCATCAGCACGTCGCCTTTGGCAATATAACCCTCAACGAAACGACGGTCTATAACCGCCTTAAGCGAGACTATAATGCCGACATAACGCTGCATGGCCGCAGCATAAAACCGGGAGGCCGAAAGGCTCCAATAGGCATAATCGGCGGCATAGCGCACGTCAAGGCGCGAAAACTCCTCCTCACACAAAGCTATGTCATAACCTATCCCGGCCCGGTCGACCTGAGCACGCAAGGCACCCCCGCCATAGATCGTCTGCACGATCTGAGGCTGCAGGCTGAAGTTCCACCGTTCGATGCCGTCATACCGGCGAGCCGTGAGTGAGAAATCCCCCTCCATCGACAGGCGCGGCAGGTAACCCGTGCGGGCCTGCCCGAGGGTCTCAGCAGCCGCAACAGTCCGCGCAGCGGCGGCCTTGAGGCTGTAACTGTACTCCACCACATCGTGCCGGTACTCCTCCAGGGTGATTTGCGCCTGAAGCGGCAAAGCGCAAAACAAGCCAAGCGCAGCGAAAAGTCGTTTCATGATTTGCGGATACGATAAAATAGTGCATAGACCACCGGCAGCACGCAGATGGTCAGAAGCGTAGCCACAAGGAGCCCGCCCATGATCGTGGCAGCCATAGCTCCGAACAGCGAATCGAACAGCAGGGGAAGCATTCCCAAAATGGTCGTACCGGAAGCCATTGTCACAGGCACAATGCGGCTGCGTGTAGCAGAGAGAAGCGCCTCATAGGGCGTGATTCCGGCGGCACGCAGCACTCCGATCTGCTCGACCAGCACCACGGCATTTTTAACGTTCATACCTACCAGCCCCAGAAGCCCCAGAAGCGAAAAGAAGTTGAAGACCTTGCCCGTGACCAGAAGCCCGAGCACCACACCGATGAAGATCAGGGGGATCATCGACAGAATGATCGTCGGTTCGCGGTAGTTGCGGAACAGAAGCAGCAGGACCACAAAGATCGCCACCAGCGTCAGCGGCATATACCGGGCCAGCGCCCGGTTGGACTCCTCCTGGCTCTCCTGCTCACCGAAGATCTTCATCGAATAGCCCTCGGGCAGCACGACGCGGCGCTCGATGGAGTCATACAACGCAGCAAAGAGCTGCATGGTATTCTCTCCCCGCGCGGGGTCGCACTGCGCCTTCATGACGCGCTGGCGGTTATAACGCTTCACCACACCCAGACGATAATCGAAGCGGAAGCCGGAGACGGCCTGTCCCAGCGAAAAAACCTTACCGGAGGGCGCAAAGAGCGGCAGGGATTGCAAATTGGTCAGGTCGTACTGGTCGATGTTGGCGTCGCGAAGCAGAATCGGCATAAAAAGGTCGCCCTCACGATATTCGCCCAGCGGGTAGCCCTGAGTGGCGATGGTGATGCCACGCGCCATCTGAGTGCGGGCAATGCCAATCCGCTGCCCCTTCATCTGAGAATAGAGAGGCGTCCACGTAGGTATGCGGTTGCCCCAGCTGTTGCGGATGTTGGTCGCTCCGGGCATCCGCCACATGATCTGCTCGGCACGGGCTGTGAGGCTGCACAGCGTGTCGATATTGTCACCGATGAATCCGAACTCAATGGCCGCATCGGGCACGGGCGAGAGTTTGAAAAGCGACGAACGCAGCCACACATCGGGAAAAGAGTCGACGACATAAGCGCCGAAACGAGCCTCAACGGCTTCGGTCTGTCGCTTGTCGTACACCTCGACGAGAAGATTGCCGAAATTGGGTCTGGCCGAAACGCTGCTGCTGGCCAGATAATAACGCGGAGGCGTGGAACCCATCGTCAGGGAGACATTTTTCACTTCGGGTTGCCGCAGCAGCCAACGCTCCATGCCGATCATGTTGCGCTCCGTCTCGCGGATATCATACCCTTCGGGCAACAAGACATCGGCCCGGAAATAAGGCTTGTCAAGCGACGGAAAGAAATTCTGCGGCAACAGCCCCATGACGACGACCGAACCGATGAAAAGAGCCACCACACCGATGACCACCCCCCACCGCCACCTCAGAAGCCCACCCAGAAAACGATCGAAAGCCCGATAAAAACGAGTATCATAAGGATCACGCTGCGAGGTCTTCACCCGCAGCATAAGATTGCCGAAAAGCGGTGTCTGTGTCAGAGCAAGCACCCAGCTGAGCGTGAGCGACAAAGCCAGCACAACGAACAGCGGCTTGACGATCTCGGCAACGGACGAAGGGGCCAGATAAAGCGGCAGAAACGAAAAGACGGCAATCGACGTGGCCCCCAGCAGGCTCCAGCGCGGAGCATCGGCACCCTCGATAACGGCCTGCATACGCCCCACACCCCGGGCCATCGCCTGCCGTGCATTGTCTGTCACGACAATGGCATTGTCGACCAACATGCCCATAGCGATGATAAACCCAGCCAGCGACGTGCGGTTGAGCCCCTCACCCAAAAGAGGCATCAGCAGCAGCGTGCCCCCGATCGAAAAGAGCAACGAGCTGCCGATCGAGACGCCGGCACGAAATCCCATGACGAGCATAATGACCGCAATGACAATAGCCACCGATTCGGCCAGGTTAAGCATGAACGTCCGGTTGGCTTCGCGGGCGATCCGATCCTCCGGATAAAGAACCGTAAGTTCCATCCCCACGGGCATACGGGCTGTCTCGGCCGCAAGCACGCGGGCGATACGCTCCCCGGTTTTCACCACGTCGGCACGAGCCTCGGTCGAGATACCAATACCCACAGCCCGGCGACCGTCAATGCGCATGAGTGTCCGGGGCGGTTCGAGGTATCCCCGTTCCACGCGCGCAATATCGCCCAGGCGATATTGCTTGCCCGAAGAGGCGAAAAGCAGCTGGTCGGCGATGTCGTCCAACCCCTTATAAGTCCCTGCTTCGAGAATACGGATCTGGAGCGCCCCGGCCTCCTTTTCGCCGCTGTCGATCAACGTATTCTGCGCTCCGATGGTCGCGAGAATCGCCTCAGGACGGATGGAGAAATTGGCCAGTGCAGAGAGCGAAATATAGACATTTACCACAGGCGTCTGTTCGCCGTAGAGCGTGACCTTCTGCACGCCTTCGACCGTGGAGAGCGCCGTTTTGATCCGCTGGGCCCGGTCGCGCAGTTCGTCCCAGGTGAAGCCTCCGTCGATCGAAAGACCGTAATAGATGCCATAGACGTCGCCGAAATCGTCGGCAACGGAGATCGTCGAGGCTCCGGCCGGCAGCTGGGGTTCAATATCGAGCACCTTACGCCGCAGCTCGTCCCACAACTGGGGAATGTCGCGCGCCGATGTGGCGGGGTCGAGCTCAACCTGGATTTTCGAAAACCCATAACGCGATTCCGACGTGATCTTATAAACCCGTCGCATCGACTGCACACCGCGTTCGATGGGTTCCGTGATAAGCCGTTCGACCTCCTCAGGCGCAGCCCCGGGATAAGTGCAGGTCAGGGCAGCGGTTTTGATGACGAAAACCGAATCCTCCTTCTTGCCCAGGCGCACAAAACTCAGAACCCCGCCAATGAGCAGGACGCCGAGGAAAAACCAGACAACTCTGGCATTATGCAACGAATACTCCGTAAGATTCATCGAAGTTTCATTTCAGAATCCGCACCTGGTCGCCCTGCCCGAGCTGATAAACTCCCGCAGTGACCACCTGTTCGCCAGGACGCAATCCCTCGCGGACGATCACACGATCCCGGCCATAAAGTTCGCCCAGCTCCACTTCCCGGCATCTGACCCGATGATCGCTGTCCACGACCCAGACGAAGGTTCCGCCGCCGATGGGCGCATAAACAGCCGAAACGGGCAACGTCACAGCGTCCGGCTGGGAATCGACGGTAAACATGGTAATCGTACACGACATGCCGGGCGAAATGCGGTACAGGAGCGTATCTACATCCTCAAGGGCGAGCGACACAGGAAAGCCCGAAGCGTCGGACGAGGTTTTGGCATACTCCTTCAGCCTCGCAAGGAAAGGATGCGTACGATAATTGTCGAACTCGACCGTGAAGTGTGTGGAGGTATCGGCCAACAACGAAAGTGCACTTTCGGGCAAAGTGAATTTGACGGTCGTGGTACGTGGATCGACCAGCCGCAGGATCGGCTGCCCGGACTGCACCCGCTCGTAATTATCGACATAAACCGCCTCGACAACTCCCGCAAATGGGGCCTTCAAACGCGCATCCTGAAGCAAATCAAGCGTATTTTCATAAGTCGCCCGAGCCTGCACATAACGTGTCCGCGCGGCCTCGGCATCCTGACGCGAAACCGCTTCATGCGCCAGAAGGCGCTGCATTCGCTGCATCTGCGAGTCCGCCTCCCGATAAGCGGAGCGATCGGCCGAGACCTGCAACTCGATGTCACGCGAGTTCAGCTCAGCAAGCAAAGCTCCCTTACTGACGCTCTGCCCCTGAACAACAGGCACGTCGAGCACCTGCCCCGAAAGTTTGAAAGCAAGAGTCACGGCATCGTCTGGCGTAGCCATACCAGCGAAATCCCGGCGGATGTATCCCGTATCGGAGGCCGTAGCAACCTTGACGGGCCGCACATCCCCGACCGATTCGGTCGTACGCTGCACACACCCACAGCATAAAATAATGAGAATCAAACCGGTAGATATACGCATAAAAAAAAAGAAAGTTGACTTCTCCGGCGAGAAGTCAACTTTCATACCACAACAAACTACAAAAGGAGCCTTACGGTCGAATATCGCGACAATTCATCTTGTCCGTAATTGTTCCATCGTCCAGCACCACCACGCCATAACGTGCGCGCAACATGGTCTTCATGGTCAAAGCGTCGATGTTATAACAGCGTACCGGCATGCCCTCAAAGTCGAGCCACGTCACCTCATAAAGCGGATCGGGCGTCAGGCAGATCACCTCAGAACCTTCGGCCTGGGCCCGCCGCACGAGCTGTGCCATACGTTGCCCGCATCCGCGGGGCAACTGCCCAATACGGGTGACGCAGAGCATATAAACACGCCCGGGAGTGGTAAGTATCCGCTCCGTGGCGTCGCCCTCGACGTCGCGCAACGAAAACTCCCCAATCATGGCACCCACAGCCGACAAATCCCCCTCCGTGCGGGTATCGACCCATTCCCACGCAGAGGCATCCTGCCACTCACTGTCCTCAAGCGTGAACTCCCGCAGCGCGCCCGTGCGAAGATTGCGATAAACGAGGACCGTCTGCGGCTCCTCCTCGTCTGCGGCAGGCTGTGCGTGCATCTCCTCCCAGATATTCACCCCAACCTTATAAGGCAGAAAATCGATCAGAGGCAAGTGGCGGTAACAAGAATACCCCAGCAACATCGACAGAGAGAAAAACGTACAGGTCAGGACAATTTCAGAGAAGTTGAATGCCAAAATCCGGTCGGGACGATAACGCCACCACACCACCACGGCCAGCGGCAGCAAAACCAGATTCTTAAAGAATGTCTGCCACGGCGTGAGCTTCAGAGCCTCGCCAAAGCAACCGCAATCCTCGACAGGAAGCAGCGTGGCACTCAGCAAGGTCAGCAGCGTGAAAAAAAACATCGACACAAGTGCAAAAATCGAAATCAGCCGGATGCGCACCTTGAAAAGCAACATGCACCCCATCATCAGCTCGGCACCACACAACCAGATTGAAAAGGCCATGCTGGCACCCTGCAATTGCTCCATGCCGTAAATCGACAAATACTCGTTGATTTTCAACGATGTGCCCCACGGGTCGATCACCTTCGTAAAGCCTGAAACGATGAAGGTACACGCCAGAACAAGGCGACAAAAGAGGGTCAGAATCTTAAAGGCTCGGGAGCTTCGCATCATTATTACAAATCGGGTTGAGCAAATCGAGAATACGGGCGAAAATGCCCTCGGGCGTCTCCATACCGCCCTGCGTATCGCTGCAATCGACCACACAAAGCGACGGGTCCACAGCCGCCACATCCAGGTAAACCCCACGCACAGCCCGTTGAAGAGCAAGCGACGATTCATGAATGTCATCGGCCCCTTGCAGGTAATCGCGATCTTCGCCTTCGCGCACGGCAGTCAGCTTCTGCTCAGTGAACGAAAAAGGCACATCAAGGAAAAGCGACAAATCAGGCCGCGGGATAGCGTTATGGCCAAATTCCAGATCAAGAACCCACCGGGCCAGACGCTGCCTCTGCTCGCCCCGCGGCAGCTTGGCACATTGATAACCGACGTTGGAATAAACATAACGATCGAGGATCACCGCCTTACCCTGCGAAAGCCACTCGCGCAGTTGCGGCGCAGCCTCGGCCCGGTCCCCGGCGAAAAGCAACGCCACCAAATAAGGATCAACCCCATCGGCGCTGCCGAACTCTCCGCGCAAAAAACGGGCGACGAGCTCGCCGTAAACCGGAGCGTCGAAACGCGGAAAGTGGATGTATTCACTCTCCGTACCCCGTCGGGCGAACCACTCGCGCAACATGCGGACCTGAGTCGATTTACCGGCCCCGTCCAGGCCTTCGAGTACGATGAACATGGTCTCTTCCTTATTTAACGTAACATTTTCACGGCCCGCACCACGCCGTCAGCCAGAGCGTCGACCTCGGCCAGGGTGTTATACATGGCCAGCGATGCCCGGCACATGCCCGTCGTACCGAAATGGGTCATCACAGGCTCAGCGCAGTGCTGCCCCGTACGTACGGCAATTCCGAGCTTGTCAAGGATCATACCCATATCATAAGCGTGGACCCCCTCGACATTAAACGAAACAATGGGGCACTTATCCGGAGTTTCGCCATAAATACGCAATCCGTCGATCTGACGCAAACGCGCCTCGGCACGCCGCAACAGCGCCATTTCATGGGTCTCAATCTCGGCAGGATCGAAGCGCTGCATAAACTTCACGGCCTCACCCAGACCAATGGCCCCAACAAAGTTGACCGTACCAGCCTCGAACTTCAGCGGCACGGGAGCAAAGGTCGTGTGCCCGAACGACACGCGGTCGACCATATCGCCTCCCCCCAGAAAGGGAGGCATGGCTTCCAACAGTGCCCGTTTGCCATAAAGGACACCGATGCCGGTGGGACCATAGAGTTTATGGCCCGAAAAGGCATAAAAATCGCAATCCAAAGCCCGGACGTCAATCCCGCCATGAACAGCCCCCTGACACCCGTCGACCACGACAACAGCGCCGACGGCATGGGCCGCGTCGATTATGGGCCGCAAATCGGGCCGCGTGCCGAGCGTATTGGAAGCCTGCGTGACAGCCACGACACGTGTATGTTCGTCGAGCAGCTCCCCGAGCAACTCACTACGCAGCCGCCCCTCGTCGTCGAACGGCAGCACCCGGATTTCAGCCCCCGTACGCTGGGCCAGCAGCTGCCACGGCACGAGGTTGGAGTGGTGCTCCATCTCGCTGACGAGGATGTTGTCGCCCGCACCGACGAACTTGTCGCCCCAGGCATAAGCCACCGTATTGAGCGACGCCGTAGCTCCGGACGTGAAGACCACCTCCTCCCTTTCGGCGGCACCGATCCACGCAGCGATGCGCGTACGGGCCGCTTCGAAAGCTTCGGTAGCCTCCTCGGAGAGGAAGTGGACACCCCGGTGAATATTGGCATTGCACGCACGATGGAACCGATCGACGGTCTCAATGACCTGCAACGGCTTCTGCGCCGTGGCACCGCTGTCCAAATAAACGAGCGACCGGCCATAGACCTTGCACCCCAAAATCGGAAACTCTTCGCGTATTTTCCCGACGTCGAACATCTTACATGCTTTCCATTTTGCGGGCAACGGCCCCCATGAGCGCCTCGCCCAGTTCCCCGATGCCACAGCGGCGCACCACGTCGCCGGCGAATCCTTCAATCTGAAGCCGCCGGGCCTGGGCCAGACTCAGACCCCGCTGCCGCATATAAAGAATCGCCTCGGCATCCATCTGCCCCACCGTAGCGCCATGCGAGCACTTCACATCATCGGCGTAAATCTCCAGCTGGGGCCTGGCGACGATACGTGCCGTCTCGCTCAAAAGGATGTTGCGGCTCTGCTGCCGGGCATCGGTGCGCTGGGCATCGGAAGCGACATAAACCAAACCGTGGAACTCTCCCAGAGCGCTGCCGCCGGCGATCCCCTTGACCAACGAATCGCTGCGGCAATCGGCCACCTTGTGCGCCGTATGCAAGTCGAGGAGACAATGCTCTTTCTCTGCCGCAAGGAAGAGCCCCCCAAAAGTGTTTCGGGCTTGTGCTCCATCCAGGTCGACACGATACGACGCATTGGCGCTGGCGAGCTGCACGGCCGTAATGCAGCAGTCGCTGTCTGCCGACTGCACAACCGTCGTCTCGGCAAAAGCCTCGCCAAGAAAAATATCGGTAAGCTGTAACCGGGCGCCCCGCTCCAGCAACAGCGAGAGCGACGAGGCGAGGGGCTTTTCATGCACGACGACGAGCTGCACCGAAGCCCCCGCGGCAACCTCGACACGCAATTTCTGCGGATCGAAGGCCACGAACGGCTGCGTCCCGGCAGTTGCCACCCCGAGCTTCTCACCCTCGACAGTCGCGAAGCTGCGCAAAATATCGGTAAGGGCAACCATTACTCCTTATAATCGTTTATCAACCAATCGTACCCTTCCTTTTCGAGCTTGAGCGCTAACGTCTTGTCGCCCGAATGGATGATCCGGCCCTTATAAAGGACATGCACCACATCGGGAACGATATAATCCAGAAGACGCTGGTAATGGGTGATGACCACCGTGGCGTTCTGCGGCGTATGCAGCTTGGTGACGCCCG
>CAJUIE010000061.1 GCA_910586375.1 uncultured Alistipes sp. | reverse complement strand
AGGGGGCGGGCACGGGCCGCAGACAGCGGAGTAAGACACAACGTGTCGGGCCTCCGCATCCGGGGGCTGCGGCCCGAACGACCTCCGGTCGAAAACTGCACGAAGCGGCAACCTGCACCCTCTGTCCCCGATTTTTAACTTTTAATTCTTCATTTTAATTCGTTTTGCCTATCTTTGCATTTTCGAGCAAAGAGAGAAACGCGCTATGAAGTTCAAGGAGTATAAAGGTCTCGACCTGGCCGGGCTCGCCGCCGAAGTCCTCAGCGAGTGGGACGCCCGCGACACATTCCACAAAAGCATCTCGACCCGCGAGGGACACCCCTCATTCGTCTTCTACGAAGGCCCTCCCTCGGCCAACGGTCTGCCGGGCATTCACCACGTCATGGCCCGTACGATCAAAGATATATTCTGCCGCTACAAGACACAGCAGGGCTTCCGCGTGCACCGCAAGGCCGGCTGGGACACCCACGGGCTGCCCGTCGAGCTGGGCGTGGAAAAGAAACTGGGTATCACCAAGGAGGACATCGGTCGCACGATCTCGATCGAGGAGTACAACCGCACGTGCCGCGAGGCAGTCATGGAGTTCACGGGCGTGTGGGAGAACCTCACGCGCAAGATGGGCTACTGGGTCAACATGGACGACCCCTACATCACATACGACAATAAGTACATCGAGACGCTGTGGTGGCTTCTCAAGCAGCTCTTCGACAAAGGGCTGCTCTACAAGGGCTACACCATCCAGCCCTACTCCCCTGCCGCCGGCACGGGTCTCTCGACCCACGAGCTGAACCAGCCGGGCTGCTACCGCGACGTAAAGGACACGACCTGCACGGCGCAGTTCGCCGTTATCCGCGACGCCGCGAGCGAAAAACTCTTCGGCGCCGACGACTGCCCGCTCTATTTCCTGGCCTGGACGACCACACCCTGGACGCTGCCCTCGAATACGGCACTGGCCGTCGGCCCGGCAATCGAATATGTCAAGGTACGTTGCACCAACCCCTATACCGAGACGCAGCAGGCCGTCATCGTGGCCCGCGACCTCGTGTCGGCCTACTTCACCAAAAAGATGGAGGGCACCTACGAAGTGACGGGCGAGAGCTGGCGCGGCGAAGAACTCGTCGGCATCCGCTACGAACAACTGATCCCGTGGGTGAAGCCCGACGGCGACGCATTTCGCGTCATCGCGGGCGATTACGTAACCACCTCCGACGGTACGGGCATTGTGCATATCGCCCCGACGTTCGGCGCCGATGACGCCCGTGTGGCGCGTGCGGCGAACATCCCGCCCCTGTTCATGGTTGACAAGGCTGGCAAGGAGCAGCCGATGGTCGATAAGCAGGGTAAGTTCTTTCTGGTTGAAGACCTCGACCCGGAGTTCGTGCGCACGCACGTCGACAAGAAGCACTATGCCGAATATGCTGGCCGCTATGTCAAGAACGCCTACGACGACAAACTGACCGACGCCGATTCGACGCTCGATATCGACCTTTCGGTGATGCTCAAGGCCGAAAACAAGGTCTTCAAGATCGAGAAACACACCCACTCCTACCCCCACTGCTGGCGCACCGACAAACCGGTGCTCTACTACCCGCTCGACTCGTGGTTCATCCGCACGACGGCCCTGCGCGACCGCATGATCGAACTCAATAAAACGATCCATTGGAAACCCGAATCGACCGGCACGGGCCGCTTCGGCAAGTGGCTCGAAGGACTGGTTGACTGGAACCTCTCGCGTTCGCGCTTCTGGGGTACGCCGCTGCCTGTGTGGGCCACTGAAGACCACAGCGAAGTAAAGTGCATCGGTTCGGTCGAAGAGCTGATGGGCGAAATCGAGAAATCGATCGCCGCCGGATTCATGCAGGAGAACCCCTACAAGAACTTCAAGGCCGGCGACATGTCGAAGGAGAACTATTCGACCGCCAACATCGACCTGCACCGTCCCTACGTGGACCAGATCGTGCTGGTATCGTCCAAGGGCGAACCCATGCGCCGCGAACCCGACCTCATAGACGTGTGGTTCGACTCGGGCGCCATGCCCTACGCACAGGTCCACTACCCGTTCGAAAACAAGGAGGGATTCGGCGACGTCTATCCGGCCGACTTCATCGCCGAGGGCGTCGATCAGACGCGCGGCTGGTTCTTCACGCTGCACGCCATCGCCTCGATGCTCTTCGACTCGGTGGCTTTCAGGAACATCATCTCCAACGGTCTGGTGCTCGACAAGAACGGCAACAAGATGTCCAAGCGTCTGGGCAACGCCGTCGATCCGTTCGAGGTGCTCGACACCTACGGCCCCGACGCCACTCGCTGGTACATGATCGCCAACTCGCAACCGTGGGACAACCTCAAATTCGACCGCGAGGGAGTGGATGAGGTGCGCCGCAAGTTCTTCGGCACGCTCTACAACACCTACTCGTTCTTCGCACTCTATGCCAACATCGATGGCTTCACGGGCCGCGAAGAGGAGGTGCCCGTCGCCGAACGCCCCGAGATCGACCGCTGGATCATTTCACTGCTGAACACGCTCGTCGCCAACGTCACACGTTATCTGGAAGACTACGACCCCACGCCGGCGGCCCGCGCCATCCAGGAGTTCGTGGGTGAAAACCTCTCCAACTGGTACGTGCGTCTGAACCGCAAGCGCTTCTGGGGCGGTGAAATGACCAAAAACAAACTGGCGGCCTATCAGACGCTCTACACCTGCCTGGAGACCGTAGCACAGCTCTCGGCACCCTTCGCACCCTTTATTGCTGACCGCATTTTCTGCGACCTGAATGCTGTGAGCGCTCGCCACACCGACGAATCGGTTCACCTCTCCACATTCCCGAAAGCGGACGCCTCGAAAATCGACGCCGATCTGGAGGCGACAATGTCCCTGGCCCAGCAGCTCTCGTCGATGGTGCTGGCTCTGCGCCGTAAAGTAGCGATCAAGGTGCGCCAGCCGCTGCAAAAAATCCTTATTCCTGTGCTGGACCCGGCCATGGCGGCCCATATCGAGGCGGTGAAGCAACTGGTGATGAACGAAGTGAATGTCAAAGAGGTGGAATTGATAGAAAACACCACCGGCGTGATCACCAAACGTATCAAGCCCAACTTCAAGACATTGGGGCCCCGCTACGGAAAGTACATGAAGCACATCGCGGCCCTGACAGCCGAGTTCACGCAGGAGCGCATAGCCGAAATAGAGACCGCCGCCGAAACCATTCTCGACATGGGGGCAGAAAAGATCACAGTAACCCCGGCGGACTTCGAAATCACGTCGGAGGATATGCCGGGCTGGCTCGTAGCTACGGAAGGTAAATTGACCGTGGCGCTCGACATCACGCTGACCGACGACCTGCGGGCTGAAGGAGTGGCACGCGAGTTGATAAACCGCATCCAGAATATCCGCAAGGAGTCGGGATTCGAGGTCACCGACCGCATTCGTGTGGAGCTTGCCGACTGCCCTCTGGTGGCTGACGCCGTCACACGATATGCCGGCTACATAGCCTCGCAAACGCTGGCTGTGGAGGTCAGGACGGCAGCCACACCTGCGGGTGAGGTTTGCGTGGAGTCGGAAATCGACGAACAACCGCTCCGGATCGCCCTGACGCGGGTAGGATAGACGAATGCAATAAAAAGACGCAAAATTTGGTACTATGGGAAATAATACCTAATTTTACGTAAACCCTAACGCGAAACGACTATGGCAGACGAGAGAACCCGATATAGCGACGCTGAACTTGAAGAATTCAAACAGCTTATCCTGAAAAAACTCGAAAATGCACGTGCCGACTACGAGTTGCTGCGGGCCACCATCACCCATACAGCCGACAACGACACGGAAGATACTTCGCCGACCTACAAGGTGCTTGAAGAGGGTGCTGCAACCCTCTCCAAGGAGGAGAACGGTCGCTTGGCGACCCATCAGATGAAGTTCATCCGCAACCTCGAAATGGCCCTCGTGCGTATCGAGAACAAGACCTACGGCATCTGCAAAACCACGGGGAAACTCATTCCTAAAGAGCGGTTGATGAAGGTGCCCCACGCCACCGAGTGCATCGAGGCCAAGGAAGGCCGCCGATAAGCGGTCTGCCATATCCATACGGGAATACCCGGGCATCCATTCAGGGCCCGGGTATTTTCATTTCTACCCCGCTTCGGGTTACCGCACCGACAATTGCGGCGACCTGTTCGGTATGGGCGCGTATGGTTCCGCCTGGAGCAGTGCGCCTTACTCGACTGCGAGTGTGAACGGGTCGTACTTGTACTTGTACTTGTACTTCTACAGATCCAGCGTGAACCCCGAGTACAACTATCGCCGTTCGAGCGGTTTCCCCGTTCGCTGCGCCCGACAACAAGTCGGGTTTTCGATAATAGGCTGTGCAGCCCTTAACCAGCTCTCGATTTTGCGTCCCCGCAACAGAGCCGCAGCCAGCGGGGGCGTAAATGCCCGGGGGCCGACGAAGCTACGGAAACCCCAACAAGGACCGGAGCCCCAGCAAAAACCCACTCTTAGTGGGGCGAGCCTCCGCAGGGCGGGGCGGCGGCTCGGACAGTCTCTCGACTGTTTTTTTCGGGCCGGAGCCATCCCCGGGCGAAGGCTCGCACTTCATGCGTCGCCGTTCGCTGGCTCCGGCCCGACGGCTCTTTCAGAACCGAAAACCTGCCCCTCCAAATAACATATTTGCAGCAAGAAAGCAACGCCTTCAGGGCGTTGTTTCGGCGACGGCTTCACGCCTGTGGCGTGCCCGCCGCTGCCGCCGAAAAATTAATCTTTTCGGAACTCAGATTCTTATCGACGCTGTCGCTTGTCTATTTCCTACTGGTATCACCGGCAAGCTATGCCGGACAAGAAGGAGGTAAACAACCGCAGTCTATCCTCTAAATTCGCCATAAAGAGAGGCGAAATTGAAAATTCCGTTTCATTAAAATACAAAATAAGGTTTTTGCCGTCGATTTGGCGGAAAATTGCTAATTTTGTAAAAATTTTCTCTGGTTATGGAATCAAAACTCACACTCTATAATACACTTACACGTCGCAAAGAGGAGTTCGAGCCCCTGGTGCCAGGTCGCGCAGGTATGTATGTCTGCGGTCCGACGGTCTACGGCGATCCCCACCTGGGTCACGCCCGGCCTGCGGTGACCTTCGACCTGCTTTTCCGCTACCTCAAGGCTGCGGGCTACAAAGTGCGCTATGTACGCAACATTACGGACGTCGGACACCTGGAACACGACGCGGACGAAGGAGAAGACAAAATCGCCAGGAAGGCGCGGCTCGAACAGCTCGAACCCATGGAGGTAGCACACTACTACACCGAGCGCTACCACCGCGCCATGGAGGCGCTGAACGTCGAAAGCCCTTCGATTGAACCGCATGCCTCGGGCCACATCATCGAGCAGATCGCCTTCGTACAGCGGATTCTTGACGAGGGTTTCGCCTACGTGTCGAACGGCTCGGTCTACTTCGACGTGGAGAAATACAACGCCCGGCACAACTACGGCCGCCTGTCGGGCCGCAACCTGGACGACATCGTGGCCAACACACGCGAACTGGACGGCCAAAGCGACAAACACCACTCCTACGACTTCGCGCTGTGGAAAAAGGCCTCGCCCGAACACATCATGCGCTGGCCCTCGCCCTGGAGCGACGGATTCCCCGGCTGGCACATGGAGTGTTCGGCCATGTCGACCCGCTACCTGGGCGAACGATTCGACATCCACGGCGGCGGCATGGATCTGATGTTCCCCCACCACGAGTGCGAGATCGCCCAGTCGACCGCGGCGCTGGGGCATGATTCGGCACGCTATTGGGTGCACAACAACATGATCACGATCAACGGCCAGAAGATGGGCAAGTCGCTGGGCAACTTCATTACCCTGGAGGAGTTGTTCACGGGCAGCCACAAGTTGCTGGCGCAAGCCTATTCACCCATGACGATCCGTTTCTTCGTCTTGCAGGCCCACTATCGCTCGACGCTCGATTTCTCCAACGAGGCGTTGCAGGCCGCCGAGAAAGGCCTCGACCGCCTGATGAAAGGCATCGAGGCGCTCGGCAAGATCAAGCCTGCCACCGCCTCCACGGTCGATCCGTCGGAGCTGGAGAAGCGCTGTCGGGCAGCGATGGACGACGATCTGAACTCGCCGATGGTCATCTCGGCCCTTTTCGACTGGGTGCGCACGATCAACCAGCTGGTCGACGGGGCGCAGACCATTACGGCGGTCGATCTGGATAGACTGACGGCGACCGTACACCGCTATGCGTTCGACATCCTGGGTTTGAAAGACGAAAAGGTGGTCGGAACAGCTGCGGAACGCGACTACGTGACCCCGCTGGTCGAAATGCTGCTCGCCGAGCGTTTGCAGGCCCGTGCCGCCAAGGACTGGGCTGCCTCCGACCGTATCCGCGACGGACTGGCCGCAGCCGGCATCCGCGTCAAGGACCGCAAGGACGGCAGCGACTGGGAACTGGAATAGTCGAACGAAGATTCGACTATTCCAATAAAAATAAAGAATCGTCGGTGCCGACAAAAATCCATTTTAAACTCTTAATTCAAGAACAACGTGTCTGAATTGAAATCGGCTGCGACCGAGTTGGGAACAGAGCGAATACGCAAATTGCTGGTACAATATGCCGTGCCGGCGATCATCGCCATGACCGCTTCGTCGCTCTACAACATGGTCGATAGTATCTTCATCGGCCAGAAAGTCGGACCTTTGGCTATCTCAGGACTGGCACTCACGTTTCCGCTGATGAACCTCGCCGCAGCGTTTGGTTCTCTGGTGGGTGTGGGCGCGGCGACGCTGATTTCGATGCGTCTGGGTCAACGCGACTACGACACGGCCCAGCGCGTGCTGGGTAACGTAGTGGTGCTTAATGCTATCATCGGCGTGGCATTCGCCATCGCGACACTCTCTTTCCTCGACCCGATCCTCTACTTCTTCGGAGGCAGCGAAGCCACGGTAGGCTATGCCCACGAATACATGTCTATCATCCTGGGGGGCAACGTCATAACCCATATGTATTTAGGGCTCAACTCCGTGCTCCGTGCTTCAGGCCATCCCCGCAAGTCGATGTACGCAACGATTAACACAGTAATTATCAATACGTTGCTGGACGCATTATTCATATACGGCTTCGGCTGGGGCATCCGAGGTGCCGCTATTGCCACGGTGCTTGCACAGGTCGTGTCGCTCGTGTGGCAGTTCCGGATTCTGTCGGACAAGAGCCAACTGCTGCACTTCCGTCGCGGTATCTACCGGCTCAGAAAACGCATCGTCAAAGACATGCTGGCAATCGGTCTGTCGCCTTTTCTGATGAACCTGGCGGCTTGCTTCATCGTGATCCTCATCAACAAAGGATTGAAGCAGTATGGCGGCGACCTGATGATCGGCGCCTACGGCATTGTCAACCGGCTGGGGTTCTTCTTCGTGATGATCGTCATGGGCGTAAACCAGGGTATGCAACCCATCGCAGGCTACAACTTCGGAGCACGGCAATACGAACGCGTACTGCGGGTGTTGCGGCTGACGATCATGGGCGCGACCTGCGTTACGACAACTGGCTTTCTGATCGGCGAACTGGCCCCGAAACTGGCCACCTCGCTCTTCACCACGGACGACGAACTTATCGGACTGGCTGCCACAGGAATGCGCATCGCTTTCACGTGTTTCCCCATCATCGGATTCCAGATGGTAGCGACCAACTTCTTCCAGAGTATCGGCATGGCCGGCAAGGCAGTTTTCCTTTCGTTGTCGCGGCAGCTGCTCTTCCTGGTCCCGGGACTACTGTTTCTGCCGGGATTCTTCGACACAGCAACTCCGTGGGACGGCAGTTGGGGCGTATGGTGCGCCATACCGCTCTCAGACCTGTTAGCGGCTATTGTGGCATTTTTCATGCTGACATGGCAACTGCGCCAGTTCCGCACAATAATAGCGACACAAACTTTCAGCGACTCGCACGATGGAGAATAAATTCGTCATCAACATCGGCCGCCAGATAGGCAGCGGCGGCAAGTCGGTCGGCGAAGCGCTGGCCCGACGTCTGGGTGTGAAACTCTACGACAAGGAACTTATCAACCTGGCAGCCAAGCAGAGCGGGCTATGTCCTGAAGTGTTCGAACAAGCCGACGAGAAGCGATCACACAATCGTCTGGCCACCCTGTTGGGGTATCTTCGTGCGCCGTTTATGAGCGACGGCGGTACGACCGATGTGCTGTCGGGCGATGCACTGTTCAAGATTCAGAGCGACGTGATCCGCAACATCGCAGCCCGCGAATCGGCCCTCTTCGTGGGACGCTGCGCCGACTACATCCTGCGCGATCATCCGTGCCGGATCAGTCTCTTCCTCACGGCCGATGACGACGACCGCGTGACGCGCATCTGCGAGCGCACGGGCTGTAGCGAAGCCGAAGCACGCCAGACAATGGAGCGGGGCGATGCACACCGTGCTGCCTATTACAACTATTACAGTATGCGCACATGGGGTGCAGCCGCGTCGTACGATCTCTGCATGAACACCTCGCTGCTGGGGATCGAAGGTACGGCCGAACTGATCCTCCAGCTCGCAACGCAGAAACTCGATTTGACTTCCGACCTATGATACTTGCCGAACAGATCAAAGAACTTGAAAGCCGCCGCGAGGCGTTGGAACGCTGTCTGAATATCGGGCAAAAGCAGATCGACCTCCAGAACGAGGAGGAGAAAACCCAGGTGCCCGGTTTCTGGGACGATCCTACGGCAGCACGCGAACAGTTGCGCAAGGTCGCCGCAATCAAAGCGTGGGTCGAGGACTACGACGCTGTGCGCAAGGACGTCGAAGATTTGGAACTGATGCCCGACTTCGTGAAGGAGGGGGTGGTGACCGAAGCTGAGCTGGACGAGCACTATACCCGCACGCTCGACCGCATCGAGAAATTAGAGATGCGCAACATGCTGCGCCGCGATGAGGATAAGCTCGGCGCCATCATGGACATCAACGCCGGAGCCGGCGGCACCGAGGCGCTCGACTGGGCATCGATGCTGCTGCGTATGTACACCCGCTGGGGCGAGGCCCACGGCTACAAGGTCAAAGTGCTCGACTACCAGGCGGGCGACGAGGTAGGCGTGAAGTCGTGCACGCTGGAGTTCGAGGGCGAATATGCCTACGGCTACCTCAAGAGCGAAAACGGCGTGCACCGCATGGTGCGGCTTTCGCCTTTCAACGCCAACAACAAACGGCAGACGACCTTTGCATCGGTCTTCGTGTCGCCAGCCGTGGACGATACGATCGAAATCACGATCAACCCCTCGGACATCGAGTGGGACACGTTCCGTTCGTCGGGCGCCGGCGGCCAGAACGTCAATAAGGTGGAGACAGCCGTGCGGCTGCGCTACCACGGCAAGGATGCAGACACGGGCGAACCCGTCGAATTTCTGATCGAGAACATGGAGACCCGCTCGCAGCTGATGAACCGCGAGAACGCCATGCGCATCCTCCGTTCGAAACTCTACCAGCGCGAGCTGGACAAGCGCATGGCCACGCAACAGGCCCTCGAAGCCTCGAAGAAGAAGATCGAGTGGGGCTCGCAGATCCGCTCCTACGTCTTCGACGACCGCCGCGTGAAGGACCACCGCACGGGGTGTCAGACCTCGGCCGTGGAAGCGGTCATGGACGGCGAGCTGGACGACTTCATCAAGGCCTATCTGATGGAATTCGGGGCCCAGGCATAGGGAGGAGCACACCACCAGCCGAAATTTTATCTATCTTTGCCCGACATACGAACGAAACGAACAAAAACATAATTTTTTCCATGTACAGAACCCATACGTGCGGCGCCCTGCGGGCCGAAAATGCAGGAGAGACCGTCACCCTGGCCGGGTGG
>CAJUIE010000060.1 GCA_910586375.1 uncultured Alistipes sp. | reverse complement strand
ATGCCAAATTTATTTGAGCATTGCCGAGCGGGAGTATCTAAGGCGTAAGCCAAAGATACGAATAAGCGAGTGCAAAAGCAAGTTTAGTTGCATTTTGCTGACCCGGAAATGTTTTGCGAGCCAAAGCCATCCCAGGCTTCAGCTCGCCAGTCTGATGACTGAATTTTCTACGAGACGCAGCCAGCGGAGCAAGCAACAAAGTTGCGAGCCTCCGCAGGGCGGGGCTGCGGCTCGCACGACCGCCGGTCGAAGAAACAGATCCTTCGCTGCGCTCAGGATAACAAAATGGGTGTGGCCCGAAAAAAACCTTTCACTTTTTACCTCCTAAAAAGACCTTCCACTCCCCGGGCGAGACGCTCGGCGACCAGAGACATATAAGGTCGTCCTTCGCAGCGGCTGAGGGCCGTGACGCCGCGATGATCGACATAGAAAAGTTCGTCGAAGCATGCCAATTGCCCGACCGTGAAAGGCTCCTCGACCGTCTCCAATCCCTCGGCCCGGGCTGCCTGCAGCGTCAGGTCGCGTTCGACGCACGGTGTACCGTCGTTTGGCGCTACAAAAAGGCACCGTCCCCGCACCGCGATGAGAGGGGCATCGTCGGCCGTGCGGCATACCCCTGCGGTGTCGCATTGCAGAGCTACTCCGGCTCCGGCAGTTTCGGCCTGCCGCTGCGCCAACTGAGCCGCCGCTTCGCGTGCCGATGTGGGAGCGTCGGTAAAAGGATTGTCGTATTGCACGACAACGGCGTCGGGTGTCAGGCTCCGCAAGGCATAACCGTCGTAAAGCGAAATGCCTGCCGGGATGATTCGCTCCTCGCCTGCGGCTGTAAGCTCCAGCCTTACGAAGCCCGACACGGCTGTCGGATAGCGTTCGGACCGGGCTGCTGCAGCGATTCTCTTTTTGAGCGTGGTAAGGTCGGGGGTATAGGCGCGGCCAAACAGCTGCTGTGAGGCGCTGTTGAGCACGGCGACGTGGGCCGCTGTTGAGCGCGGCTGTCCCGCCTGCAGATGGAGGGTTTGGTAAAGATAAAGATCGGTCACGTGTAGAAAATCTTGAGCAACAACTCCCGCAGCAGCTCCCCGTCCGATGCGCCGCCCGAGCCTATGCCCTTACTCTTGGCGTCGTACTCGCGCAGCAAGCCTAAGATGCTGAAGACTTTGCGGTTGTCCCACGTCTGGGAGTTCTGCTTGATCTCCTGAAGGATGAAGGAATTGTTCTTGCGCAGCGTGCGCATAAGCTCCTGATCCGACGGAAACGGTGTATTCCGGCGGCGCGACTGCCACCGCAGATAATTGATGATGAAGAACTCCTTGAACTGCGAGAAAAGCATCGACACGGTGACCAGCAGCGGGTACTCCTTAGGATTGCGGGCGAAGTGGTCGGCGATCATCAGGGCTCGGGCCATGTCCCGCGTAGCGACAGCCTTGCAGAGCTCGAAGTTGTTGAAATCCTTGGATATGCCTATGTGGGTCTCGATGTCGGCGTCGGTGATGCAGCGCGTACCTTCGGGCAGTGAAACGGCGAGTTTCTCCAGTTCGTTGGCGATCTTGGCGATGCTTGTGCCGAGGTGTTCGGTGATCATCGATAGTGCCTTGGCGTCGATCTCGAATCCTTTCGAGCCGACGAAATTGCGCAGCCACGAGGCGATTTCGTAGTCGCGCGGCCGCACTGACTCGAGAACTTGTCCCTGAGCCGTGCAACTTTTGTAAAAGGCCGACCGTTTGTCGACGTTCTTCTCCTTGTGGCAAATGACCAGAATGGTCGTGGGGGAGGGCTGTTTCGTGTAAAGGGCGAGCTTGTCTACTCCCCGCACCTGCTGTGCCTCGCGCAGGATGACCACCTGCCACGACCCCATCATCGGCATCTGGCGGCAGAGGTTGATGACCTGCCCGGCGTCGGAGTCCTTGCCGTAGACGGTGATCTGGTTAAACGCCCGTTCGGCCTCGCCCAGAATCGTGGTTGCCAGCTGCTCGCAGAGGGTGTCGATGAAATAGTCTTCCTCGCCCATCAGCAGATAGACGGGGGCGTAACGACGCGCAGTCACCTCGGCGGTAAGGCGCTCGAACTGTGCGACTGAGTCGCGGAACTTGACGGTTGTAGCGGCCATAATCAAACGATTTCCCTGGTAATACGCAATACGTTTTCGGTCTGGGCCGTGAGGCGGTATCGGTCGTCGATGCGTCGCCCGACAAGCCAGACGATTTCGTCGCCCGAGAGCAGTACAAATTGCCGTCCTTTCTCGGCTACCGGGACCTTGGCGTCGGTCAAAAAGTCGCTCACCTTCTTGCGGCCCGTCATGCCGAAGGGCACGAACGTGTCGCCCTCGCGCCACAGGCGCAGCGTGAGCGGAAACCGCAGCCGATCGGCATCCAGCAGCGCGCATTGCTCCTGTACGCACAGCTCCTCCACGGCGTCGATGTCGAGGTATTCATAATAAAGAACCGAGTTGCCGCAGTAGCTGCGGGCTGTGCCCTCAGTCACCTCCACTTCGCAGGGGTCGTCGCCGGGAATAGGCCCTATGACGATCTTGCCGCGGTCGATCCACGCCACGCGGTCGCGGGCGTAGAAACGTCGCCCTGTAGCCCCTTGGTCGAGGGCCCGGCAGAGGGCGTCGATCACATCGCCCTTGAAGCCATAAGCGGGACCGAGCAGCTCGTAGATGACAAAGCCGCGCGGGAATCCCGGATCGAGCCGTGCCGGGTCGATGATCTCCAGCTCGCCGTCGGAGCACACCGCTTCGGCCCGGATACGCTCCACGGCGTGGTCGATGAAGAGCTGGGCATCGGTCAGCCGCCCGAGGTTGCGCCGCATCAGGGCCGTGAACCGGGGGTTGATCTCCCGGATGCGGGGCACGAGTCCGAGGCGTATCTTGTTGCGCAGGTATTTGGTCGAGCGGTTGGACGAATCCTCGCGGAAGGGTATCTTCTCCGCCACGGCATATTCGAGAATTTCCTTCCGTGAGGCGAACATCAGAGGGCGGATGATGTTCGCTACATGGGTTGAAATGCCCGTCAGGCCGCGCAGTCCTGTGCCGCGCAGCAGGTTGATGAAAAAGGTCTCGATCGAGTCATCAGCGTGGTGGGCCACAGCGACGGCCGTATAACCATGTTCGCGCCGCAGCTCCTCGAACCAGGCATAGCGCAGACGCCGTGCTGCCATCTCCATCGATTCGCCTGTGCGCTCCATTTCGGAGAGGGTTTCGAAGCGCCGGTTATAACAGGGAACCCCGTATTTTTGGGCCGTGTTGGCCACGAGGAGTTCGTCTTCGTCGCTTTCAGCGCCCCGCAGTTGGAAATTACAATGGGCTACTCCCACGCGATAACCGCTCCGGACGAAGAGTGAAAGCATGACCATCGAGTCGACACCTCCCGAGACGGTCAGCAGAATGTGATCGTCGCACGTGAAGAGTCCGTTTTTCTCTACATACTGTCGGAACGCCTCCGGAAGAGCCATGATTTTCTGCGAATTAAAAATTAAAATCGGGGGACATTTCGTTGTCGGGCTAAAGCCTGCGGTGGACTGCCACGCAAGTTGCGGGCCTCCGCGAGCGGGAGGCTTCGGCCCGGCGGCTCCAATGGAGCCGACATTTTGCGACAAAGGCAACCGTCAGGCTGGCAAGCTGTCCACCCAGTGGGTTTTGTGGAACGCAATGCCAGTGAGTTATCTTTCACCCCCCCCCTCCTCCGGCGCAGGCTCGCGTTCTGCGCTCCTCCACTGGCTTCGTCTCATCTTTAACCTGTCACTCTTCTTCTGCCTTATAGGATATTCACCTCCGTGTCGATCTCCACGCCGAACTTCTCGCGCACGGCGGCCTGCACCTTGCGGGCCAGAGCCAGCACTTCGGCACCCGTCGCGCCGCCCAAGTTGACCAGTACGAGCGCCTGCCGTTCGTGAACCCCCACGCGACCGTCGCGATAACCCTTCAGTCCCGTCTGGTCGATAAGCCATCCCGCGGCCAGTTTTACGCCTCCGTCAGCGAGCGGATAACACGGCATGTCGGGAAACGTCATTCGCAGCCGCGCAGCCTCCGTTTCGGAGACCACAGGATTCTTGAAAAAGCTGCCTGCATTGCCCATGACGGCTGTATCGGGCAGTTTGGTTCGCCGAATCGAACAGATTGCTTCGCGGATGTTGTGCAACGTGACGCCGCCGCGGGCCTCGACCTCGCGCTCCACATCGCCGTAACACAACCGCGGTTGCGGTGTCCGCGAAAGTCCTACCTCGATTCGCGTGATGACCACACGCCCCCGCAGTGCCCCTTTGAAGACGCTCTCCCGATAACCGAAACCGCAATGGGCCGCATCGAGCGTCAGCAGTGAGTCCGATTCGACGCAGTACATGTGTACCCGCTCGATGACATCCCCGGCCTCGCAGCCATAAGCCCCAATGTTCTGCACCGGAGCCGCCCCGGCTCTGCCGGGAATGAGCGAAAGATTTTCGATCCCCCACAGCTCCCGGTCGACGGCCCATGCCACCAGGTCGTCCCACTCAACCCCGGCATCGACGCCCACCGTCACCCGGTCGCCCGTCTCTCGCAATACCTCGATGCGCCGTGCGACAGGCACGACAAGCAACCCCTCGTAATCGTGGGTAAACAGAATATTGTTACCCCCGGCAAGGACCATCCATTGCCCAGGCACGCCCCCGGCGAAAAGCGCCCGCAGATCGTCCACGGTCTCCACTTCCGCGAGCCGCGCAGCACGGGCCCCCACGTGGAAGCTGGTGCGATCGCTCAGGTCGATGCGTTGAAATTCCTGCAACATAATGTGCAAAGTTAGAAATTTTTATTAACTTTGGTAACATGAAGGCCGAAGTAGCCGCTTTGGTTTCAAGGCGGCAGCCGCAAGCCTGGCGTCGTTGTAAAAAATTCCGGCTTTAGCCGGGCGAGCCGTAGCCCTGCCTCGTGGAGGCTCGACACTTTGGGTGTCTTGCTCCGCGGGTTCCGGCACGCTTTTCTGACGACTGAAATATCCGGAAATGCATGAACGATACAACCATAAAACCCACCTGTATTTATGTTTACCCAAGAAGACCTGAAACAAATTGCCGATCATGGGCTCACGGCTGAAGCCGTCGGGCAGCAGATCGAAAACTTCCGCCGTGGATTCCCTTTTCTGAGTGTTGTGCGCGCTGCCTCGCCCGGTGACGGCGTGAAAATCCTGACCGACGAAGAGACCGACGAAGCTGTAGCACGCTATGAGGAGGCCGCCGACCGGCTCGCAGTCGTGAAGTTCGTGCCGGCTTCAGGTGCTGCGACCCGTATGTTCAAGGAGCTCTTTGAGTTTGTCAACGAAGGTAAGCGAGGCAAGGGGATTGATACGCTGTCAGAGCGTATCGGGGATTTTGCTTTCTGGCCTGAGCTGCAAGCTCTGCTGCCGGAGGGTGCCGACGATCGGGCCATAGTTACGGCTATCGTGGGTGAGGGGCTGGGGTACGGTCAATGTCCTAAAGGACTGGTGACCTTCCACGCCTACCCGGAGGGTGCCCGCAAGGCGGTTGAAGAACACCTCGTGGAGGGCGCTGCCTATGCTGCGGCTGGCGGGGTGGTGCGCATTCATTTCACCGTTTCGCCCGAGCACAGGACGGGGTTTGAAAAGCTCCTCGCCGCCAAATTGCCCCTTTATGAAAAACGTTTCGGCATTCGCTACGAAATCACCTTCTCGGTGCAGAAACCCTCGACCGACACTATTGCCGTCAACCCCGACAACACCCCCTTTCGCCAGGACGATGGGCGTCTGTTTTTCCGGCCGGCCGGCCACGGAGCCCTGATTGAAAACCTCAACGAAATCGACGCCGACATGGTTTTCATCAAGAACATCGATAATGTGACGACCGATGCCCGGCGCGGTGATACCGTGCGCTATAAAAAGGCGTTGGCCGGGGTACTTCTCGACTTGCAAAGACAAGCAGCCGGGTATCTTGCTGCTCTGGATGCTGGAACTGCTGATCTGGCTGCCGTCGCCCGCTTCATCGAAAAGGAGCTTTGTGTGAAGTTGCCTGCCCTTTATGATGGGGCTCTGCTGCATGATATTCTCCATCGGCCGATTCGCGTCTGCGGCATGGTCCGCAACGAGGGGGAGCCGGGCGGCGGACCTTTCTGGGTGAAGAACCCCGACGGTACCGAGTCGTTGCAGATTGCCGAGTCGAGCCAGATTGCGCCCGATGACCAGCCTCTGATGAAGTCGGCGACGCATTTCAACCCGGTCGACCTGGTGTGCGGCGTGCGTGACGCAGAGGGTCGTAAGTTCGACCTGCGGCAGTATGTCGATCCGGCCACGGGATTCATATCGTCCAAGTCGTCGTGCGGTCGCGAATTGCGGGCCCAGGAACTCCCGGGGCTCTGGAACGGTGCTATGGCCCGCTGGAATACGATTTTTGTCGACGTGCCCATCTCGACCTTCTCACCGGTAAAGGTTGTGCAGGACCTGTTGCGGCCCCAGCATCAATAGCCGGATCGAGTATCCGGGGGCGACGCCCCCCCCGCTCAAATGCAAAAAAGAGAGCCTCAAAGGCTCTCTTTTTTAGTGACACCGACAGGACTCAAACCTGTAACCTTCTGATCCGTAGTCAGATGCTCTATTCAATTAAGCTACGGTGCCGAATTGCGAATGCAAATGTAGGGTAAAAATCCGAATTGTGCAAGAAAACGGCGGAAATTTTATTGAAAATTCTCTGAAAACCGTCTTTATACTCCCTGTAGAGGGGGGTAGGGCGAGGTACTTTTTTCGTGCCTCTGCCCCCCCCCCTCAGAATTTACTCCAGAAAGTGGTTTTCGTCGTTATTGGAGACCGCAAAATCACGCAGCGACTTCAGGTGCCGGCGCATCATTTCGGTTACGCCTTGCTCGTCGCGTTGGCGAATACAGTGCAGTATTTCGCGGTGCTGGTGGAAAACCTCTTCGGTTGGCGTTGCGCAGACCCTGTAACGGTGGTAATAGCGCAATACATCGGGAGTGATGACCAGCAGCAACGACGACAGCACCGGGTTGTGGCTCCCGCGCGCCAGTGCCTGGTGGTAGGCAAAATCGCGGGAGATGCGCTCTTCGGTGTAGAATTTCTCTTCGCAGGCTTGCAGGGCCTGTTCGAGCTCCTTCAGGTCGTCGTCTGTGCGGTTGAGTGCACAGAGCCTTACGGCCTCCGTTTCGAGAAGCTCGCGCACGTAGACCAGCGAGGCGAAGTCGAAGCGTCCGATCTGCAGGGCGTCGGTCAGCATTCGTTCGAGAATTTGCATGTTTTCGTGGGCCACGACCGTACCGCTTTGAGGAAAGGTGCGGACAATACCGTAGAACTCCAGTTTCTGGAAGGCAGCCCGCACGTGGGCGCGGCTCACACCCAACATTTCGGCCAGTCGCCGTTCGGCGGGCAGCCGCTCACCCGGCTGCAACTGTCCCGAGTAAAGTTGCTCCTTGATGTATTTGAGTACGATTTCTTCTTGTTTGGCTGGGGCCGGGTAATCCATGACAGCTTGTTTTGATCCCACAAATATCGCAAAAAAGCTGTTTGTCCCAAATCTTCGGAACCCGAATTTTTTATGTCTGTGGCGAAAATAAAGGTTGTATTTATTGATTTTCGATAAAAATAAATTGTTTTTCGGATAATAGTTACTATCTTTGTTCCGTTGATTTTTTCGGAAGGCCGTAGTTTCCGGTCTTCTGTCCATGCAAACAGACCATCGCCAACATGATCCGGCTCGAACAGATTAACAAGACTTATAACAACGGTTCGCCCCTCCACGTACTCAAGGGCATCGACCTCGAAGTGGCTCGCGGCGAGCTGGTTTCGATCATGGGAGCCTCGGGCTCGGGCAAGTCTACGTTGCTGAATATTCTGGGTATTCTCGACGACTATGACAGTGGCAACTACTACCTGGCCGGGCGGCTGATCCGCCATCTCAACGAAACGCAGGCTGCCGAAGCGCGTAACTCGATGATTGGTTACATCTTTCAGTCGTTCAATCTTATAAGCTATAAGAATGCCGTGGAGAATGTCGCTCTGCCGCTTTACTATCAGGGGGTCGCGCGTCGCAAGCGCAACGCTCTGGCGCTGGAGTACCTTGACTTACTTGGGCTCCGGGAGTGGGCGTCGCACCGGCCTAACGAAATGTCGGGCGGGCAGAAACAACGTGTGGCCATAGCCCGGGCCCTGATCAACAAGCCGCAGATCATTCTGGCCGACGAACCGACGGGTGCCCTCGACAGCGCCACGTCGCAGGAGGTGATGAACCTTTTGCGGCGCGTGAACCTCGAAATGGGCATGACCATCATCTGCGTGACTCACGAGCAGGCCATCGCCGACCAGACCGACCGCATCATCCGTCTGCGTGACGGAGTTATTGACTCGATCACCCCGACAGGCCTGGGACGATGAACGAACTGCTGCTCGAAATCTGGACTTCGGTGCGCCGTAATAAACTGCGTACGCTGCTCACGGGCTTTTCGGTGGCGTGGGGCATCTTTATGCTGTCGATACTCCTGGGCTCGGGCAACGGGCTCGAGAACGGGGTACTCTCCAATTTTGGCGACTATGCCACCAACTCCATCAACCTTTACGGCGGCAGGACATCCAAAGCTTATAAAGGTTATCAGAAAGGGCGTCGCATCGCTATGAAAAACAGCGATCTGGAGATCATGCGCCGTGAATTTCCCGAGATAGGGCAGGTCGCCGCCGAAGGCTGGTATAGTACTCAGACGGCCACCTGCAACGGCGAGTTTACCAGCGTCTTCCCTTGCGGAGCACTGCCCGGTACGGCCCAAATTCAGGGGGTCCGGCTTGCTTCCGGACGCTTCATCAACGCTGCCGATGTTGAGCAGCGCCGCAAGTCGATTGTCATCGACGAGCCGATGCAACGTCTTCTCTTTAAGGGCCAGGACCCCCTGGGCAAGCCCGTTAAGGTTGGCCATACGATCTTTACGGTGGTTGGTGTACAGGAAGGGGACGCCCGCCGCAACAGCTCCGTGTGCTTCATCCCGCTAAGCACCGGACAGCTTATCTTCAAAGCCGATGACCCCGAGGTCGACTGCGCCACCATCACCGTGGAGGGCATCGAAACTGATGAGGCAATGGCCGACTTTGAAAGACGCCTTCTCGCGCGGCTGGCTGCCGAACATCGTTTTGCTCCCGACGACGAGAGTGCTATTTGGATCAATAACACCATGGAACGCTACAAAAATATCCTGGTTGTCTTCAGGGGGATCGACATCTTCGTCTGGATCATCGGCCTGGGGACCCTCTTTGCCGGGGTTGTCGGTGTGAGCAACATCATGCTGGTGACCATTACCGAGCGTACGGCCGAGTTCGGCATCCGCAAGGCTCTTGGAGCCCGGCCGTCGTCGATCATTCGTCTGATTCTCACCGAGTCGGTGTGCATTACGGCAGCGTTTGGCTATGTCGGGCTGGTCCTGGGTGTGGGGGTTATGGAGGCGGTGAACCATTTCATTGTGGAGCCACAACAAGCTTCCGGAGGGGGGCCTGCCATCTTCCTCGATCCGACGCTCGATCTGGGTATCGCCGTCAGTGCTACTGTGCTGCTGGTCGTTGCAGGCCTGATCGCGGGTTATGTTCCTGCCCGCCGTGCTGCCCGGCTCAAAACCATCGATGCCCTGAGGTACAACAAATAACGAATGAAGAATGAATGATTTTACCGGGCGGCCCAGCGGTGAATGCAGCGCGAACCGGAGCAACTTTCGGCTCGCACTGGCTGAAGCCGAAAAATAAAACTCATGATGACCCGATTTTTTGATATCGACCGTTGGAACGAAATCTGGCAGACGATTTCCCGCAACCGCAAGCGCAGTATTATGACGGCGCTGGGGGTTTTCTGGGGCATCTTCATGCTTACGGTCATGCTCGGAGCCGGCATGGGACTGGGG
>CAJUIE010000059.1 GCA_910586375.1 uncultured Alistipes sp. | reverse complement strand
GTCTTATGATCGTCCACTTCGTCGGTGAGGAGAACTCGCCTTATTACCAGAGCGAGGTCTTTATGGAGCTTTTGAAACGCGTGACGCAGCATCCCGATCGGTTCGTCCTGAAGCAGCACAATAATCGTCTGGCCATGACCGTTAGAAGAATCAAAGATGTCGAAGCCGCTTATAAAACGTTGAGGGAGCTGTAAGGAGGGGCGGAAGTTTTCGCAGGCCGGAGGGGATTTTATTTTCAGGCGGAGGCGCCGTAACAACGGATTCACAATTGCTTTCGCGGGCCGAAGACTGCGGACGGAACGCAAGTTGCGGGCCTCCGCGCGGCGAAGGCTTCGGCCTGACTAAAACCGGAGTTTGACGCAAATTTATACGGGAAGAAACCGAAGACCAGAGAAAAGAAACCGGATATTTCATGAACCTCGTCGTTGACATAGGAAATACGCTCATCAAGCTGGGCGTTATGAATCGGGGTGAGTGTGTGGCCGAACGGAGTGTTGAACAGCTGGTTCCGGCGACACTCGACGAGTTGTTTGCCTGTGGACCCATCGGGGCGGCTATCGTCTCTTCGACGCGGGGCGAGGTTTCGCAGATCGTTGCGATGCTCCGGGCGCGGCTCGGGCGGGTGGTGGAGTTCACGCCCGCGACACGGGTGCCGATCGACAATGCCTACCTGACGCCCGAGACGTTGGGTCGTGATCGCCTGGCGGCTGCTGTGGGTGCTGCGACACTCTTTCCGGGGCGCAATGTCCTGGTCGTTGATTTCGGCACGGCTGTAACCTTCGATCTGGTGACAGCCGACGGCACGTTCCGCGGCGGGTGTATCTCGCCCGGCCTGAGAACCCGTTTCCGGGCCTTGCACGATTATACGGCACGGTTGCCAATGTGCGGGCCGACCGGCTGCGAGGGGCTCGTGGGGCGTTCGACGCGCGAGGCTGTCGAGCTGGGGGTAGTCAATTCGCTGACTTTCGAAATCGAAGGTTATATCACCCGGATGGGTGAAAAATTCGACGATTTATGCGTAATTTTTACCGGTGGCGATGCGAAACGCTTTGCGAAACGAATTAAAAACACGATATTTGCAAATCGTAATCTGGTCTTTTGCGGATTGGATCGAATACTGGAATTTCATGCGAGTGAAGAACACCTTCCATAAATGGGCTGTCGTAGCGTCGCTGCTGCTTTTTCCGCTCTTCGGCGTTGCTCAGACAAGCAGCATCAATGCATTCTCTCCCTATACGATGTACGGTATCGGTGAGTTGAATACGCCAGGGACGCTTTCGATGCGTTCGATGGGCGGTGTGGGTGTGGCTATGCGCAATACGGGCATGGTTAATCTGCTCAACCCGGCGGCTTACAGCGCCACGCCGCAGAAGAGTTTCCTCTTCAGCTTTGGGGTCGAAGGGCAGCATTATCGTAACTCGCAGAACGATAGCGGCATTAAGAAAAAGTCGGCTTATACGTCGGCCAATTTTCACGATGTGGCTTTCCAGCTCCCTTTGGGCAAGCGCCTCGGCCTGGGTTTCAGCCTTACCCCTTATAGTTCGGTAGGATACAGAACCAAATTCTACCGTGCGGGCGACAGCCTCGATCCTGTGCTGGGCAATGTCGGTCCGGTGCAGTATACTTATCAGGGCGAGGGCGACGTGACAGAGGTCAAGGCCGGGCTGGGCTGGACGATCTTCAAGAATTTTTCGTTGGGCGTCGCTGCCCAGTATTATTGGGGCGATATCGACCGTTCGTTCGTTGCCACTGTCTCCTCCATCACGGGTGATGGGAACTTCAATTCGGCCGTTGGCAGCAGCAATTACAGCATTTCGAGCTTCAAGGGGCAGGTCGGCCTTCAGTGGAGTGCCATCCTCAACTCCAAACGGGCCCTGACCTTTGGCGCCACGTTTGACATTGGCGGTGATCTGCGGCCCCGGGTTTCCGAGACGATCTATACCTCCGATCTCTATAGCACCGCCGTTAAGGACGAGACACAGACCCTTGAGCTTGTTCTGCCGCGTCAGCTGGCTGTAGGGGCTTATTACCAGACGGTTAAGTGGACTTTGGGTGCGGATTATGTTTATCAGAACTGGGGAGCGCGTAACTCGGCACCGGTCCGTACGTCCGTAGGACCTTCGGGTGAGAGTCTCGAAGTGGCTTATACCGACACCAACACGATCAAGTTCGGGGCAGAGTTTACCCCGTCCCGTTACGACGTGCGTCACTTTTTCCGGCGCTGGTCTTATCGGGCCGGTTTCCGATATGGTACTTATAACCAGACGTTTGGAGGTCATCACATCGCCCAGTACGCTGTGACGTTAGGCGTGGGTATTCCCATTAAATTTTTGGGCTCTTCGGCCATCGACGTGGGTGTGGAGTATGGACGGAGGGGCTATAATGTCGCCGAGCGCGTAGGGCTTGTGCGGCAGCAATATTTCAAGTTCGCCGTGGGCTTCTCGCTCTTTGCCGGCAGTGAGAATGGCGAGTATTGGTTTATGCGTCCCAAATACGAATAGAGACATAATATAATTAAATACGATCGATGAAAAACGTTAAATTCCTGCTCGCTGCGGCTTCTGCGCTTTTCGCTGTAGCGACGATGGCCCAGCAAGACTTCAATTCGCCGCAATATGCCAAGTGGGGCGTTACTCCTGAAGAGCGAGAGCAGAACATCCTGAATAGCAACTTCCTCAAGGAGTCGTGCGACAATAGGGATTACAATGCTGCGGCTCACTACCTCAAGGAGCTGATCGACGCATGTCCCGCGGCTTCGGAGAATACCTACGTGCGTGGTGCCGTTGTTTATAAAAACAAGATCAACCGGGCCAAGAGCATGGCCGAGAAGAACATTTACGTCGATTCGCTGTTGCTGATGTACGACCTGCGCAACCAGTATTTCGGCGACCATGCCAAGCGCGGCTCGGCTTATATTCTTGATCGTAAGGCCCGTGAATACCTGACTTATCGGCCCAATGACCGGGCGGGTATCCGCGAGGCATTCCGTACAGCTATCGAGGCTGGTGGCGCTGCCACCGATCCCGAAACGGTTGTGGCTTATTTCAGTAACCTCTGCGAAGATTATAAGAATACCGACGAGGTGATGCCCGATGAGATCATCGCTGAGTACGACCGTCTGGCGCCGATTTTCGTGGCTAACCCTGAGGCTGCGGAGTATAAGTCGCAGTTCGACGCGGCTTTCGGCCTGAGCGGAGCCGCCAGTTGCGAGAACCTCGAAAGTCTTTTCAAGAGCAAGCTGGCCGCTGCGCCCGATGATGAGGCGTTGCTTGCACAAGCTGTGGCTCTGATGTCGCGTGCCAAATGTGACGGTGACTTTTATTTCTCGATTGCCGAGAAGTATTATGCCGTGAAACCTTCGTCGGAGACGGCCATGTTCCTGGCTCAGGCTTTCCAGAATAAGGGCGATTATGCCAAGGCCACGACTTACCTCAATGAGGCACTCGTCTCTGAGGAGGATCCCGCCGAGCGTGAGATGCTTTATGTGCGTATCGCGCTTATCAATCTTGTAGCCAACGATGTGCAGGCTGCTGCAGCGGCTGCCCGCCAGGCCCGTGACCTCAATCCCGAGGATGGCGTGCCCTATTACGTGCTGGCTCAGTGTTATGCGGTCTCGGCGGCCCATTGTGGCGGATTTGCGGGTCAGACGACCTTCTGGGCTGCTTATGATACGATGGCTAAGGCCATTGAATTGCTGCCTAAGGATTCAGAGTACCTGGATTCCGCACGGACTTCGCTCGGAGCTTTCCGCAGTCGCTTCCCGACCTCAGAGGAGTGCTTCTTCAACGAACTGAAGGAGGGCGCGCGTTATACGGTGTCGTGCGGCACGGCCGCCGGCGTGGCAACTACTGTCCGGGCTCGTTAGTTTCGTCGGCAGGAGACGCGTCCCATGCTGCGGTGTGTGATGAAATATTTTCCGGTAGCACTCTCCCTCTTTTCGATGGGGAGTGCTATCTTGCTTTTCTCGTGCGGCGGGGCCTCCGTGGAGGGGACGGCGGTGAGTGAGGAGGCGCGGATGACCGAATACAGCGAAGACCTTTCGGTGGTCATGTCGCAGAATGGTCGTCGCTCCTACCACTTCGAAACACCGCTTCTGGAGGGTTATTCTCAGGCGCGTGAACCCTATCGGGAGTTTCGGCGGGGTGTGACGATCACCACTTATAAGGATGATTCGCTGTCGACGGTCGATGCCGTGCTCACGTCCAATTACGCCATTTATTTTACCGACCGCGAACTGTGGGAGGCGCGCGGCAACGTC
The DNA here is from genome assembly GCA_910586375.1 of uncultured Alistipes sp. Lineage (GTDB taxonomy): Bacteria > Bacteroidota > Bacteroidia > Bacteroidales > Rikenellaceae > Alistipes. Next base: position 5,736 of record CAJUIE010000059.1, on the reverse strand, counting down.
GTTGTCGAGAAGTCTGATGGCAAGACGCTTTATACCCAGCAGCTGTTCTGGAATGCCCGGACCCGGAAAATTTACTCCAATGTGGACTCCAAGATCGTGCAGAGCGGGGGCCGGGATGTCTTCATCGGCGAGGGTTTCGAGTCCGATGAGGAGTTCAAGGACTGGCGTTTCCGCCGCATGAAGGGGCGTATGGAGGTGGATGTCGCGCCAGGCGATTCGACGGGGCGGGGACCAGCTCCTGCTGTGGAGCCTGGAGGAACGCCGGGGCGTTCGTCCTCCCGCAGCTCAGCTCCCGTTGTTGCGGAGCGTAAGAGAGGCAAAGTCCAATCTGCCGGGGCGCAGAGTGCCTCCCGGAAATCACTTTTGCAGGAAAACAGAAACTGATGCTTACATCCGTCTTATTGATTCTGTCGATGCTGCTTCTCTCGGCCTTTTTCTCGGGCATGGAGATCGCTTTTACGAGCAAAAACCGGCTTAAGCTGGAGATCGACCGCAAGCAGAGCCGCATGTTCGATCGTATTGCTGATATTTTCGCCCGCCATCCCGGGCAGTATATCACTACGATATTGGTAGGTAACAATATAGCGCTTGTCATCTACTCGCTTTATATGTCGTTGCTGCTTCGCTCGGTGTTCGTCGCTGTGGGGTGGGAGCGCGTGGCCCGGGAGGGGTCGGTAGCTATTGAAACGGCCGTTTCGACCCTTATTATTATTTTTGCTGCGGAGTTCCTGCCCAAATCGGTTTTCCGCAACAACCCTAACTTTTATTATCGGGCTCTGGCGCCGGTCATCTACTTTTTTTATATATTGCTTTATCCCATTGCGCGACTCACGACGCTAGTCTCGCAGGGGATATTGTGGCTTGCTGGTCGTCCTGTTCTGCGGCAGGATGCACCCCGGAATTTCAGCCGTGATGACCTGGCCGCACTGCTCGATGCCGGTACTGCCGAGCAGGGACCCGAGCCGGATAACGAATTGAAGCTGTTTCAGAATGCACTGGATTTCGCCGATCTGCGCGTGCGGGATTGCATGATCCCGCGTGTGGACATCGAGGCAGTCGACCTCGACACTACGTCGATTGACCAGCTCAACGACCGGTTTGTCGAGACGATGTATTCGCGCATCTTCGTCTGGCAGGGCAATATTGACAACATTGTAGGATATGTCAATTCGAAGAGCCTTTTCACGCGGCCCGAGCGATTGACGGACGTGGTGATGAAGGTTAACTTCGTGCCCGAGACCATGCCTTTGCAACTTGTGTTGCAGAACTTCATCAAGCATCGGTCGAACATTGCCGTGGTTATCGACGAGTTCGGCGGCACGGCGGGTGTCATCTCGCTGGAGGATGTCCTGGAGCAGATTTTCGGCGAGATCGAAGATGAGCACGACGTGCCCGATCTGGTGGAGAAGCAGGTGGGGGATGGCGAGTGGGTGTTCTCGTGTCGGCTGGAAGTGCGGTCTCTTAACGAGAAATACGGCCTCGGGATTGAGGAAAATCGCGAATACGATACCCTGGCCGGGTGGATCATCTATCATTTCGAAGGGATTCCTACAGCAGGAGAGACGCTCACGATTGGAAACTTGCAGTTGCGTATTCTGCGCACGACACGTTCGCGTATCGAGCTGGCACGGGTGAAAAAATTGTAGTCCGCAGGGAGCTTTTCGGAATAAATTTATTATCTTTGGCTGTTATTTGGCAAACACGATAATTTAAATTCAATATGTTAAGTCTTAACACCCTACGTACCAAGTTCGGCATTGTGCTTTCGGTCGTCATTGCCGGGGCGCTTTTGGCCTTCATTCTCTCGCTGAAGAGCGAAATGGGTTTCTCGGGCAACGATCCTAAGGTCGGTGTCATTGGCGGCGACAAGATTACTTATTCGGAGTATTACGACCTGTTGGAGGAGCTTCGCGCGCAGAACAACGTTCAGGAGAGCGATGAGCAGCAGTCGGCTATGCTGGCCAGTGCTACGTGGCAGTCGCTCGTGGCGCGTCACCTCTTCATGCCGGGTTTCCGCAAGGCGGGACTTCGCGTTTCCGAGCCGGAGCGTCAGGCTATGATCAGCGGTGAGGTGCCTTCGCAGAGCTTTTATAGCGCTTTTGCCGATCCTCGCACGGGCCTTTATAGCGTTGCAGCTGTAAGCCGTTTTCTTGAGGAGGCCGAGACGAATCCGCAGGCTCAGCAGGTTTGGCAACAGCTCAACGAGCAGGCACGTCTGGAGCGTCTGTTCCAGAAGTATCTGGGTCTGGTCAAGGGCGGTGCTTATGTCAACTCGCTCGAAGTCGCCCAGGAGGTAGAGGGGGTCAACAAAAATCGTTCGGGCAAGTGGATCGGCAAGAGGTTCGGTTCGGTGCCTGATTCGATCTTCACCGTGTCGGACAGTGACCTGAAGAGCTACTATAAAAGCCATAAGAATGCTTATAAGCAGAAGCCGTCGCGGACGCTCTCTTATGTAGTTTTCGAGGTCGATCCTACTGACGAAGACCTGCTTGCTCTTGAGCGGAACGTGCAGGAGGTGGGGGCCCGCTTCGCTGCGGCCGCCGATTTAAAGGCTTTTGTGCGCTCTGACCGCAATGGACACATTGCCGACAATTATGTCTCGGCCGCACAGCTTACTGACGAGGAGGCTGCGGCGCTCATGGCCGGCAAGACTTATGGTCCCGTGTTGAAGAACAACGAGTGGACGATGGCCCGCGTACTCGACTCCAAGGTTGTTGCAGACTCGCTTGGTATTCGCCACATCGTTTTGCCTTATACCGCGGAGCAGTTGGCCGATAGTCTGCTTGGTGTTATCCGTGCGGGCGGTGATTTTGCTACGCTCGCACGTCAATACTCGGTTTATGACCAGACAGCCTTCAATGGTGGAGAGGTCGGTGTACTGCCTTTCTCGGCCTTTTCGGGTGAGTTTGCCGCAGCTCTGGGCAATGCCCGGCGGGGCGATGTGGTGAAGGTCGCTTCCGGCGATGCCATCCAGCTGATGCAGGTTTATCGGGCAGATCGTCCTTCGAAACATGTACAGGTCGCTTCGATCACCTATCCTGTCGAGGCCTCTGCTGCAACGCGTCGTGAGGCTCACAACCAGGCCGGAACCTTTACGGTCAATGCCAAGGGCGGGTCGACGCAGGCGTTCAACGATGCCGCCGCTGCTGCTGCTGTGACACCTCGTGTTGTGACACTCGTACAGGGCGACCGTACGCTGCGCGGCGTGGAGGATTCGCGCGAGATTGCACGGTGGGCTTATGGTGCTGAGGTGGGCGATGTGTCGGAGATTTTCAAGGTGGGCAAGGATTATGTCGTGGCCGTGGTTACGGAGATTGACAACGCAGAGTATACGCCTTTGAAGAAGGTGGCTGCACAGATTCGTGCTCAGGTACTTCGTGACAAGAAGTACGACTACCTGGTTAAGGAGCTTGCCGGGTCAACGCTCGAAGAGCAGGCGGCAGCCTGGGGTGTCGAACCCGTCGATTTCGTCGATGTTGCGTCCAATACCTATTTTGTCGATGGTGCTGGTATGGAGCCGCGTTTGATCGGTGCCATTGTAGCGGGCAAAACCGGAGTTGTGTCGGCTCCCGTGAAGGGACTGTCTGGGGTTTATGTATTCCGTGTGGACGACGTGCAGCCGATCGAGACCCAGACTGCCGAGGCTGAGCGGGTGCGGGCCCAGGCTATGGTCGAAAGCATGTTGCCTCAACTGTCGTTGCAGGCTATTCAGGATATGGCCGGTATCGAGGATTTGCGGGGTAAGTACTTCTAAACTGCCCGTAAAGGGGGGGGGAGGTGTTAAGGAGGCGTCGCTTAGTGACGCCCCCTTTTTTGTTTGCCGTCATTCGGGCCTCTGCGGTGTTCAGAATGACAACGAAGAATCTATTCCGGCGGAGCCGGTCGAGCCGTAGCCCCCGGCTGCTTAACGCCTCCGACACGAAGGCGGAATTTCTTTTTTCTTCGGTAGTCGGGCCGAAGACGGCGGTGGACTGCAACAAAGTTGCGGGCCTCCGCGGGGCAGAGGTTACGGCCCGCCCGGCTAATGCCGGGACTTTGACAGTATATAGATTAACTGCGCTTCGCTTGTCTTCCTCCTCCTTGCTCAGTATAGCTTCTGCCTTCGCTGCGCTCAGAATGACAGGGGACCCGTTGTGTCCGGCGACATCGGGGACGAAAAAATACCCTCCGCACAAGGCGGAGGGTATCGCGGAGAATGACGAGCAGGATTATTCCTCCAAAAGGATTTCGAGAATTTTGATAGCGGCCGTTGCGATCGGTGTGCCGGGGCCGAAGATGGCGGCGGCACCGTCGCGGTAGAGTTCATCGTAGTCCTGAGCCGGAATTACACCGCCCACGATGACGATGATGTCCTCGCGACCGAGCTTCTTCAGTTCGGCGATGATCTGCGGCACGAGCGTCAGGTGACCGGCAGCCAGCGACGAGACGCCGACCACATGCACGTCGTTTTCGACGGCCTGGCGCGCAGCCTCCTCAGGGGTCTGGAACAACGGACCCATGTCCACGTCGAAACCGATGTCGGCATAACCCGTAGCCACCACCTTGGCGCCGCGGTCGTGGCCGTCCTGACCCAATTTGGCGATCATGATGCGGGGCTGACGGCCCTCTTTCTTCGCGAATTCGGCGCAGAGCTCCTTGGCCCGCCCGAACGACTGATCCTTCTTCACTTCCGAACTGTAAACTCCTGAAATCGAACGAATAACTGCCTTGTAGCGGCCTACGACCACCTCGCAGGCATCGGAAATCTCGCCCAGCGTGGCGCGCACCTTGGCGGCTTCGACGGCCAGCTCCAGCAGGTTGCCCTGCTTGCTCTTCACGCACTCGGTGATGGCGGCCAGCGCCTTCTTCACGGCGGCCTCGTCGCGGTTGGCGCGCAGCTCCTGCAGACGCTTCACCTGACTTTCGCGCACAGCGGTGTTGTCCACGGCCAGAATGTCGATCGGGGCTTCCTTCTCCAGACGATATTCGTTCACGCCGATGATCTTCTGCTCGCCCGAGTCGATGCGAGCCTGCGTGCGGGCCGACGACTCCTCGATGCGCATCTTCGGAATGCCGGTCTCTATGGCCTTGGCCATGCCGCCCAGCTTTTCGATCTCCTGGATGTGCTCCCAGGCCTTGTGTGCGATTTCGTTAGTCAGTGTCTCCACGTAGTAGGAACCTGCCCACGGGTCGACCTCGCGGCATACGGAGGTCTCCTCCTGAATGTAGATTTGCGTATTGCGGGCAATACGTGCTGAGAAGTCGGTCGGCAGGGCGATCGCCTCGTCCAGTGCATTGGTGTGGAGCGACTGGGTGTGACCCAGCGCGGCGCCCATGGCCTCGATGGCCGTGCGGGCCACGTTGTTGAACGGGTCCTGCTCCGTGAGCGACCAGCCCGAGGTCTGCGAGTGGGTGCGCAGTGCCAGTGACTTGGGATTTTTGGGTTCGAACTGCTTCACGATCTTGGCCCACAGCATGCGCGCGGCGCGCATCTTGGCGATCTCCATGAAGTGATTCATGCCGATGGCCCAGAAGAACGACAGGCGCGGAGCGAAAGCGTCGATCGACATGCCGGCGTTGACGCCCGCACGCAGATACTCCAGACCGTCAGCCAGCGTGTAGGCCAGCTCGATGTCGGCCGTGGCGCCCGCCTCCTGCATGTGGTAGCCCGAAATCGAGATGGAGTTGAACTTGGGCATGTTCTTCGAGGTGTACTCGAAGATGTCGGCGATGATGCGCATCGAGAATTCGGGCGGA
>CAJUIE010000058.1 GCA_910586375.1 uncultured Alistipes sp. | reverse complement strand
GAAAGATCAAGCGCAAGCACGCTTATCACAGTCACATCCTGACCAAAAAGACGACTAAACAGAAGCGTAACCTTTGCTATTCGGGTACGGTTTCTGCGGCCGACGAGGCCAAAATCAAGAATCTGCTCGTCAAGTAATTGCGGGCGGCTAATCATTTTTTATTAATTTGGAGCGAACCAGCCCCGAAGAATGCGGGAGAACCGCGTCGCTGACAGCTCTCAAAAACATTTCAGACTATGCCACGTTCAGTCAATGCAGTCGCTTCGCGCGCACGTAGAAAGAAAGTTCTGAAACTTGCCAAGGGTAACTTTGGTTCAAGGGGAAACGTTTGGACCGTAGCGAAAAACACGGTCGAAAAGGGTTTGCAGTTTGCTTATGCACACCGCCAGCTCAAGAAGAGGACGTTCCGTTCGTTGTGGATTGTGCGTATTAACGCTGCCGTCCGCGCGCAGGGAATGACCTATTCGCAGTTTATCGGTAAGCTCAACACCAAGGGTATCGCCCTGAACCGCAAGGTTCTGGCCGACTTGGCGATGAACGAACCGAAGGCATTTGAAGCAATAGTTAAAGCAGTTAAATAGTCCTTCCTGAAAAGGACAGGCGGCGGGCACTGTGAGGTGTCCGCTTTTTTTTATGGGTGGGTGGACGGTTTTCAATTAAGAACTTGATCGCGGGGGCTTTCGACCTGAAGGCTGTTTTTGAGTGTTTGGGCCAGGAGCTGCGGGAGTAGCTGCCGTGTTTGTGGAGAGAGGTGGGTTTTTATCCTGTTTTTTGCCAAAGCGTTTTTGCTGTTCAGAATTTTTCGTATCTTTACTATCCTAAAAGAGCTTTTATGAAAGCAAGAATCTCGGTTGTATTTGCTGTTAATGATACTTATGCGCAGCATCTTTGTGTCGCGGTCGTCTCTGTACTGGAGAACAACCCGGGTTATGCTTTCGACTTTTATGTGCTGACAGATTATTTCTCGGATGTCAACCGCGAGCTGCTGTGTCGGGCCGTGACCCGCTATGGCTGCGATCATCGGATGGAGTTCGTGACGGTGGATGACGGGAGGTTCGAAGCGCTGAGGCTCAACATCGCCTATATCACGCGTCACACTTATTATCGTTTTCTGATTCCTGAGTTATTGCCCGACACGGAACGTGCGCTCTACCTCGATGCCGACTTGGTTGTCGATGGTGGTCTGGGCGAATTGTGGACTACGCCGCTCGATGGCGCGCTCTGCGCCGGAGTGAAGGACCTTTATATCGAGCGGCTGCGTTATAAATACCGGATCGGCCTCGGCGATGATGACCTTTATGTCAATGCCGGGGTGTTGTTGATGGACCTCGGGGCCATGCGGCGTGAGGGTACGGTGGCCCGGTTGATGGAGACAGCCGTAAGCCGTGGCGAAGAGTTCGAATATCAGGATCAGGATGTATTGAACGTAGCATTGCGGGGTCGTATCTGCGAGGTGCCGGCCAAATGGAATTATGCGTCGGGTAATGCCGCGGCGGAGGGGCGGAAAGTCGCAGTGGAAAAGCCTGTTGTCGTTCATTTTACGGGTCGGGCGAAGCCTTGGACCATTTGGGAAAAGAGCCGCAATCCGTTGCGGGGTCTTTATTTCCGTTATCTGCGCCGGTGTCCGGCGCCTTATCGCCGCTTCGTGTGGCGCTTCCGCTGGGGGCGTTTTTGCAGGAGGTTGTGTAAGTGGAGGCTTCTGGGCTGCGGGACACCCCCCCCCGGGCAATTTGGATCTTACTGACATCTGACAAATATTTTGGCGGGTTCTGCCTGTCTGTAGCTAGGTGATGAAGGTGCCCTTTTGCCGGGCAGGGAAGAGCTCTTCAAGGAAAGATTGATATGGACAAGAAACCTTTGATTTCGGTCATTATTCCGGTTTACAACCTGGGGCGGGAGATCATCCCGACGCTTGATTCGGTGTGCGGTCAGTCGTATGGCCACCTTCAGATCGTTGTGGTGAATGACGGCAGCACGGATGATAGCCTGCGTATCGTGCGCGAATATGCTGCGCGAGACAGTCGCATCGCGGTGGTTGACAAACCCAACGAGGGGCTCGCATTGGCACGCCGTTCGGGGTTGGAACGGGCAGAAGGTGACTACATCCATCATCTTGATGGCGGCGACATTTTGGCTCCGGGGGCTTATGAATTGTTGGTTGACACGCTCCGCAGCAATGGATTTCCGGATGTGGTGATGTTTGAATTTCGCTATCGGTTTGCCGATGGGAGAACGTCCGATTCCTGCTCATATCCCTTTCCGGAGGGTTGGACCGATTCGATGGAAATGCTCCGTCATATCTGGTTTACGCAGAATTATCATTCGACGCTTCAGTACCTCCATCGCCGATCGCTGGCTTGTGAGCTGCATTTCGACAGTCGTCTTTCGTTGGGAGAGGACCTCTATTATACTACACAATTGCTCTATCGGGCAGGCAGGGTGTGGCTGTTGCATGCCAGACTTTTCGACTATGTGCAGGATGCGGGCTCCATGACACGGTGCGGTCGCTATTCGGATCGGGCTGTGGAGAGCACCTTGCTGTTTCCGGAGCTTGTTTACGACTTCATGCGTGACAAACCCGAATTTGAATCGGTGCAGAAAGAGCTGCTCGTGATTCGGCTGGTCGCTTATCTTTTGCTTATTCGGATGGGACGACGCGAGCGGATGAAAATGATGGTTACTGAAATTCGCCGTGCATGTCAGCAATATCCGGAGCTGCGTAGCCATCGGGAAATTCATTTTCTGAGAAAACTCCTGGCACTGTACGGTCGGTTTCCGCTGCTATATCGGATTGAATTGTGGCACTATCGTCGTGAAGGAAAAGTATTGTAAACGGGTATTTGCCGTTTCAGGTCGTAATAATCCTTAATTTCAGATATCATGCAGCATGAAGCCCTTCCTCTTGTTTCGGTGATTATTCCGGTCTACAATCTGGAAGGGGAGATTGGGCGGACGCTCGATTCGGTATGCGGCCAGCCGTATGGCAACCTCCAGATTGTGGTGGTAAACGACGGCAGCCGCGACTGTAGCCTGGATATTTGCCGGGAGTATGCCGCGCGCGATCGCCGCATCTGTCTGATTGATAAGCCTAATGGTGGGTTGCCACTGGCTCGGGAAACGGGTCTTGAAGCGGCTGTAGGGGAGTATGTCCATCATCTTGACGGGGGGGATGTGCTCGAGCCCGACGCTTACCGTAAGATTGTGGAAGCCTTGCAGGCGGGCGGAAACCCCGATTTTGCGCTCTTCGGTTTCTTCTATGAATATCCCGACGGACATACGGAGCCTTCGCAGCCCTGGCCGATGTCGCTTGCCGAGCCCCGGGAGCTGCTGCGCCGGATATGGACCACGCAGCAGTATAACTGTGTGTGGCAGTATGTTTACAGGCGTCAGTTGAAGGAGCGGTTGAGGTTCGACGAGCGTTTGACGATTGGTGAAGATACCTATTACACTTCTCAGCTCTTTTATGAAGCGCGCAGTTTTGTGCGGATCGAAGAGCCGTTGCTCCGTTATCGGGTTGACGGGGAGTCGATGTCCCGCAGCCGCTATTCGGATCAGGCGGTGGCCAGTGCGCTGCTTTTTCCGCAGCTTATCGAGAAGTTTATGCGCGACAAATCCGAGTACGGGAGCCTGAAGATGGAGTTGCTGGCGCTGCGATTGCAGTCTTACGCGATGATTGTCCGGGGCGGTCGTCTGGAGTGCATGGACGAGTGGGTGGGGGAGTTTCGTGCCGCATTTGCCCGCTATCCCGAACTGCGAACGATGGGCGTGATAAAGAGCGTGCGCAAGCTGATCGACCTTTACGGACGGCATCCGCTGCTCTATCGCTTGCAGTTGTCGCTCTATAGGAGGAAAGGCAAGGTGCGATAGGGGGGGGGCTGGGGGTGGTTCAGGCCAGCAGTTCGTCCCACAGCCTGCCGATGCGCTCCTCGGAGTAGTCGGCAGCTTTTCGGAGGGCTTTTTCTGCCAGTGTCTGGCGCCAGGCGTCGTCGGTCATGATCTGCCGCAGCTGTGCAGCATAGGCATTGAGATCGAACGGCTGCACGAGCAGCTCAGGAGCAATGGCCCTGAAGAGCGGGCGGTTGCCGGGGCTGACATCGAACGAGAGTGGGATAGCTCCGAACTGTATACCCTCGACAAAACATAATCCATAACCTTCGTAGGTGGATGTAAGGACTACGGCGGCAGCTTCTTCGTAGAGAGGCTGAAGATTGTGCTGTGCTCCGAGGAATTCCACTGACTCGATTCCCTGCTCGCGGACGAGGTGTTCGAGCTCGGGTCGGTGGGGACCGTCGCCTGCAATCTTGAGGGTCCAGCCCGCCTTGTCGGAAATCGAATGCCAGATGGCAAGCAGTCGGTCGACACGTTTGGATTCGAGTTCAAGTCGCCCGACGAAGAGGATGGTTTTTTGCTTGCGGGCAAGGATGTCGGAAGGGGTGTCGCAGGTGTAGCGTGATGCGTTGGGAAGGCTCAGGAGTTTCGACGTTTCGGGCAAGTGATAGGCATCACGGAACATGGGGATATATTCGGGTGCCAGAACGACGGTGCGCTCGCTCAGGTCGTAAAGCCGACGATACTGTCTGCGGTAACGTTCGGGGTTATATTGCAGCGTGTTGAGTCCGAGGGCAGTTTTCAGTCGTTTGAAGAGACGCGGTAGCGGGCGCTGCTCCGACATCCATACCCATTTGATCCGTTCGAATTCATGCCCCGGCGTGAAGTGGTCGAAGGTAAAGATCCGCACCTTCGGATCGCGGTCGGGGTTGTCGAGAATGGGGGTAAAAGGGAGAAAGGGCCCCTGGTTGATGACTACGTCGATGTGGAGCTGGTGTATCAGGTCGTTGTAATACTCTGCGTCGCGTTGTTGATGCTTGGGCGGGAAGTAGAAACAACGCTCCCGGTCGGTCGGGAGCGTCGGATCGGCTATACGAGCCAGATAGTAGAGGTTGTGCCGGTGCCCCAGATAGCGGGAGACGGTCTGGGTGACCATCTCGATGCCTCCGATCTTGGGGTAGCTGTGGAGCAGGAAAAGGATGTTCATCACAGGAAGGGGTATCCCTCGTCGTCCTGAGCGGCGCGTGAGGTCTGCACGATGTCGGAGGGAATCGTCGTACGGGTATAGACCGAGGTGTCTTCGGTGCCGGCAGCTGTCCAGCGCATGGTCATGACGTCGGGCATGGCTACCGTGTAGCTGCTGCCCCAGGCTGTCCCGTTGGTGTAGGTCCCGCTGATGGTGTTGGCGTCGTTATCGAAGGCAAAAGTGCCGGTCATCTTGCTGAATCCGTGCGAGGTGATGTCTTCGTAAAGCACGAATGTGTTGTCGGCGAGAATTTCCAGGTAGATGTTGTTGCTAAATTCGCTGTCTACCGTCCATTTGGTGAGCTTCCATTCGCCGGCCAAGTTGTCGAGTGTGATTTTTCCGGAGGGATCCAGGGGCGGAAGGTCCGGTATGACGGGTGGTTCGGGCGTAGCCGGAGTGCCGGAACCTTTATCCTTGTCGCCGCAAGCCGCAAACGAGAGTGTGATAATTGCGACCAGCAGAAGTTTGCAGAGCGTTTTCGATAAGCCGAGGGCAGAGCCGTGCTTGCACGAGCTTTGCCGAGGCGAGAAAAGGTGCAAGAAATTGAACTTTTTCATGTTTTTTGTAAATCTTTTGTACAAATATAAAAGATCGGAATCGAATTTCAAAACTTCAGTATGGGAAACTGCTTCGAACTGAAGAAATTTACGATTTTTGATTGTAGCTTAATGCTTTGATTTTTAGTTAAAAGGGATGTTGTGTGTGATTTTTTTGCATAAAACCCGCCCCACCCTTTGGGAGATTGTGCGATTATGCGTAACTTTAAAGCACTTTCATTCTAAAAATTTATGGTTGTTTTGATGAAAATAATGCAAAAATGGCTGCTCGCACTCGGCGTGTTGGTGGTTGTCTCCTGTGCGAAAGAGACGCTGGACGATATTGCGACGGTCGACGTCGGAGGCTCGGAGGCTGTTCTCGGCGAGCCGGAGGGTGCTATTGCCGGGGCTCTTTCGTTGTGCGTGTCGTCGGACCTGGCCGACCGTATTGAGCAGGCAACGGCACACATCACGCGTAGCGGAGAGGTGGCGACCCGCTCGGGAATCGACGAGGTGGACCTTGTTTTTAACAAAATCGGCGTGGAGCGGTTCGAGCGTATATTCCCCTTTGAGGAGCGTTTCGAAGCCCGTCACCGCGCAGCAGGGCTTCACAGATGGTATACGGTGCGTTTTACCGGGGAGGAGGACCTGGCCGAGGCGGCCCGTTTGCTCAGCAGGATTGAGGGGGTGTCGACGGTACAGTACAAGTACCGTATTGTGCCGCTGCGCGAGGGTCCCATGATTCCCTATACGCCCCGTGTGGGAGCAGAGACCCGCGCCACGACGATGCCGATGAACGACCCTCTGTTGGCGGAGCAGTGGCACTATGACAACCGGGGACAGGTCGCCAGCTCGAAGGTTGGGGCGGATGTCAATCTGTTCGAGGCGTGGAAGCTCTGCACGGGGGCGCCCGACGTCATTGTGGCCGTGATAGACGAACCGGTGCAGTATACCCATGCTGACCTGGCGGCCAATATGTGGACCAACCCCCATGCCGGCGAGGACTCCAGGTATGGCAATGACCTGCATGGCTTCAACTTCGCCCGCACCAACAAAAAGGAACTCGACTGGGTGTCGAACTACTATGATTCCGACTATGGAATGTGGATGTATGCTGACCACGGTTCGCACGTGGCCGGTACCATTGCTGCGGTCAACGGCAATGGCAAGGGACTTTGCGGCGTCGCGGGCGGTGCGAACGGCTCCGGGGGCGTGAAGATTATGTCGTGTCAGATTCTGGACTGCAACGAGAGCAGTGCCTATTATAATTATGATGCTGCGGCCCAGGCATTTGTCTATGCCGCAGACCGGGGCGCGTTGATCGCGCAGTGCAGCTGGGGCTATGACGCGAGCAGCGTCAAGACCCAGGCGCAGTGGCTGAGCAGTTACAGCGGCTCGGCGGAGAAGGAGGCGATCGACTATTTCATTGAAAATGCGGGTACTGACAATCCGGCTTCGCCTATGAAGGGCGGTCTGGTGATCTTTGCGGCCGGAAACGACGGTCACATCGTGGGTGACCAGATGACCTGGCCGTCGGCTTATGCCCCGACAATTGCCGTGGCTTCGATAGCGCCCGACTACACGCCGGCCTACTATACCGACTTCGGTTCGTGGGTTGACATCACGGCGCCGGGGGGCGATATGTATTATAACGACGAGACTGGTGTGCTGAGCACGATTCTCGATGATCCGTCGATGTCTTTCAAAGACGACCGCGACAATACGGGTTATGGCTACATGCAGGGCACATCGATGGCGTGTCCTCATGTATCGGGTGTGGCGGCGTTAGGACTCTCCTATGCAGCGAAACTGGGCAAGCAGTTTACGGCTGCGGAGTTCAAAACAATGCTCCTGAGCAGTGTGAACGACATAAACCCTTACATGACGGGCACCAAGAGGGTCGGATCTAAAACGCTCCGCCTGACCAACTACAGCAAGAAGATGGGCACGGGCTACGTCGATGCCTACAAATTACTGCTGGAGGTCGAAGGCACGCCAAGTATCTATATCCGGAAGGGTGAGAGCGCGACGATTGACCTGACGACCTATTTCGGAGCAGGTGCGAAATACGCTTCGTTCGAGGTGACGGTTGAGGGGGATGTAAAGACACGATTGGGTATGTCGGCCCCGACGGTCAAGGATGGTAAACTCTCCGTTGTGTGCAGCAAGGCGGGAGTGGGAACGATTACGCTCTCGACGGTGGTTTCGTCGACCGGAGAGCCGGAGATGTCGAAGAAACTGGCGATTATAGCCCGCGAGTTCGTGGCTGACAACGGAGGCTGGCTCTGATTCTGCGGGGGTATTTTCTCTTGCCACCACCCCTGCCGCAAAATTGCGGCAGGGGTGGTGGTGTATTGGGAGGCTGTGGCGCGAGGTTTGCGGGAGAGCTCTACTTAGTAGGTTTTTCGATAAGAGGATGCAGCGCCTCTTCCGGTTCTTGATTTTTCGTCCCCGGAGTTAGAGCCATCGCACTCCCCGGCCCGCGTGCAAACTGTCATTCAGAACGTCTGCGAAGAATTTATTCCGGCTACCGGTCTGGCTGGCCTCCGCAGTGAGGATTGCGACGCGATGTTAGGGGCGTTTGATTTTTTGAGAAACAGAAAAATATATAGTTATGCCTGTGGAGTGGAGTTTGATCGTGCGATTGTGCGTGGCGGGACTTTGTGGAACGGTGATAGGCCTCGATCGGGAATATCGGGTGAAAGAGGCGGGATTCCGCACCCATTTTCTGGTGGCGTTGGGCAGCGCGTTGATGATGATCGTTTCGCAATATGGCTTTGAAGAGTTCCTCGCCATTCACGAGGGGACGAGGTTTGATCCTGGGCGGATCGCTGCACAAGTGGTCAGCGGCATCGGTTTCATCGGCGCCGGGACGATTATTCTGCACAGGCGTCTGGTGCGGGGGCTCACTACGGCTGCGAGTCTTTGGGCCACGGCGGGAATCGGATTGGCGGCTGGAGCTCGCATGTATATTGTGGCAGGGGCCGCTACCTTACTGACGCTGTTTGGTCTGGAAGCTCTTTCGCTCTTTTTCCGAAGATTGGGGCGGCGTCGGGCCATGATTGTTTTTTCGGCATCCGACAGAAAGAGCCTCGATACGTTGTTCGAGCGATTGCAGCCCGAAAAATATACGGTTCTCTCTTATGAGGTCGAACCGGTGCGCGAGTCGTCGGGGGTCATCTATCGGGCGACGCTCGTAATCCGCTCCAAAGGGGCGCGGGGAGAAGATGGTTATGTCCGATTGCTGCGTGAAAATCCCGATATTACGGTCGAGCGGATCGTCTGAAACAACGGAACAGCTCCCGCAGTTGTGGGTCTTGCGCCATGTCGTTGGGGTTGGTGCCGGGTACGCCTTCGGGTATTTCTTCACCCAGCTTTGCGAACAACTCGTTCCAGAATGGGGGCATTGAACCGTCGGCCGCTCTGAAATTCATGGGGCGGGCCGGGAAGATGCGGCGGCCGTCAGGAGCAAGATAGCTCTCCCATACCAGTTCGCTGCAATACAGCTTTCCATTGTCAGGACGGAACGAATAGTCGTAAGGCTGTCCCAGGAATGTCCGGGCCCGGGCGACGGCTGAAGCAACGCCTGCGGTGTCCTTCAATCTCTTGGCAACGACCAGGGGCTGTCCGTCCATCCGGGCCGATTTGTTCAGAAATTCCTGCAGCGCCGTCATGCGCACGCCTCCGTTGGAGGTTGCTTCCAGAACCGAATCGGCTTTCTCGCAGCAGATGGCAATACCCACATGGGTGAATTTTAATTCGCTTTTTCCGCCCGTTGCGGCCGTAATAGCGCCGCCCATTGCCGATTCCTGTCCTACCTGAAACAGCAGGTCGCCCGTGCGGAGCGATTGCTTGTTGCAAGCATATGCGAGCATGGTGCAGGTGATACCTATATATAATGGTAGCTTTAGCATTGATCCTGTGGTTTGAGCGAACAAATATATTAAAATTTTTTTACAACTAACTTGCTGACTTATAACCGGGTGTAAAAAAAGTGTATAAAATGTCGCAAAAAAGTGTCGGGAATATTTGGAAAATAGCTCTGGATACGCTTATCTTTGCACCCGCTTCAAGTGAGAAACACGGCTTGAAAACGTTCTGAAAAAGTTTTTGAAAAAAGTTCCGAAATCTTTTGACGATTCCGAAATTTGACTTACCTTTGCATCCACTTTGTGAAAGACATGCCGTCGAAACAAAGCAAAAAAGGTTCTGAAAAATTTCCGAAAAAATCTTCTGAAAAGATTTGGTGGTCTAGAAAATAGGTTTTATCTTTGCACCACTTTCCGCCATGAAAATGACGGTCGGGAACGGGATGGCGATAAGCCAGGTCCCAATGAAGCAAGAAACAGTTCTTTATAGCAATATATCGAACGACGTTCTTTGAAGTATTTGAGCAGCTATCGTTTTTTCTTACTCTCTTCGGAGAGTGATTTCAAACAATACCTTTGAGA
>CAJUIE010000057.1 GCA_910586375.1 uncultured Alistipes sp. | reverse complement strand
CGTTGCCGATACCTTTGTCGGTGATCTTCTCGCCGAGCCACATGATGAACATGGTTCCGGCGATGAGGATCGTGGTCGCATAGGCCACGAAGCCGAACGAATTGCCGTAGACGAACGCCGAAGCGGGAAGCTGGTGTCCAAGGTTGGCGATATACGCCGGCCCCTGGATCAGCAGCACGCCAATCGTCAGAAAGCGCGTCCACTGATTCATCTTACGGCGGCCGCTCTCACCCTCTTTCTGCATCTTCTGGAAATACGGAATCATCATACCCATAAGCTGGATGATGATCGAAGCGGTGATATACGGCATGACTCCGAGGGCCAGGATCGCAGCGTTACCAAAGGCGCCGCCCGAGAAGACATCCAACAGGCCCAGAAGTCCGTTGTCGTTCAACTGCCTGGCATACTCCGTACCCTCGCCCAGGGCGTTGGGGTCAATACCCGGAATCACGACGAAACTACCCAAGCGATAGACCAGCAGCAGCCCGATTGTATACACGACACGCTTGCGCAGCTCCTCGATCTTATAGATGTTCTTGAGCGTTTCAACCAATTTCTTGTTGGTCGCCAAAAGAGCGATAACCACCAAAAAGACGATCCCAACAACGATGTACTGATTCATAATTTTCGGATTCTAAGGGTTGCTTACAGTTTTTCGACACTGCCCCCCGCGGCCGCGATAGCAGCCTCAGCGCTCTTCGAGAAGGCATGAGCCTTGACCGTCAGCGCTTTGGTTATCTGGCCGTTACCCAGGATCTTCACCTTATCATTCGACGAGATGAAACCTGCAGCAACAAGCGTATCGATCGTAACTTCCGTAAGCGACTTCTTGGCGGCCAGCTCTTCAAGTGTCGAGAGGTTGATCGCCTTGAACTCCACACGTTTCAGGTTGGTGAAGCCAAACTTGGGCAGGCGACGCTGCAACGGCATCTGACCACCTTCAAAGCCCAGCTTGCGCGAGTAGCCCGAACGCGACTGTGCACCCTTGTTACCACGGGTCGAATAACCGCCGTGGCCCGAACCTGCACCGCGACCGACACGTTTGTCGTGGTGCGTAGAACCCTTTGCGGGTTTGAGATTATTGAGTTCCATGTTGAAATTCTTCTGTTTGCAGTTATACTTATTCCGCAGCCGGAGCTGCTTCTTCCTGCGCGGGCGCTACAGCTTTCTTAGCCTTGGGCGCAGCCTTTTTCGCTGCCACCTCCTCGACTACAACCAGGTGCTTCACACGCTCGATCATCCCCTTGATGATCGCCGAGTCATCGTGTTCGACGCTCGCGTTGATACGCTTCAGACCCAGAGCATTGAGATTGCGGCACTGACGCTCCGTGGCGCCGATGCGGCTTCTCTTCTGGGTGATTTTCAATCTTGCCATTGTTCGTTCGAAAATTAACCGTTAAACACCTGATTCATCGAGATGCCGCGCAGGCGGGCTACGCTATGTGCATCGCGCAACTCACAAAGAGCGCCGATAGTGGCCTTCACCAGGTTGTGAGGGTTTGATGAACCCTTGCTCTTGGCCAGCACGTTCTTGATACCCAGCGACTCCAGCACGGCACGCATAGCACCGCCGGCGATGATACCCGTACCGGGAGCGGCCGGGCGGATCATAACGAGCGAACCACCGTAACGATACTCCTGCTTGTGGGGAATCGTACCCTTGATAACGGGAATCTTTACCAAATTCTTCTTGGCATCTTCCACGCCCTTGGCAATGGCGGCCTGTACCTCCGAAGCCTTACCCAGACCGTAACCTACGACGCCGTCCTCATTACCCACGACCACAATGGCCGAAAAGCTGAACGTGCGACCGCCCTTAGTCACCTTCGTAACACGCTGAATGCTTACGAGCCGGTCTTTCAGTTCGAGATCGCTCGTGCGTACTTTCTTTATGTTGGTATTTGCCATGACGCTTTAGAATTTAAGACCGCCTTCGCGTGCTGCTTCGGCCAGCTGTTTTACTCGTCCGTGATAAAGATAACCGTTGCGGTCGAACGCCACGGTAGTGATGCCCTTGGCCGTAGCGCGCTCAGCAGCCAGCTTACCCACTAAGGCAGCCACTTCGCACTTGTTCTTTCCGGCAGCAGCAGCTGCAACCTCCTTGTCCAGCGACGAAGCAGTAGCGAGGGTTACGCCTGCCAGGTCATCGATAAACTGCACGTAGATCTGCTTGTTGCTGCGAAATACGGTCATGCGAGGCTGTGCGGGCGATCCGCTCACGATCTTGCGGATGCGCATCTTGATCCTCTCTCTTCTTTCTATCTTGTTCAGTGACATAACTTCAGACTATTTATTATTTGGCACCTGCCGACTTGCCGGCCTTGCGGCGCAGTTGTTCGCCTACGAACTTGATACCCTTACCCTTATACGGCTCCGGCTTGCGCAGCGAGCGCAGCTTGGCAGCAACCTGACCAACAAGCTGCTTGTCGATCGACTTGAGCGTAACAATGGGGTTACCCTTCTTCTCGGTCACAGCCGTAGCCGTAACCTCCTTGGGCAGCAGGAAATGCGTGTCGTGCGAGTAGCCGAGGCTCATTTCGAGCACCTGCCCCTTCACTTCGGCCTTGAAACCGACACCGACCAGTTCCTGCTTGATTTCGTAGCCCTTCGATACGCCGATCACCATATTGTTGATCAGCGCACGGTAGAGACCGTGCAGCGAGCGGTGGCGCGGCTGGTTGGTCGGGCGCGATACGAGCACAGCGGGGGTTTCCTTCTCCGTGTGGAGATCCTTGTGCGTGCCGACCTCGACCTTAATGTCCGAGTCTACCTTCTGACTCAGCGTCCCGAGCGGTCCTTTCACGCTTACCGTATTGTCGGCCGCAACCTCTACGGTCACGCCGGCGGGCAAGTTTACAGGTAATTTACCGATTCTTGACATTGTATTATTATTTAATGTTTTCGATTAGTAGATGTAGCACAGCACCTCGCCGCCCACGTTCTCCTTGCGGGCCTTAGCGTCGGTCATGATGCCCTTCGAGGTCGAGACAACAGCGATACCCAGACCGTTCAGCACCCGGGGCATTTCGGCCACCGAGGCGTAGCGGCGCAGACCCGGACGGCTCACACGCTTGAGGTTCTTGATGGCATTGGTCTTGGTCGCGGCATCCCACTTCAGGGCGATCTTGATGACCGGATGTCCCTTCTCGTCGGTGTCAAACTTGTAGGCCAGGATGTAGCCCTGTTCGTAAAGAATCTTCGTGATTTCCTGCTTAATTTTTGAGCCAGGAGCTTCAACCACCTTGTGGTTGGCTTTCACTGCATTTCTAATTCTGGTCAGAAAGTCCGCAATAGGATCAGTCATAACGAATAGAAATTAAAATTAAAAGTTATTGGTTTACTGTTCTTTCACTTCCGCCCCTGCTTTCCCGAGTTCTCACGGGGTAGCGCAATGCGGCACAAGCGCGCAAATATACGAATTATTTCCCAAACAACCAACTTATCGGCTTGTTTTTAGTCGCTTACAGGTCGTTTCGAAAAAACGAACAATGTTAGCAGACCCTATGTTGCTAACATATGTTCGTATAAATTTTCTCCTCTCACACAGTCATTGTAACAGTCTGCACACTTGGGTGCCACCCTGTTGAATCACTGCTCCTGCCACTCCAGCCGGAGAAAATCCATACTCAAATGCCAGTCTCCTCAAGAAGTTCCGCTGCCGGGAAGTTACCGCTTGCGGCGGCACTTTCCCCGACGTTGCAACTTCTCTACACGGGCCTGGCACCCGTATCGGCCGCTGTTCCTTGGGTCTTCGGCAAGCAGACGAAAATTGCTCACTCCCCGCTCCCGGAGACCACAGGCTTATGCACCTTCCGGATGCAACGGCCATCATTTATATTTCGGAGGTTTTCGAAGCCCCTCTTTTTGAGTCCCTCTTTTCAGTTCACTTCTTGTGGTCCTCGCATTTTGGTGTTCTCCTTCGTCCTCTCTACTTGGGGATATCTTTCCTCCCCTTCTCCCTGGGCTTTCTTCTTTCGGCTTCCCCTTCGGGCCGCCTTCTCTGCCTCCCTTCGGGCCGTCTTCTCTGCCTCCCTTCGGGCCGCCTTCTCTGCCCCCCCCTTCAGGGCTCTCTTTCCGGCCCCCTGGCGGTTACCAGCTGGCCTTCGTCACGCCCGGGATCAGACCTTTGGATGCCATCTCGCGGAACTGAATACGGCTGATGCCGAACAGACGGATATAGCCTTTGGGACGACCCGTGATCTTGCAGCGGTTGTGCTGGCGGATGGGATTCGAGTTGCGGGGCAGTTTCGACAGAGCGATCCAAGCCTCCTCGTGGTCCATTTCGCCGGCCTTCACCTTGGCTGCGATCTCCTCCCGCTTATGAGCATAGCGGTTGGCGAGCTTCTGACGCTTCACCTCGCGCGCTTTCATTGATTCTTTTGCCATGGCTTAGTTCTTTTTAGCATTTTTGAAAGGCAGGCCGAATTCACGAAGCAGAGCGTAAGCCTCCTCGTCGGTCTTGGCCGTGGTCACGAAAGTGATCTCCATACCGAAAATCTTGGTAATCTTGTCGATGTCGATTTCCGGGAAGATAATCTGCTCGGTGATACCGAGGGTGTAGTTACCCTGGCCGTCGAACTTCTCGTTGATACCCTTGAAGTCGCGGATACGCGGCAGAGCCACGGCAATCAGACGCTCCAGGAACTCGTACATCTTGGCATCGCGCAGCGTAACACGCACGCCGATGGGCATGCCCTTACGCAGCTTGAAGTTCGAGATGTCCTTGCGCGAACGCGTCTGCACGGCTTTCTGACCCGTAATCTGCGTCAACTCGGCTTCGGCGACGTCGATGAGCTTCTTGTCAGCGACAGCCTGTCCCATACCTTGGTTGATGACGATCTTGGTGAGCTTCGGGCACTGCATGATGCTGGAGTAACCGAACTCCTTCATAAGGACAGGCATGATCTGCTCCTTATACTGTGTCTTGAGTGTAGGTACGTATGCCATTATTTGATCTCCTCCCCTGACTTTTTAGCGTAACGAACTAATTTACCTTTGTCATCGAGTTTGCGACCTATGCGGGTCGGCTTGCCGCTCTTGGGGTCGATGACCTGAAGATTCGAAATGTGGATCGGCGCCTCTTTCTCGATGATGCCGCCCTGGGGGTTCTGCGCATTGGGCTTGGTAGCCTTCTTGCAGAGGTTTACGCCCTCGACGATGGCCCGCTGCCTGGACACCTCGACCTTCAGGACTTTGCCCTGCTGGCCCTTGTTGTCACCGGCATTGACGTAAACCAGGTCCCCTTTCTTAATATGTAATTTCACTGACATATCCGAAATCGTTTTTATGGTTACAATACTTCGGGCGCGAGGGATATGATCTTCATGTACTGGTCGCGCAGCTCACGGGCTACGGGGCCGAAGATTCGGGTTCCGCGCATTTCACCCTGGTTGTTCAGAAGCACCACGGCGTTATCATCGAAACGGATGTACGAACCGTTGGCGCGCCGTATCTCCTTAGTCGTACGTACGACGACAGCCTTCGAAACCGAGCCTTTCTTAACATCGCCCGAAGGAGTGGCGCTCTTCACGGCTACGACGATCTTGTCGCCGATCGAAGCGTAGCGACGCTTCGTTCCGCCGAGCACGCGGATGCAAAGAACCTCCTTGGCACCGCTGTTGTCGGCCACTACGAGTCTACTTTCCTGTTGTATCATAACTACTTGGCTCTTTCAATGATTTGTACTAATCTCCAACGCTTCGTCTTGCTCAGCGGGCGGGTTTCCATGATACGCACGGTATCGCCCTCCTTGCAAGTCTCGTCGAGCGATTCGGCAACGAACTTGGTCGTCTTGTTGACGAACTTGCCGTAGATGGGATGCTTCACCTTGCGTGCTACCGCAACCACAATGGTTTTCTCCATCTTGTTGCTGACAACTACCCCAATACGCTCTTTTCTAAGATTTCTTTCCATGGTCATTCCTTATTTGGCGTTTTTTTGACGCAGAATTGTCAGCATGCGAGCTATGTCTCTGCGGTTCTTCTTGATGATCGACGGGTTTTCGACGGGGGACACCGCGTGCTGTACCTTCAGCTTCGCCAGCTGAGCCTTCTCGGCTTCGATGCGCTCCTGGAGGTCCTTGACCGGGATTTCCCTGATTTCTGCACTTTTCATCTTAATGTTCCCTTAAATGGTGGTTTCGACGTAGTCGCGTCGTACAATGAACTTGGTGGTGATGGGCAGTTTCTGTGCGCCCAGACGCAGCGCTTCCTGCGCCACTGCCAGGGGCACGCCCTCGGCCTCGAAGAGGATGCGGCCCGGCGTAACAGGCGCCACGAAACCTTCGGGATTACCCTTACCCTTACCCATACGTACCTCGGCGGGCTTCTTCGTGATGGGTTTGTCGGGGAAGATGCGGATCCAGAGCTGGCCTTCACGCTTCATGTAGCGGGTGATGGCCTGACGGGCCGCTTCTATCTGACGACCCGTGATCCAGGTCGATTCAAGTGCCTTGATTGCGAACGATCCGTATGCAAGCTGGTTGCCTCTCTGAGCCAAACCCTTCATACGGCCTTTCTGCATTCTTCTAAACTTGGTCTTTTTCGGCTGTAACATGTTTGTCTTGCTTTAAAAGGTCCTACTTACTTATTGGTTGTTGCGACGGTCGCCGCCCCGGCGTCCTCCGCGACGGTCACCGCCCCGGCGGTCGCCGCCGCGTCCGCCACGGCGTTCACCGCGGTCGCCCGACGCCGGCTGGGCCGATGCGCCCGAGATCTCGAAAATGTCGCGCTTGCCGTAGACCGTACCCTGGCAAATCCATACCTTGACACCCAGAATACCTACCTTGGTCAGCGCCTCGGTCAGGCAGTAGTCGATGTCGGCACGGAACGTATGCAGCGGAATGCGGCCTTCCTTGATGGTCTCGGTGCGGGCCATTTCGGCTCCGCCCACACGGCCGGCAACCTGAATCTTGATACCCTCGGCACCCATGCGCATGGTCGAAGCCACGGCGGTCTTCACGGCACGGCGGAACGAAACACGGCCCTCCAGCTGACGGGCGATGTTCTGACCCACGATGACGGCGTCGACCTCGGGACGCTTCACCTCGAAGATGTTGATCTGGATTTCCTTGCCGGTGAGCTTCTTGAGCTCTTCCTTGAGCTTGTCGACCTCCTGGCCGCCCTTGCCGATGATGATACCCGGACGGGCGGTCGAAATGGTCACCGTAACAAGTTTCAGCGTGCGCTCGATGATGATTTTCGAGATGCTCGCCTTGGCCAGACGGACGTTCAGATACTTGCGAATCTTGGCGTCCTCGACCAGCTTGTCGGAGAAGTCCTTGCCACCGAACCAGTTGGAATCCCAACCGCGGATGATACCAAGACGATTTGCTATCGGATTAACTTTCTGTCCCATCTGCTTACTTGTTTTCTACGGTTACCATTTTGTCCACTACGATCGTCACGTGGTTCGAGCGCTTGCGAATGCGGTGTGCACGACCCTGGGGCGCCGGCTGAATACGCTTCAGCATACGGCCGCAGTCTACGAACACTTCCTTGACGCAGAGCTTGACATCTTCCAGACGCTCGCCCTCGTTCTTGGCTTCCCAGTTGGCGATGGCCGACTTGAGGAGTTTCTCCATGCGGATCGAGGCTTCCTTCTTGGAATAACGGAGGATGCCCAACGCCTTGTTGATCTCCACGCCGCGGATGATGTCGGCCACAAGGCGCATCTTACGGGGAGAAGTCGGGCAGTCGCGCATGATGGCGATTGCCTTCTGCTTTTTCTCAGCCTGCAGTTTCTCGGCTCTTATTGCTTTTCTTGCACCCATTTTCTACCTATTTTTTCTTGTTACCGGCATGACCGCGGAAGTTGCGCGTGGGAGCAAACTCGCCGAGCTTGTGTCCTACCATGTTCTCGGTTACGTATACCGGAATGAACTTGTTACCGTTGTGCACGGCGACGGTCTGGCCCACGAAATCGGGCGAGATCATGCTTGCACGCGACCACGTCTTGACCACGGCTTTCTTGTTGCCCTCGGTCAGTGCGACGATTTTCGCTTCGAGTTTAGGGTCGATGAACGGCCCTTTCTTTAATGAACGACTCATTATGTACTCTTATTTAATTATTTTTTCTTCTTGGAAATAATAAACTTCGAGGTCGTCTTCTTCGGGTTGCGCGTCTTGTAACCCTTAGCCAGCAGACCCTTGCGCGAACGGGGATGACCACCCGACGCACGGCCTTCGCCACCACCCATCGGGTGATCCACCGGGTTCATCACGACACCGCGGTTGCGCGGACGGCGGCCGAGCCAGCGTTCACGACCTGCCTTGCCGGAGCTTTCGAGGTTGTGGTCGACGTTCGACACCACACCCACCGTTGCGCGGCAAGTTACGAGTACCATACGAGTCTCACCCGAAGGCAGCTTGATGATGGCAAATTTGCCCTCGCGTGCCAGCAGCTGAGCATACGAGCCAGCGGAGCGCGCCATGGCGGCACCCTGACCCGGATAGAGTTCAATATTATGGATGACCGTACCCAGAGGTATTTCACTCAGAAAAAGGGTATTGCCAACTTCGGGAGCAACCCCGGCACCACTCATCACCGTCTGCCCCACCTGAAGCCCGTTGGGAGCGATGATATAGCTCTTCTCACCGTCAGCATACACCAACAGGGCGATGCGAGCCGTACGGTTGGGGTCATACTCGATCGACTTTACAGTAGCGGCAATGCCGTCTTTCGAGCGCTTGAAATCAACCAGACGATACATCTGCTTGTGGCCTCCGCCAATGTAGCGCATGGTCATCTTGCCGTCGTTGTTACGACCGCCCGAGCTCTTTTTGGGACGGAGCAGCGACTTCTCCGGCGTCGACTTGGTAATCTCGTCGAACGTGCCGATAATCTTATGTCTCGTGCCTGCGGTTACAGGCTTGAATTTTTTTACTGCCATCTTCGTTAGATATTACTGTAAAAATCGATCTTATCTCCGTCCTTCAGGGTAACGATCGCCTTCTTGAAGTTGTTGGCGCGTCCCTCCAGCAGCCCCGCCTTGGTGTAGCGGCTTTTGAGCTTGCCCATGTAGTTGACGGTGTTCACGTCGGTCACGACGACGTTGTACATCTGCTCCACGGCCTTGCGGATTTGCAGCTTGTTAGCCCGCACGTCAACGATAAAACCGTAGCGATTCAACTTTTCGCCCTGAATCGTCATTTTCTCGGTCAGAACCGGCTTAATAATAATTTCCATGGTCACTTGCGTTTTTTAAGCTAACATCGTGTTGAGTACGTTCTCGGCGCCCTCCACCAGCACTATGGCCGAAGCGTTCATCACGTCGTAGGTGCAGACGTTCTGAGCCAGCACAGGCTGTACGTAGGGAATGTTGCGGCACGAGAGCTGCAAGTTGGCGTTGCCTTCGGGCAGTACCAGCAGCACTTTCTTGTCCGAAACTTTGAGCGCATCGGCGATGGCTACCACCGTCTTGGTCTTGGGGGCATCCAGTTTCACAGCCTCCAATACGCAGATGGCGTTTGCCTGGGCCTTGTAGGTCAGTGCGCTGCGACGTGCCAGCTGCTTGAGTTTCTTGTTGAGCTTGAAGCTGTAATCGCGGGGCACGGGCCCGAAGATACGGCCGCCACCCGGGAACAGCGGAGACTTGATGCTACCCGCACGGGCGCCGCCGGTACCTTTCTGACGCTTGAGTTTGCGGGTCGAACCTGCAACCTCGTTGCGCTGCTTGGCCTTGTGCGTACCCTGACGCTGATCGGCCAGGTACTGCTTCACGTCGAGATAAATAGCGTGGTCATTAGCCTCCACGCCGAAAACAGCGTCCGAAAGGGTTACCTTACGACCCGTTTCCTTTCCTTGTGTGTTTAAAACAGCTAATTCCATGACTATTTTTCGATTGTTAAATAAGCACCTTTGGCCCCCGGAATCGAGCCCTTCACCAGGATGAGGTTGCTCTCGGGAATCACTTTCAAAACTTTGAGGTTCAAAACCTTGACCTGCTCACCACCCATCCGGCCGGGAAGACGCTTCCCTTTGAATACACGCGAGGGGTAGGACGAGGCTCCCAGCGAACCGGGCTTGCGCTGACGGTTATGCTGACCGTGGGTCTGACCACCGACACCGCCGAAGCCGTGACGCTTCACGACGCCC
>CAJUIE010000056.1 GCA_910586375.1 uncultured Alistipes sp. | reverse complement strand
CTATTCAGGCTGCCGGAATCGCTGGGGCGGTAACCCGTAGCGGGGTAGAAGTCAGTGGCGCCCGCTCGGCAGCACTCAAATAAATTTGGCAGTGCGCTCGCTTATTTGTATATTTGCATCAAATACAAAATCAAACGCTATGGCAAATTTAAGAACACTGAAAAAGGAGATCGACTACTGCCTTGAAGAGGTTGTTTTCGACTGCGATATGGCCATCTGCTTCCAGCCCTCCAAGGAGAAGGAGATTTTCGCCCTCATGCAGGAGGCCGTCGCTCTGCGCAACGACTTATTTTCCAAGGCTATGAACCCCGCAGAGCCGCACAACGCCTCGCTCGTCCGCAAGCATTACGCCGCACTCCGCCGGGAGATCGTCGAGGGTTTCGAAGGACTCTTCGCCAAACTGAGCAAAATCAACGAGGGCAAGTAGGGTAGTCCTTGCTGTATAACAACAATCCCTGCCTTTCGCGCAGGGATTGTTTACGTTTGTCCGTTGACTGTCTGCGAGCCAGAGCCTTCGCTCCCTTTGTCATTCTGAGCAAAGCGGCCCGGGCATTTCAGGGCTTGCCGGTCAGTCGTGATCGCAGCAACAATCGCCCGGATGATGTTCCAGCACCGTATGAGGCACCGAACCGTGGGAGAGCACCTGAATAGGGCAGTCGTAATTGCGTAACTGCTCCTCCGTAAGCCGGTTTGAGCGGTGACGATGCACGTGGCAGTTAACGCAGACAATCTCTTTCACCACGCTCGTGATCGTCCCCACGTCGTGCGACACCATGACGACCGCCATGCGGCGGTTGAGCTCCTGCAACATGCCATAAAGCTCCTTTTCGAAACGATTGTCCACGAAATTGGCCGGTTCGTCCAAAATCAGCAGTTTCGGGTCGCTTATCACCGCCCGGCAGAGCAGAGCCCGCTGCATCTGACCGCCCGACACCTCACCAACAGGCATATTCACCACCCGGCCAAGACCCGCATTATCAAGCAATTCGTGAGCTTTGCGCCTGTCGGCTGCCGTATAACGGGTCAAAAAACCGCGGCGCCCCTGAAGCCCCGACAGCACCACCTCCTGCAACGAAATCGGAAAGGCACGGTCGAAATCCGAAATCTGGGGCATATAACCGATCAGCCGCTCCTTACCGCGGAACAGCTCGGGCGAGAGCTCGATGGCCCCCGAGTGGGGCACCAGCCCCAGAATAGCCTTTACAAGGGTCGTCTTTCCGCCGCCATTGGGGCCTATAACCCCGAGAAAATCATCCCCGGCGATCTCCAGATCGACGTGCCGCAGCACTTCATGCCCTTCGTATGCGACTCCGACGTCGCGCAGCGTCACTAAATTCATGGTTTTGTCAGTATCTCCGTTATTTCGTCGATGTTGGCCACGACATCCTCCTGCAGCGGGTCAAACGCGATGGCCTCGGCGCCTATGTCACTGGCTATTATCGTCACCGTCGAAGCTGGGAACTGGCTCTGGTAGAGTACTTTTGTCACTCCCTCTTTGCGAGCGCGCCCGATGAGGCGCCCCAGCTGGCGGGCCGAAGGCTCCTTGCCATCGGTCTCAATGGCCACCTGCTCCACCCCATAATCACGGGCATAGTAAGTGAGGGCCGGGTGGTAGATAACGAAACTCTTCACACCGCTGCTGGCGATCTTTTCCGCCGTGCGACGATCCAGTGCTTCGAGTTTTTCGCTCAGTCGCTCGTAGTTGCGCGTATACTTCGCCGAATCGGGCCAGGCGGCGTGAATGGCTTCATAGGCGTTGGCCGCCATCTGCCGCAGTGCCCGCGGCGACAGCCATAAATGAGGATCAATCCCGTGGGCGTGGCCATTTGCCCGATCATGACCGCAACAACTTCCCGTAATGGGCTCTACACCGCGGTTCAGGTCGACGATTTTTTCCTGCTCCTCCATTTTTCCCAACAAAGCGGTTTCGAATTCCAGAAAACCCACATTGAAAACCAGTTGCGCCCGATTCAGGGCCATGAACTGTCGGGGCGTTGGCTCGAATGTTTCCGGACTGGCACCCGGAGGCACCAGAACGCCTGTTTCGAAGTCGTCGCCCACGATCTCCGCCACCAGCATCTTCAGCGGCGCTATCGAAACATAAATCGTGGGTGTCGTCTCGGTCGCACGACGGGGCCCGCAGGCCGTCACCAGCACGAGCATCGCCATATATAATAAGGTTCTGCGCATATTTAATTTAATTGTGTGCTCAATCTTTCTGCAAAAGATTTCAATATCCGGCGCTCTATCCGCCCCATGTAATCTTCCATAAATTGCCAATCTATTGCCCCCTCCGCACAAACCGGCAGAAGTATTTTTTGCCGTTTCATTCTCTGTGCGTTGAATTTATATCCATAAGCAAACTTATTTTTCTGTTGCCTGATCATCGAAGAGAGAAACAACAACGTATATTGGTTGTTACGGACCGTATCTATCCATTTCACCCGCTTGACATCATCAGAAAAGAGCGCTTCATAAGGGTGATAAAACGAAAATCCGACACTTCCGTTATAGTTCACCCCCAGCACATTCTTGTCAAGACTGTCATTTTTCGAGCCGGTGAAAGCAGTTATACCATTGTTCATCTCGGAGGCTCCAATGAAGGGCGTAAGCCCCGCCTGCATATCCTGCTTTACAAGCCGCTTGCCGCTGTCTATAACAATGGCATCTTCCAGAAAAAATTCTTTCCACTCCCGGCTCTCCAGCGAAACAGCAGATTCGGCATGGCTCCTATCTTTCAAATTCTCAAAAAGATAACCTCTCCCGTGAGCAATCATATTGAACTCGAAAGTCAGATAATCGGCCATCGTCATTTCGAAATCCTTCTCCGAGGGAATTTCATCGTTGAAATAATAAAAAGCGTGCAGCCACTCGTCCTGCGCCTCGATGGTCGTCTCCACGCAGAATCGGGTCTCCGCTTCGAGACGCCCGAACCAGACATCGAGCAGATGCTGCCGCTTGTCCCTGGCGCTGGCCGTCTCCTCCAGCCCGACATGCTTGCTGACGACAAACCCGTCGTCCTCGAAGTTGATGAACTTGCACAAATGATTCTTGTCGTGCGGAATACCAGCCGTGAAAACAGCAATGCAGGGATTGGTACCCACCCGATAAAACGTATTTTTATTAAGCGTAATAACGCCCTCCAACGTGTGGTGCCGGAGGATGTTCTCCTTGATGTTCTGCTCCTCGCGGCTCTTGCCCGTGACCGACGACTGGGGGATGATGACGACGGCTCGTGCCCCCTCGACCAACGAATCGAGCAGATGCTCCGTAAAACTAATTTCGTACAGCTCCGGGTTGCCCTTCGAGCCCTGAGAATAGGGTGGGTTCATCATGCCGACGGTGCACCCTTTCAGTTGCAGCTGGCTGGTGTTCTGTCGCAAAAAGTCGAGATTCTGAAGGTTGCTTTTGCCATCGCCCCGCAAGATCATGTTGGTAGTGGCGATCGTGAACATATACGACTGCAACTCTATGCCGAACAGCTGGTTGCGCCGGATACTCCGACGCAGCGCCTCGTCGTCGGTCTGCCCGGTCATCCGGTGCATGGCGGCAATCAGGAACCCCGCCGTGCCGCAACAGGGATCGAATACTTTATCCTCCGGCCTGAGCTGCGCCAAGTCGCAGAACAGCTCGGTAATGTGTTTCGGAGTAAGCACGATGCCCAGGGTCTGGCCGTCGCCGCCCGAATAAGACATGAATTCCCCATAAAAACGCCCCAGATAATCCTCGGCCGAGCTGTGGTAGCGGATATTCTTATAAATGCTGTTATACAGAAACTCGGTATAATGCCTCAGAGGGGTTTTGCCCAGTGTATCGTCTTTTTCGTTGATCTTGGTCGTGTCCCGGATCACGGAAAACTGCCCGAGCAGCTTATCCCGCTTCGTATCGGGCGAGGCATCGACCCGATACAGGTTGCTTTTTATGGCTTCATATATCTTCTGCCCATCGGTCACGACCGTGTCGCCATTGAGAAAATCAATCGAAAAGGTTTTATTCTCTATCTCTCTCAATGCAAGCATAATCCCCGACACAATCAACGGCTTCTGCTCGGTCGTCAGGTTGCCGTAATTCCGCAAATCGTTATGCAGCTTTTCGGCATCTTTCAGGATTTCGACCGTTGTTTTCTCGACATCGGTAGCTTCATGCAAAATTTCTTTATAATAATACTCCCCGATATTGGCTTCATTGAACGAAATAAAGGTTTCGACATCGGGCAACTCCTGATAATCGCCCCGATCGTCGACGAATAGGGGAGTGATCCGGTGGTGCTTTTCATTGCCGGAAACCCCGAATGCCAGGACCTTGCTATAAGTCGTATGGGCCGCAAGGTGCAGTGCGTAAAACAAAGCTCCATTGACGGCGTAATCCTTCACAGACCTGACATCTTGCGCCAAAAGCCCCTTATCATCCTTATAAATATGCTTGTCGAGCGATGCCTTATCCTCTATAACAAGAATAAAATCCTTAACTACACCGCAATATTCGGGGTAGCCACAGTGACCAGTCTGCGATTTGGAAGCGCTCTTCAATGCCTCGTTAATCTCGTGTATATCACATCCTTGCGCCGAAATGGCTATGTCTGCCTCCTTCAGAAGCTCATAAACCCATAAATCGGTATTTATCTCTCTTGTAGCCATGCAGTTCCCATCCTTGTAAAAACAAAACGTCTGTTCGGTTCAACAAAGATAAGAATTATTTACTTTCAAAGCCCCGGCACTTAATGAGTTTTCAAGGCGGAGGTGGGCCCAAGCTGCCGATACGGCCGCGATGAGCACGGCCAGACTTATGCGCAACAAGATGCCCAGTCAAAAAATTTCGGATGAAAGTATTCCGTCACAACAAGAAATAAACTGACAATCAAACTATTAGAAACACTATAACGGACTATCAGAATATATAATTTAACATAATGCCAATATTAATTCAAATGCAAATTACTGTATTTAAGCGTATTGAATCAAATTCTACAGTAAATAAAAAAAGACTGCTGTGTAGGCAGTCTTTTTTCGAACCGGAACTATCGACTTTGCACGAACCGCTTATTTTATCGGTTGCGGCGAAAAACTTTCGAATGTATGATCACTATAAAGCACAATGACACGAGCAACAGAGCCGTCTTTCGACGCTGGACCAGTAACCGTAATTTCAGAGGATTCCTTTCGGCTGCTCTGTGCAGGCTCCGTATGATGCCCTGAAACAGGGGCCGGAGCGCTTGAAAAGAGATCATCCTCTCCCAACGCAGCAGCAGCGTCAGCAGCCGTAATTATTTCAGATTTGGCGCCTGCATCGGGTCGATACATTTGCGGAGCATCCAACAGCAGCCAATCCGGATTAACCCGCGGAAAGCGCCTGAGAATTTTTTGCAATAGTTCGAAGCTCGGTTTGTTTCGCCCTGCGAGAATATGTGAAATCCCGGCAGGGTTGATTTCGAGTAATTCGGCAAGTTGACTCGGCTTCAATCCTTCGTTTTTCATCAAATCGAGCAATTTTTCCCTCATTCGCGTAATTTTTTACAAATATAAATATTTTTCTTTTGTAAACCAAAAGAAATTCACATTTGTAAAATGTTAATAACCCAGACTTGTGTTTACAATTGTAAAATCAATTATATGGTTAAACTACGCCGACATACTTCACCTGTATTATTACTTTATATAATCATCATAATATATTGATAAATAAAGGTATTAGCAGGAATAAATGGCCAAATAACGATTTACTTGCAATATCAACATAAAAAGCCCGATTTACCTCTATTATACTTTATATAATCATTGTAAAATACTGATTTTTAAATCTATCAATTAATATGTTTGATAATTTAATCGATGGGGATTGAGGTCAAAACTGGGTCTCTCCCACCCTATTAGTTAATTTGACTTTTGTCATAATTAACAACGTACTTTTTGAAATGTGATTTCCATTTGTAATTACAAATGGAAAGTGTGGTTCTTTCTGTTGATTACATTTGTAAATACACCCTTCTGTCCGCAGAAATTTCAGGATTTTTTAAGCTATTTTCGGATTCTCCCCGCACTATCGAATTCACTTTCTGAAAATTCGATACATTATGTTAAATAAACATTTAGGAGAATAACGATATAATACGCTATTCTCCTAAATAATAATGATTTATATATTTGTAAACAAAGCCCTATCGCGAAAGTTTCGAGGCGATTTCCTGAAACTCCTCTGGAGCCAAATGGAGCTTTTCCCGATGAAAATCGACCTCTTTTTCACTCTGAATCGGTATCAAATGGATATGTGCATGAGGAACTTCCATCCCTAAAACCACCATTGCGACTCTGGAACACGCTATTTCGCGCTTAATTTTGGCTGCAACCCCTTTGGCGAAGAGAATCATGCCCGCCAATGTTTGGTCATCTATATCGAAAATATAGTCGATTTCCTGCTTAGGCACAACCAACGTATGCCCTTTCGTCAGCGGATTAATGTCAAGAAATGCGTAATAGTTGTCGCTCTCGGCGACTTTGTACGAAGGGATTTCCCCAGCGATAATGCGTGAAAAAACAGATGCCATGAAGTTTATATTTAGTGAAATAAATTATCGATTCGGCTCCTTGAGTCGTGGCCGATGAAGGCAAGCCTCCGCAAGGCTGGGCGCTATGGTTCGCCAGCCTTTGGGCTGCCATTCTGAACGATAGTGACGCGGGACGACGTTACACAGTTCTTCGTCGTCTACAGCTCCTCAGAATGACAAAAAAGAGGCAGAATGTCAAGAACGCAGCGCAAAAGTGTTACCGCATTCCCGCCCCGCGTATCCGGCACATCCACTTCTGCCAGAATCGCGAAAAATATTAACGAGCTATAACCAGCAGAGCAAGGCGCAAGGTGCTATTTCCCAAGATTCCCCGTGAAATTTATTCGTCGAATTTCGGCTTGAGCAGTTCCGAATAAATGACCGCGCGACGCAGATCGAATGTGTCGTTGATCGTTGCATCGCTCATCTGTTGCGCCTCTTCGGGCATTTCAGTCTTAACAGAAGACTGTTTGCCGGAGCTTGCTCCTCTTCCAGTATCAACAGAGGAATCTACAACTGTTTTGACGAAACCAGGCCTTGCAGAGGTCGGATTCGGGCGTTCCAGGCCTCTGCGAAGAGGCTCCGAAGCATGATGCGGCACTTTGGAGCTCACAGGCTGCTCCTTCGGCAGCTCCATTGCAGGCCATGCCTCGCTCTGGGCGGGTTCGGCAGGGTGCGCCCGCCGTTTCTTACCGCGGGCTTTTGTCGTGGCGTTATAAATCATAGCTCCCGCAGCCACAACCACCCACAGAATAGGCACCAAGTCTTCCATAGCAATCAATTCATCGTGCGTTTTACGCTCTCTATCCCCCTTATTTTGCGCATCTTGTCCATTACGGCCTGGAGACTTCCGGCATCCTTCACATAGAGGCTGACGCCGCCTTCGAAAATGCCGTCATGGCTGTGGATATTTACTTCGCGGATGTTGATGTTGAAATCGTCGCTTACCACCCGCGCCAAATCGAGCAGCAGACCCGTGCGGTCGATCCCCCGCAACCCGATAGTCACTAAATACGACATGGCTTTGTGCTGCGACCATTTGATCTGCTCCTTGACAATGTTGCGGCCATGCTGCGACGCCAAACGGTTGAGCTCTTCGCACGAGGCTTTGTGGACGACGATATTGCCAGTCTCCGGATCGCGATACCCTACCACTTTGTCGCCCGGTATGGGTTTGCAACACTCGGCCATCACGAACTGCGGATCGGCATGCGCCATTTCGCTGGTTGCCGGATTTGTATCGAAAACCGACTCGTCGCTCTCCTCCTCCGATTTCTTGGGAATGAAGAGCGTCCAGAATTTCAATATTTTGCGTTTCGAATTAACCTTGAGAATCTTTTCGAGGTTGTCGAGCGAGACGATGCCTGCACCGATCTTACTATAAAGCTCCTCCTTGTTGTTGCACTCGTAAATAGGAACGATCTTGCGTAAAACCCGACCGCTGAGGTTGATATTGAGCGCCTTCATACGCTCGTCGAGCAGGTGCATACCCCGCTCGATGTTGTTCTGGCGTTCGCGCTTCAGGAAGCTCTTGATCGCCTGCTTGGCTTTGGCCGTCGTCACCACGTCGAGCCATTCGGGCCGGGGACGTGCATTATCGGCCGTAATGATTTCGATCTGATCGCCAGTATTGATCTGCGTGGTGATCGGCTCGAGCTTATGGTTGATCTTGGCGCTTATAGCGCTGTTGCCGATCTTCGAATGGATGTCGTAAGCAAAATCGAGTGCCGTAGCTCCGTAAGGCATTTTCCGCGACTCTCCCTTAGGAGTAAACACCACTATTTCAGACGTATACAGCGACAGTTTAAAGTTATCCAGAAAGTCCACGGCATTCTCCGTCGGGCTGTTCAGTGCCGCACGTATCTGCTTGAGCCACTTGTCGAACTCGTCTTCATCCTGCGAAATAGTGGCCTGTTTGTACTTCCAGTGAGCCGCGAATCCGCGCTCGGCGATGTCCTCCATACGCTGCGTGCGGATCTGCACCTCGACCCACACCCCATCGGGCCCCATGACGGTCGAATGGAGCGCCTCATAACCGTTGGCCTTAGGCATCGAAATCCAATCCCGCAGCCGATCGGGCTTAGGCGTATAAATATCTGTGATTGTGGAGTATATCTGCCAGCACTGCGTCTTCTCCGAGGGGAATGGCAAAGGTTTAAAAACGATACGGATAGCGAACAGGTCGTAAATCTCTTCGAAAGGGATCTGCTTGCGCTGCATCTTGCTCCAGATGGAGTAGACGCTCTTCACCCGGCCCGAAATTTCGTAATTGAAGTCATCGCGGTTGAGTGCCGCGATAATCGGGGCGCAGAACTTGTCGATATACTCCTTGCGCGAAGCCTCGCTCTCCTGTAGTTTCTGCGTAATTTCGGCGTACTGCTGCGGAAAGCGGTACTTCATGCAGAGGTCCTCGAGCTCGCTCTTGATCGAAAAAAGCCCCAGACGATAAGCCAGCGGAGCGAAGAGGTAGATTGTCTCGCCCGTGATCTTGATCTGCTTGTTCATGGGCATCGAGCCCAGCGTGCGCATGTTGTGCAAACGGTCGGCGATCTTGATGAGAATCACCCTCACGTCGTCCGAAAGCGTCAGCAGTACTTTGCGGAAATACTCGGCCTGCTCCGAAGTGTCGGCATTGAAGACACCCGACATCTTCGTCAGCCCGTCGACCATCGAGGCGATCTTGGGGCCGAAAATACGCTCCATGTCCTCCACGGTGTACTCCGTATCCTCCACCACATCGTGCAGGAGCGCCGCCACGACCGACTTCACGCCCAAGCCGATTTCATCGACCACGATGCGGGCCACTGCAATAGGATGGAGGAGGTATGGCTCGCCACTGCGGCGCCGTACCCCCTCGTGGGCCTCCTTGGCCAGGAAAAATGCCCGTTTTATCAGGTTGCGGTCCTCGTCGTTCTTGCAGATTTTCGTGCAGGCGGCGAGCAGACCCTCCCACTTCTCCTGGATCAGAGTTTCATCCTCGGCAGTGTATCCCATAGGCTACTCTTCGTGGCTGCTCATGGCCTCGCGGACCTTGGCTTCGATTTCGGCGGCGAAGGCTTCGTCGCTCCGGAGCAGCTCCTTCACGGCATCACGGCCCTGACCAATCTTCTTATCGCCATAGGAGAACCACGAGCCGGCTTTCTTGATAACGCCGTAGTCGACGCCCAAGTCGATGATTTCGCCGATCTTCGAAATGCCTTCGCCAAACATGATGTCGAACTCCGCACGGCGGAACGGAGGCGCCACCTTGTTCTTCACAATCTTCACCCGCGTACGGGTGCCCAGCTGCTCCTCACCATCCTTGATGACCGACACGCGGCGGATGTCGATGCGCACCGAAGCGTAAAACTTCAGCGCATTACCGCCCGTCGTGGTCTCGGGGTTGCCATAAACCACGCCGATCTTATCACGCAGCTGGTTGATGAAGATGCAGACCGTCTTGGTCTTGGCAATGCTCGACGTGAGCTTGCGCAGGGCCTGCGACATGAGGCGGGCCTGCAAGCCCATCTTCGCGTCGCCCATCTCGCCCTCGATCTCGGCCTTGGGCGTAAGAGCTGCCACAGAGTCGATGACGATGATGTCGATGGCGCTGGAGCGGATGAGTGAATC
>CAJUIE010000055.1 GCA_910586375.1 uncultured Alistipes sp. | reverse complement strand
GGCCCACAGGGCGAACAGGGTCCGAAAGGCGACCCGGCCCCGTCGGTGGTAGTGGAGCAGCTGGAAGGCCCGGAGGTTGAGCTGTCGGTGGCGGGCAACCGCATTTATGAGTGCGGGGAGGTGGCGTCGCTGTCGATCGTCTCGGTGGCGGATTCTGCGGAGGTGTCGGTGGTTCGGTTCCGCTCGGGGGCAGTCCCCACGGAGCTGACGCTGCCGGCGGATGTTCCCATCGTGGGGTGGCGCATCCCGCAGCCGGGGCGGACGTATGACCTTTATTTCCGTCAGGGCGCCGTAACGATCGTGTGGTATGAGTAGCCTCTTGCTGGAAACGCAGGCCGCGGCGTCGCGCGTCGCCGCTTGCCGTCAGGCGCGCACCATGCAGCAGGGCGTGGGTTTTCGCGGGGGGTATTTGAGTAACGCCGGTTTTGCGCTTTCGGGCAGCCGGACGTTCGAGTGTCTGTTCCGGGTGCATGACCCGGGCACGGAGTTTCTGGATAACCAGTTTCTGTTTTCGAGTTATCCGCTGGTCCGGGCTCCGCGGGCTTACGTGCAGAAGGGCGAGCTGATCGTGGGCATGACCAACGATATTGTTGCTGTGGGGTCGCTGGAGGTGGGGCCGTGGCACCATCTGGTGGAGGTCGTCGACGCTTCGGCGCGCACGCTGACGGTTTATTTCGACGGCGCGCTTGCGGGCACGAAACGCCTGGCCGAGGTGCTCGAGGATAACCAGACGCTGTATATCGGGTCGTGGGGCCCGGCGCTGCTCAACCGGGGCGATGTGGCTCTTTTCCGGGCTTTCGGCGCGGCGCTGGGGGCTGCGGAGGCGTCGGCACTCTGGCACGGCGGGGCGCCGGAGGATTTCGTGGTTCCGGCTGCGATGAAGAGCTTGTGCGCCGCGGAGTTTGTGGCCCGGAACCTTACGGAGGGGTGTGTGTGGCTGGACAGTGCCTCGCAGCAGCCCTTCGATGATGCCTGCCTGCCGCCGCTGCTCTGTTCGGCGGGTGGCCGGGACCTGAGTGTGGGCAAGTCCGGTGTGGAGATTATTTTCAGAGAATAGATGAAATACGCCAAAATGGTCGATGGCCGCCCCGAGTGGGCGCCGTCGGTGGTTGAAAAGGACGGATATATTATCGCCAACCCCCGTGCTGCGCGTCTGCGTGCTGCGGGGTATCGGGAGGTGGTTTATCCCGAGGGTCCGGTCCCCGAAAATACGCGGGCGGTGTATGAGGATGCGGGGGCGTGCATCCGGGTGCGTTATGAGCCCCTGCCGGCTGTGGTTGTGGGGTATGAAGAGCGCGTGGAGGCTCTGATCCGGGAGCGTTATACGGTTTCGGACGAGCTGGCGATCCTGCGGCAGCGCGACACCAGGCCTGCGGAGCTCGACGTCTATAATGCCTTCTGCGAGGCGTGCAAACGCCGTGCAAAAGAGCTGGGGAATGGGTAAAGGAGCGGGGAGTTTGCGGGCTTCGAAGTGGGAGGGCAACATCTACACGGAGAACGGCGTACGCAAGGAGTACGGCGATCTCTCGCCCGGGCGCAAGGCCGCCGTAAGGGCCGAGTATAAGAGCGTTGCAAATGCCATGCACCGCAATTTGGCGAATAAATCGGTGCTTCTCGAGGCCGACAACAAGTTTATCGATGTCGGATTTACCCGCAAGGGGCTTGAGCACGTCGCGCGCGATGCCATGCTGACCCTGAGCGGTAAGTATATGAGCCGTTCCTCGATGGTTCACATCGACCGCATACTGGCCAAAGCCGAGTATGTGCCTACAGACCACAAGGTCTATAAGGAGCGGAAGGATGGAAAGGAGATGTTTTTTCGGTACAAAGATAAAACCGGCAGGGGGATTTATTTCAAGGTGGCGTATAATGACCGAGCCGAAGCAGGTAAACGATATATTCTGTATTCTGTTGTAGATAAGTAAAAAAATGACCGACCTGCTGCACCGTCGTACGTAATGAAACGGGAGGGGGTCGGCCTAAGAGGTCGCCTGCTGCAACGGCTCCGCAGAATCCGCGCCTGGCAGACTTCCAATGTCATTGGATGACCTTGCAAAGATAACAAAAAACCTGCCGGAAGCAAAAAAGTTTTTCGGGCCGGAGCCAGCGGGGGACGCTGTTTTTTGCGGGCCTCCGCGGGGCAGAGGCTGCGGCCCGCCAGTCTGGCGACTGTTTTTTCGAGAGCCGGAGACGGCGAAGGCACAAATGCCCGGGGGCCGCAATAGAGAGAACCGGATAAGGGCTCTGCGACCTATTATCGAAAACCCGACTTGTTGTCGGGCGAGCCTTCGCCCGGGGTGGCTCCGGCCCGAAGAAGAACAGGACTGCAACGCTCCGCGTTGTTTCGGCGGCGGCTTCACGCTTCCAGCGTGCCCCCCCCCGGCCGCCGCCGAAAAAATCCCGCTCAAAAGGAGAGTTGACCCTCAGGTCTGCGGGCCCCCGCCGCGGAAGACTACAAAGAGCCGGCGCCAGCGAACGGCGCAAATGCCCCGGGCTGGCTGCGGCCCGGCGGCTCTTTGAGAGCCGAAAACCTGCCCCCGCGGAGGCTCGGGTTTTTTATATGTTTCATTTTTAAATTATGTAGTTTGTGGATTGGACAACGATTATTGCGGCAGTCGTTTCGGCGCTCTCGACGGGCGGCATCGTCTCGGCGCTGCTTTATTACCGGGAGAACAAACGGGCCCGGCAGCTGGACAACGAGAAATCGGTCATCGAGGAGTGGCAGGGCGTGGCCAACGAGTGGAAAGTGCGGTGCGCCGAGCTTAAAACCTCGCTCGACGCCAAGGACGGCAAGATCGATGCCCTTTATCGCGACAACAACGAACTTCGCAAGCGCAACGACCGCCTCTCGTCGGCCAATACGGCACTGGGAATCTTCAAATGCAAGGTCCTCGGCTGCGACCGGCGGCAGCCCCCTTTTGGCAGGATCGAGGGCGGAGAATGCACCAACCCCGCACAATCATGAAATACTTTTCGATAGAGGAGCTCACGCGCTCCGCGACGGCGCGGCGTCTGGGTCTGGACAACACGCCCACGGACGAGCACCGGGCCAACCTCGAAATGACCGTGTCCCGTCTGGCCGATCCCCTGCGCGAAGCGTGGGCCGTGCGGTGTGCGCACGAAGGGTGGGGGACGCCGGCGCTGCGTGTCACGTCGGGTTATCGGGGTTTTCGGCTCAACCGGGCTGTCGGCGGGTCGTCGGCCTCGGCCCATTGTGCGGGGTGGGCTCTGGACCTTGTTCCTCAGAACGGGCGGCTGGGCGCATTCAAGTCTTTTTGCCGGGAGTGGCTCGCCGGGCGGGCGTTCGATCAGCTGATTTCCGAAGACGAGGACGCTGCCGGCACGCCGCGCTGGATACATATCGGTTATAAGAACTCGCAGGGCCAGCAGCGGCGGCAGGAGCTCTCCATGCGCGGCGGCCAGTATAAACCCATGACGCGATGAGTTGAGTAGACCGGCATGCAATTCGCATAACAGGTTCTTTGACATACCGGAATGATCGTATCCGATTTTTGCATTTTTTCATTTTAAGTATTAAATTTGCATATTAAAGAAGAATTGCGTATTCCTACGACGATGATGCGAGAAATGGACATAAGGCGTATTAAGGCCGTTCTGTTGTATATTCTGAACGAGATGCCAGAAGGGTGTCGCGATGTTTATCACATCGTGAAAACGGCATTTTATGCCCAGAAAGATCACTTGGTCAAATATGCCTTACCGTTGTTCAACGATAAGATTGTAGCGCTTCCGTTCGGACCGGTTCCTTCATTGATTTATGATGTCCTGAAAGTCGCGAGGGGCGATCAGGATTCATATCGCTATTACGATGAGGGGCTTTTGTCCCGGCTGGCGGATCCTATAGAGAGCCAATATGAGAGTTTTTCCTCTAAAGAACACCCGGATATGGAGTGCTTGTCCGCTTCCAATGTTGAGTGCCTGAATGCTGCTATTGACGTTGTGTCGAAGATGGATTTTAATTCTTTGATGGAAAAAACGCATGACAACGCGTGGAAAAGTGCCTATGACAATGAAGGCAGCCATGTGATGGACAATCTCCTTATTGCCAAGGAGAACGGTGCCTCTGAGGAAGTCCTCGCCTATCTGTCCGATGCTCTTGAGTTCGATAAATAATCGGTAGAGATGCAACTTGGCGATATTGAGGCTCTTCGGAAGGTTCAGGTGTGCATGGGCAGTGTCTTTAAGATGGTGTTTTATCCGCGGGACGGAGTGAAGCCCAAAGGACACCATGCCAATTCTCGAACGAAATATTTTGTCGTCGTGGGGGTGGATGCCGAGGGTAATTACGTAGGTGTTTCTCTGATAAATTCTGAGGTAAACGTCCATTTTGCCCGCCAGATAGCACCGTTCCAGTGGTGCATTTATCCCGAAAAATATGTTTTTTTGGATGGAAAATTCAGATATGTAGATTGTTATAACATTCGCGACATTGAGACCACCCGTATTTTGCAAGAGGCCGAATATATTGGTTATCTTGAAGAGGCAGACCTTCAGAAGATTCGGGAGTTGTTATTGAAGTCGCCTGTAAATGACCTCTGTAAACTTAAACAATACGGATTGGCGAAGTAACAGTCGATTAATGCAAATTTCAGCGGTAATTCCGGTATTTTCGGAGTTACCGTTTTTTTTGTGTATGTTATGAAACAGATTATTTTGCTTTTGGCTCTCTTCGTCGCGGGCTTCGCGGCGGGCCGGATGACGATGCACGCCGCGCAGACGCCGCGTGTGGAGACGCGCATCGATACGATTTATTACGAGCGACCGGCGAGCGTCGCGGCCACGACCCGCCGTGCGGTGACGGTCAACGTTCCGCGCCTGCTCTTTGCTCCGGCCCCGGCGCCAGTTGTTGCAGAAAATGCAACCGCTGGCAGTGGTTCGGAAATCCCGGACAACTCGGGCAGCCTGTCGGAAATTCCGACAAGTCCGGGCGACAGCGTGCAGATAGCGCTGGAGGTCCAGACGCGCACTTATGAAGATAGTCTTTACCGGGCTCAGGTCTCGGGGCCGGTGGTGGGGGAGCTGGGGCCGTCGCTGGACTGGATCGAGGTATACAACCGCACCCATACGATCACCCGCACGCAGACGAAGCGCCATCGTTTTGCCCTGACGGCGGGCGTCGGCGCGGCTTATACCCCGCGGGGTCTCCAGCCCACCGCCGGCGTGCAGCTGGGCGTCGTGCTGTGGGGGTTCTGACGTGGAGGTGGCTTTCTGGAGGGCCTGCAAGGCGTTTCGCCATTATAAGCACTATGTAAAATTTACGACATAAAATTTTATATGTCAGATGTATATACGAAAAATCATTTCCGATATTTGGATTTGGAATTTTATTTGCATATATTTGCACGCAATAACATGGTAATTATGAATAGTCTTTTAGCTGAATTACGAACGTATTTCGCCACTCACACGAAAGACGAAATCTTGAAAGATTGGGAGGCGACAGCCGAATACGACGATGTCGGCATAACCGTTGAAGAACTTCTTTCGGGGACGGAACCGTATTGCTATAATTATCAGACACGATCACAAACAAGAAACAGTCCTCTCAATAATATAGGAACATGTTTTAACCCGGAGGAAACTTCGGGTTTTTTTATCATTTCAAACCACTATCATTATGCAATGCAATATGCCTAAAGCAGCATTCTCCATCACTAATTATTACTTCGACAAGGTAAATATTAATTTGGAGAATAAACCTTCGGATAACAAACTTGATTTATCATTCGATGTCAAAGGTTTTTTCGAGAGTGCAGAATCGAACTACGAACTGACATTCATCGTGCAAGTAACAAACGATGAATTCGAACAACCTCTCGTAGAAATACAATGCCGGGGAATATTCCACATCAACGACATTCATAATGCGGATGAAATACCGGAATTTTTCTACATCAACAGCATTGCCATTCTGTTCCCCTATGTACGCGGATACGTCAGCATGATAACTACACAAGCTAACATTCCGGGCATCATTCTACCCACGCTCAATTTGGCAAGTTTAGGTCCGATGCTGAAACAGAATACCGTTATCGAGTAATATCATACCGATGGAAGTAACGGTATACCAAACGCTCACTGATAGGGGAAATCCAGATCGAATTGAAGCCGACGGCCCTTTCTTCTGCAATAGGAGGAGTGCATGGTTAGGAGAAGGATATTATTTTTGGGAGTATTTCATCGACAACGCTCATTGGTGGGGAAAAGAGAGTCTCAAAACCAATTACGTAATTTGCCAAGCAACTTATATCAGAGACGAAAAATGTTTGGATTTAGTGGACAATCCGGAGCATTTAAACCTATTTCGAGAGGTTATCAAAATAATGGCAGAAAAAGGTCTCTATAAAGAGGGCCAGACGATGGTTGCTCGAGTTATAGAGTATCTTCGTCGGATCGGAAAATTTCCATTCGAGGCAACTCGGGTATCTGGTACTGGAAGCAGACGCCTGCCGTCAAAATATACAGATACTATAAAATTCCATGCTCGACATGCTGCATTTTTAGACCTGTGCCCACCTATCCAAATCTGTTTTTATTCGAAAAATGCGCTTCAGTTGTCTGGTTATAAAATTGTCCATCCAGAAGCATATGTAAAAGGATATGGAACTTGATCAATTACCTTAATACTACGGGATGCTTATCAAGTACTCAGACAAATATTTTGGCAAATCGCCGTCGTGGCTCTACAATAAGCTGCGAGGCATCGACGGCAACGGGAAACCTGTCTCGCTGACTGACGCCGAGCTGGCGCAGTTCAAGGGCGCTCTGTGCGACCTGGCCGACCGAATAAGACGGGTAGCGGATTCGCTATAAGGCTCTGTTAGTTCCATATCTTTTTGATTGCAGTCCCCGCCCGAGCCTTGCGGGGACACCACAACGCCCCGGCCTTTCAGGAGGTCGGGGTTGTTTGTTGTCGGGGCAGGCGCTCCTGCGCCTCTTCCTGTTGCGCGTTGTTGGAGGTTTGGATGTCTGCGTGCGGGGGAGGGGGGGAGAGGGGGCGGTCAGCGGTTTGGAGACTCTTTTTCGAGGAGGTAATCGATTACCTGACGATTGGCCCGGTCGACCTTTGTCCAGTCGTAGGCGATGTAGTACCTTGCGGCGATCGAACGGTCGGCATGTCCGAGGGCTTTGGTAATCTCTTTTTCGGAAATCCCGATTCTGTCGGCCATCGTTGCCCAGGTGTGGCGGGCGGTGTAGAAGGTCATTGCTTCGATTCCGAGCTCCGCGGCAATGGCCCGCATGGCTTTTTGAATGCGGTTGAGGAAGGTGGAGTAGGCCATGTGCTCTTCGGCAAACCGGAGCACGTGCTCCTGCCCGGCGTAGCGGGCGATGATCGCGGCAGCCTCGGGCTGCACGAGCAGCGAAACGGGACTGGGATTCCGGCCCGCGGTTTTCGTGCGGACGAAGTGGGCGCGGCCGTTGTGCAGACGCTCCAGCAGAAAAAGGTCGATGAGGTTCATGCCGCACAGGTAGAAGGAGAGCATGAACATATCCCGGGCGACCTGCAGGAGCGGATTGGGCGTGCTGTATGCCATTACCCGGAGCAGTTGTTCGCGGCTGAGAGCCTCTTTTTCCTTGTGGGCGGTTGCGATCTTGAACTTGCGGAAGGGGTAGGCATCGAGCCCCAGTAGTTTTTCGTCGATGGCACCGTTGATTACCGCGCGTATGTTGCGGAAATGGATGGCCCGGGTGTTGACGCTCAGATGTTGTTCGGCAAGGTGGGTGTCGAGCGCTTTGAGCCAGCCGGCATCCACGGTGTCGAAGGGTATGTCGTTGCCGCCAAACTCGCGGAGGACCTTCAGGGTGTAGAGGTAGGATGCCTGACTGCTGTCGGTGCGGCGGGTAGCTGCAAAGCGCCGGAAGTAGTCGGTCATTAACTCGCGGGGCTCCTTCGTCTGGGGGCCGAGAAGCATACGCCTGATTTCCGTGACGCCTTTGCCGGCAATCTGGTCGTTGATTTCCAGCTTGCGCAGGGCGTTGCTGTATTTGAAGTAGAGCTCCTCGAGGATGAGGTTTATCGCCCGGGCGTTGGGGCATTTGGGCACGACGGCCTTGTTGATCTGTCCGTTCCAGTGTTCGGGCCGTATGGCTATGCCGGTGCCGATGGTGGTCACGCTGCTTTTGTGGGAGAGGAGAAATTGAATGGGGTAGAGACCGCGGGCTTTGGCCCTGCGGCGATCCAGACGGAGGGAGAGAGTCGCCATGTCGTGTGCAAGTTTTTTGCGCGTGGTGGGGGACATTACAGAGCGATCCAATATCGTCCCAATGCCACACAAAGGTGGTCTATTTTTCCCGATTAGTCAACATTTCGGCACAAAAAAAGCACCTACAACGTTGTAAGTGCTTGATTTTCAGGTAGCGGGAGAGAGACTTGAACTCTCGACCTCATGATTATGAATCATGCGCTCTGACCAGCTGAGCTATCCCGCCATATGCCTCCTTCGTCATATGCCTCCTTCGTCATATGCCTCCTTCGCCATATGCCCCCTGCCATTTGTCGGGAGCGAGTGCAAAGGTAATGTAATTTTTCTTTTGTGCAAAATCTTTTTCGGAAAAAGCGTGTCCGGAGGTTGAAAATCGATTTGGGCAGTGCCGGTTTTTGGCTCCGGGAGGACGTGCGGGAGGGCTGGCACCGAATTTGAGTGTAGGGGGAGCGTGAAATTCTCTAACGATATTCTTGCATGGCTCACGCAACAACCGCACCTGCCCGTCGCAACCTG
The DNA here is from genome assembly GCA_910586375.1 of uncultured Alistipes sp. Taxonomy (GTDB): domain Bacteria; phylum Bacteroidota; class Bacteroidia; order Bacteroidales; family Rikenellaceae; genus Alistipes. The sequence continues at coordinate 1,464 of CAJUIE010000055.1, read as the reverse complement.
CTGGAAATCTTGACCGTTCTGGCCGGCATAGCGCTTTTGGTGGCCCTCTCGGTGGAGATCATCGGCGGCGACCACACCCATTTTTCGCGGCCTTATCTGCTTGTTCAGTTGGTCGTCTGCATCATTTTTCTGTGCGATTTTTTTGTCCGCTGGGCCGCTTCGGAACAGCGGGGCCGCTTTTTCGGACGGCATCTGTTCTACTTGCTGATTTCGATTCCGTGGCTTAACATCATCCATTGGTCGGGCGGACATCTGACCCATGACTGGGGCATGATCGTAGGGCTGCTGCCGCTGCTGCGTGCCTTTCTGGCTATGGTGATCATTGTGCGCTGGCTTGTGGAGGGCACCCGTATGCGGCGTCTGCTGGCCGCTTATGTCTTTACGGTTGTTGTTTTTACCTATATTTCTGCTCTGGTCTTTTATGACTACGAGCAGCCGGTCAACGACAAGCTCGACGGCTTTGGCAATGCTCTTTGGTGGGCCTGGATGAATGTTACGACCGTCGGGGCTGCGATTTTTCCGGTCACGGCTGTGGGCAAGGTCACGTGCGTATTGCTGCCCTCTCTGGGCATGATGTTCTTTCCGATCTTCACGACTTACGTCTTGCAGGAGTACACCCATAAAAAAGAGGCCGATCAGTAGAATCGGTCTTTTTTTTGTCTGGCCAGCGATAGCGACTTCTACCCCGCTTCGGGGCGCCGCACCAGCGATACCGGCGGCCTGTACAATGTGGGCGCATACGGCGGCGCCTGGAGCAGTTCGACTAACGCGGCGTGGGGTGTGCACGGGTCGCTCCTGATCTTCTTCAGTACCAACGTACACCCTGAGAGCGGCGACAGCCGTGCGTACGGTTTCCCCGTTCGCTGCGTGCAGGAATGAAGAGCCGGAGCCAGCGGGGCAAGACACAACGTGTCGGGCCTCCGCCCGGGGATGGCTGCGGCTCGATCGACCAGAGGTCGAAACATGTATTTTCGGGTTGCAGCCAGCGGACGGAACGCAACGCCCAAGTTGCGGGCCTCCGCCCGGGGATGGCTGCGGCCCGCCTTAAGAACTCCAGCGACGCATTTTTGCAAAAAAGCGCCTCATATAGTTGGAATATCCGACCTGAACGCCTACCTTTGAGTGCCGAAAAATATTCCTGAACAACGAAATACAGGCTCAAACCATACAACAGAATATGGCCAAAACACTCAAAATCAGAGACCTTACGTTGCGAGACGGCCAGCAGTCGTCATTCGCGACCCGCATGACCCAGGCGCAGATCGACCGTTGCCTGCCCTATTACAAAGATGCGAAGTTCTATGCCCTGGAAGTCTGGGGCGGTGCCGTGCCCGACTCGGTGATGCGCTACCTGGGCGAAAACCCCTGGACGCGCCTCGAAACCATCCATAAGGCCATCGGCGACGTCTCGAAACTTACGGCCCTCTCGCGCGGGCGCAACCTCTTCGGCTACTCCCCCTATAC
>CAJUIE010000054.1 GCA_910586375.1 uncultured Alistipes sp. | reverse complement strand
GAGGGGTACAGAGAAAGTCCCGCATCTAGGTCCACGAAAAAGAAGGAGCCCAAAACGGGAGGCCGCAAAAAAAGAAAAGACACTGCAAATCAACAATTGCGGTGTCTTTTTTTTTATACGGTTCGGCAGAAAAACGCATGAAAATGCGAGTTGGCAGAGGCTTATTCGGTGTACCGGAACGAGCCTTGCAAAAGTCCACCGAATAAGGCCATAATACACTGTATTACATAGCTTTGCGCAACAAGGCAACAGATTGCGAATTAACTTTGCAACCTAAAAAACAGTGCTTATGGAAAGGACTACCTTCAACCTGCTTTTCTACATCCGCAGGACGAAACTCAACAAGGCGGGCGAAGCCCCCGTATTCATGCGACTGACCATCGACGGCTCACGTGCCGAAGCTTCGGTCAAGCATACGATCAAACCGAATAATTGGAGCACAGCAAAGGACCGGGCAGAAAATACTTCGAAGGAGGGCAAGAGCCTCAATGTATGTCTGGATGCGATTACGACCAATATCATGCGCATCCGCAGGGAGTTGGAACTCGAAGGCGTCGAGCTTACGGCACACACGCTCATGGATCGTTATCTGGGACGCGACAAACCGGAGCGGCATACCCTATTGGAGATTTTCAACGAACACAACGAAAAATATCGCCGGCTGTCGGGAATAGACATCGCACCCGGCACGGTGCAGCGGCACCTGACCTGCTATCGTCTGACCGAGGAGTTCATCAAAAGAACCTACAACAAAGACGACATATATCTGGATGAACTATCCGGGCAGTTCGTCGAAGATTACGAATTTTACATGAAAACGGAGCGCCGCTGCTGCCACAATACGACAACGAAATACCTCAAAAATCTGAAACAGATCACCCGCATCGCCCTGTCGAAAGGTTATCTGAAAAAAGATCCGTTTGCGAATATCAAATTCCACTTCGACCGCGTCGACAAGGATTTTCTGGAAAAACACGAGCTCAAAAGGTTGAAAGAAAAACAGATTACGATTCCTCGCATCGCCCAGGTGCGCGACATCTTTTGTTTCTGTTGTCTGACCGGACTGGATTTCAGCGACATCAAGCAATTGAAACGAGAACACATCGTTACGGATATGAACGGAATGCAGTGGATTCGGAAAGCCCGACAGAAAACAAGCAACATCTGCAATATTCCGTTGATGAGCGCGGCACGTGAAATCATGGACCTATATAAGGAGCATCCTTATTGCCAGACGCATGACGTGCTTTTCCCAGTGCTATCCAATCAGAAGATGAACGCCTATCTGAAAGAAGTGGCGGACATCTGCGGGATCACGAAACACTTGTCGATGCACACGGCCCGACATACGTTCGGTACGCTGACGCTTGCCGGCGGTGCAACCATCGACAATGTCGCCAAAATGTTGGGTCACAGCGATACGAATATGCCCCATCACTATGCGCGCATTCTCGACTCTTCGATCATGCGGGACATGCAAATCGTAGAGAAAAGCATGGCGTTGTAGATTCTAAGGAACGGCCGCAGACGGACAGTAGCGGACACGGACAATATAAGTTCTATGGAATACGGTTATCAGAATGATTTCGTGACCAAAATATATTTCATGGATTTTACATTGATTGAAACCGGAGCATACGAGGAATTGCGGGCACTGATAATCCGAATAAGCGAGCGGATAGCCAGCTTGTCAACATTGTCGACACGGATGCAGCCGGACAGATGGATGACCTCGGAGGAGGTATGCAAGGCTTTGCATGTTTCCAAACGTGTATTGAACTATTACCGACAACAGCGTTATATCCCCTATTCCATGTTGGAAAAGAAAGTTTATTATCGAGAGTCGGATATTCATAAGATTCTGAGGTCTAATTTGATGCTCCCAAGACAATGAAAGACTGCATCACCCGGATGTCCGAGGATTATAAAGAGTTGAAACGATTAGCCGTTCAGACGATCGCTGCGCTCGACAAATTGCTCGACGAACATCGTCCGTCGATCTTCAACGAAGTGTATCTGACGGGAGAAGAAGTTCGGGAGATGTTCCGCATCAGTCAGCGTTCGTTGCAAACCTATCGGGACGAGCGAATCATACCCTATACGACTATCGGTGGGAAGTTTCTCTACCCGCAAACAGCCATATTCGAAATTTTAGAACGAAATTTCAGAAAGGCTTTGAAGTAAGAGCAAAGGGAGGATTGGCCTGCTCCTCCGTTTGCACCTTGCATTCAGGACTCAATAGGCCGAATCCTTTACCGTTGCTGGTTCGGAGAGATACAGGTCCCGTTCGATGGTGAGGCCGAACGGCAATCGTATTTCTTGCAAGTCGGAGAGCATCACGTAGCCCCATTCCTACTCGAACAGATAGCAATAGCCGAACAATCGCCAGTCGTCGCCCTCCCGTTCGGCCCCGGTAATGAGCCATGTCCCGGCTCCCATCGGATTGAAATACTTGACAAGAACCTCGGCATCGGATCCCTTCTCCTCTTACGAGAGGAACGGATGCGCCTCGAATTTCGCGATGATTTCTTCTGTAAGCAATTGCATAACATCGATATTTTACACTGCCGGAACGCCCGGCCAGCAAAGAATGACATGGCGCGGCGAACGACTGAAGGCAAGGCTTGAAGCCTTGACGCGTCGTAAGCCGTGCCTATCTTTGCTGTCTGAGGGCGGAGAAAATATCGGTTTGCGTATATTCTCTTACAGGGAAATGCCTAACTTTGTTATATCTAAAACATGGTAGATTATGATGAACAGAATCATACTTATCGGCAACGGGTTCGATTTGGCGCACGGGCTGCCTACGAGTTATAGAGATTTTATTAAAGGTTATCATAACATGCGATCAAACTTATTGATCCATGACGATGGGATGAAAGTAGATGATGGTCTGTGTATTTATGAAGTACCCGATTCGGAAAGCAGGAAACGATTGAATCAAGTTCGGTCGCTTGTCTTGGATGATCGGTTTTCTTATTTTGCAAGGAATTGCATAGATGATATTTTAAAAAAACTAAAGTTAAAATACTCCAGCAAATTTTTCGAAGAGATCAATAATGCAGTAGATACTTATAATTGGGTAGATATTGAAGCTGTGTATTATCGTTGGTTGACAAAAATATTCAAGCAGAACGGATGTGAATATGCCGACCCGAATAAGCTCAACGAGGAGTTGAAACTATTGGAAGATAACTTTATTGTTTATTTAGCTCTTATTCAAACCGATTTTATCAAACCGGAATTGAAGATCGAAAGTATTCGGGAGGCAATCTACGAACCGTTTTCGGCCCAAGACATTTCCAATGGCGGTAATAGCAAATTCAAGGATTTTCTGTCGGAACGGATGAAATTTATGGCAACTAATCCTCGAGAGGCAATAATAGAATTTCTTAACAAATACGAATATTCATACCTTGACAAGCATTCGGATATAGACTTGTATAATGAGCAAATAATAAATCGGGAAGGACTTCCCGGATTATCCGAGCCGTTGAACTATTCCAAACACATTAGAAATGTTTATAAAAACAATGGCTTAGTTCCTGATGTTTACCTTCTTCCCGACCAAATCCTATTCTTGAACTTCAACTACACAAGCACGGCCGATCTGTATATCCCGAAAGGCTCCGAGTTCAAGGTCAACCATATTCATGGGGAATTAGAAAACGACAAGAACCCCATCATCTTCGGTTATGGCGACGAATTGGACGATGATTATAAGGAGCTTGCCAAGTTGAATGATAACGACTACCTGAAGAATATCAAATCCATCCGTTATTTGGAGACGGACAACTACCGCAAACTGCTTTCGTTCATCGATTCGGCCCCGTTCCAAATCTATATCATGGGGCACTCGTGCGGCAATTCGGACCGCACGCTGCTCAATACGCTGTTCGAGCACAAGAACTGCGTATCGATCAAACCATTCTACTACGAAAAACCGGATGGCACGGACAACTATATCGAGATCATCCAGAACATATCGCGCAATTTCAACGACATGCGCTTGATGCGCGATCGGGTCGTGAACAAAACCTATTGCCGACCGCTCGTTCCGCAGGGGAAGTGATTATCACAAGAACGGCAACGACTGAAAAATCGTTGCCGTTCTTTTGTCGATTCACCACTCCGTCTCATCCCACCCGGGCGTGATGACCGTATCCTGCACTTGGGGACACCGTCGGATTTCGAGTTCTTCGTGTTCGTAGACATTGCAGGCCGCGAATGCAGATGCGAACAACGCTATGACGATCGCCACGAGGGCGATTCTGATTTTTTTGCTTTTCATAGTCATCTGTCTTTTAATAATTCAGTAATTTCGGGGGCAAGGTTTCGTACGAAGAAGTACGGCATCGAAGTAGAGGTGCGCGGAATCTACGTCTCAAACGACGTGATTTACATCCACACGCTGATTCGCAACGAGACGAACATCTCGTTCGAGGTGGACTGCCGCCGATTCGTCGTCGCCGATCGCAAGCTGACCAAGCGCACAGCGCAGCAGCAGACCCCGGCCGACATCATCCGGGCCTGCAACGATCCGGCAATCGTCCGGGGGCACCAGCAGCAGCGGGCGGTCTTCGCCCTCCCGAAGCTGACGCTGCCCGACGACAAGGTGCTGCCGCTTGAAATTGTCGAAAAGAACGGAGCACGGCATCAGTTAGTCGAGATCAGTGCAAAAGAGCTGCTGGCGGCAAAACTGCGATTAAAAAACTTTGCGGACGTCTCTCGGGAAAAAATCGTCCCTGTTAGAATAAGCTCTGACAGGGGCGAAATTATTGAACCGCGTCGGCAGAAAAAACTACATCATCTTTTCTGTAAACTCGGATGACGGCTTGAATGCGGGAACGTCGTGTGCCGGTACGATCAACGTCGTGTTCTTCAAGATATTGCGAGCTTTCTTTTCGGCGCGATGCTTCCGGTTGAATGTGCCGAATCCGCGCAGGTAAACATTCTCTCCGTTGATAAGCGAATTACGCACCTGCTCCATGAATCCTTCGACGACGGACAATACCGCCTTGCTTTCTATGCCCGTAGCCTTGGCCACCTCTTTTACGATTTTTGCTTTGTCATATCTTGATTCACTGTAATTGCAGATTCAGGCCCAATGCCCCGGCAATGCGGAGCAGCGAGGAGAGTTGCAGGTCTACCTCTCCTTTCTCGATGCGGGCGATATAGCTCTGCTTGGCTCCAATTTTCTCGGCCAGTGCCGCCTGCGACATCTTCAACTCCTTGCGGCGGTCACGAAGTATCTCTCCGTAGAACCATGCCGCGGCCCGTGCTTCCATATCGGCCCGTGCCTCGCTTCCTGCCGCACCGACATACCGCTCCATCAACTCCTCCGAGGAGTGGAATTTCGCTTTGAGTTTTTCTCTGTCCATATTCATGATTCGAACTCTTTTATCATTTTTTCGGCAATCTCGATCTGACGTCTATAATCTTTCGATGCTTTCTTCAAAAAGCTGTTCAGCAGATAAATTTCCGTCGCCGTAATGAAGTTGTCGCTGTTCATCGTAAAAAGAACCGTGCGGTACTCATTCGTACCGACCGATACACGCATCTCGTACAGATCGGCATTTTCCAATTTCTTTACATATTTCGTCGGCAGTATTCGTATGGTTTCCACAGCGTGTATTGTCCAAATGTATTTTTCACGCACCCGACTATCGAGCGATGCGAAAAATTCTTCGAACGCATCCGAATAAAATACCTCTCTGATCTTCTGCTTTGCCATCATTCAATTATCACGCCACAAATATAACCAATTAGTTATAATAAATCAAACCCGACGCAGAAAAAAACGATATGACCGATATTTGCGTATGCGTCTGCCAGAGGTCCTCGCGGTTCATGGTGTAACACGCCGAGCGGTCGGGTGTCCCGTGGTAAACCAGCCCGCCGACGATGCCAAGACTGCCGTCGGCGTAACGCTGTTTGAACAGGAACGAGTACGGCGCGAAATCTCTGTACAGCTCGATTTCACAGGGACGGAGGGAGTGCTCCTCCCATAATTTCAGTTTGGCAAGACACGCTTGCAGGGAGCTATCCCCAAGTTCGTTCGCATAACGCACCACCTTGTCGTAGTGCTCCGGACACATGATTTTCATAATAGTCTGTATTCAAGTTGTAAATAATCCCGGTTCAAAACCGTTATCGCAGTTCTTTCATCAACCAATCGATCAGCCGGCTGCATTTGTCCACCGAGGGCGTGCGAGTACAACAATTTTTGCATTGAATATGGGTCGGAGACACTCGTGCAATCCGCGTTCGCAGTATCCCGATCGTCCGGGGATGAATCTCGATTCCATACTTGCCGCACAGCCCGATGAAGAGTTCAGAAGCGATAAAATCGCCGGCTCGAAACGCTTTCTCCGCTCGAAACAGAGCCTCCTGCCGCTCCCGTTCTTCGGCCTGTCTCCGGTGCTCTTCTCGTTCGCACAACAGCCGTTGCTGCTCCCGGGTTTCCGCCGTGCGCAATGCGCGCATATAGGCACGGTGCACTTTGAGCGGCCGCGCATCCCATCCCAACGCCTCGTATGCCGCAATGTACGTCAGGGGAATCCATTGCTTTTATGCAATCCGCTCCTGCATGGCCGCCCGCAGGTTGCGGGCCTCGGCCTCGACGGCCGCAAGATGCTCCTTGTCGAAAGCCGAGTTCCTCGACAGGAACTCCGCGACGAAGCAGATGCCGTCGATACGCTCGACAATGGCGATGTTGTCCCAGTTTCATGTCCCTCGTCTTTGTCCTCCACATACCAGCCTACGTGCTTGCCGATGAAGGTTACCTCCTTGTAGGTCGCGACGATCAGATCGTCGCGACCCGCTGCATAGTGCAATACTCTCGTTTTCATTCTACGGCGATTTTTTGCAGATAGTTTTCTGCGATATGTTTCATGAGTTGCTTTCTGTACTCTTCGTTCTCCGAACAGCGCAGATGCTCCGAATGCGAATCGACCGATTCCGCATGCCTGTAGCTTTCGATGGCCCAGGCAAAACGTCCGCCGTGTTGTTGCTGCCAGATACCTTGAAAGAAGAGCTACAGAAGCTCCTCTTCCAAAGCTGCCATGCCCTTTTCGCGATAAAGCGCGGTCAGCGGTTCGATTTCGATGGTTCGGAATTCCTGCGGCCGGAGGTTGTTCGACGCCCGTTCGATAATGACCCGATCATCTTGGGTGATGCCGATAAATGTGATAATCAAATGGCTCATAAGGATATGATAAAGCACCGCAACATCTCTGCTGCGATGCGGTTTAACAATCGAGTTACGCCGCCTGAGCGTAAGGCTCCCAGTGCGTGTCCGGTTCGATGCGGTCGATAATCATCCGCGCAGCCTTGTTCACGTCTACGAGAATGTCGAACAGATAAGTCGGCTCCTCTTTCATCTGCGAAAGCCACGATTTCAGGCAGGCAGCATTCTCGGTTCGTGGCGTGACCGCGAGGCCCAGAATCGCACCGCACAAGGCCGAGGTCAGCTCAGCTACCAGCTCCTCGCGGGCATAGGCCGAATCTCCGAAGATGAGGTGCGGCGGACGGTTCAGGCGGATCGAATGACCCGTGCTGTGGGCTATCTCGTGCAGGAGCGTATCGTAGAAATCCACGCCAGACAGAAACTGCCGTTTGAGCGGACAGACGATCTTGTCCAGCGTGTGGCAATACAATGCCTTGTCTCCGTACTCCAGCTCGATCGGGCAATGCCATCCGTCCGGTTCCAGCAGCGCGTCGATGCCCGTACAAGTAAATCCGTCCGAATGGTCAACTGGTTCTGCCGCTTTCGTCAACTCCGCATAGCGCGCAGGGTCTTTCTCCGCCATGTCCGTCTGGTCGATATTGAAAACAGGGTAATAGCGCAGGATCGGCCGCAGGTCGTATTGCAGCTTTTCGGTTGTGGACAATTGCCAGTAAACTTCCATATCAATCTGTTTGTGCGTTTCCTTGTGACGGATATACATCTTCCAAAAGTAGATTGGGAAGGCCGATTGTCCCGAGCGTATGTTCAGCCCGTTCTCTTTCGCCTGCTTGAAAGTCATGAAGACGGGCACACGGTACTTCTCCAACTCGGTAAGCATCGCCAGCAGCAGGATATTGCCCGCGCGATACGGCGTTCCGCGCAGGTTGCGCGGCAGCCCCGACGTGTCGGCGACCCACGGTTTGTGCCACTCCTCGGCGAGGGTCTCTATCTTGCGAATTATCAGCTCCGTCAGTCGCGGAGCGATCGTCTCTATCGTCTTGTTCATGGTCGTAAAAATGGGACGGGGCAATCGGCAAGGTTGCCCCGTCGGTTAAACGTCTGTCGGGTCGTTTATGCCGCAGCCGGCAAGTTTGCATCCATCGGTCGCAAGTTGAGAAGGTCGTACACGAACTCCGGCTCCGCAGGTATTATCGCAGGCTCGCAGGCGCCCGTTCCTCATCGGGTGCGGCATCGGGAGCCTCCGCTGGCTCGAAGCCAGGCTCCTCAGTCTGCGAGGCGAGTTGTTCACGCTCCGACTCCATGCGCTCCAACGCCTCGATCTGTTCGTCCAGACGGCTCTTACGCTTGTCGTTCACCTCCCGGTACTTCTCCATGATCGGCCGGCTCTGCTCGGCGAAGTTCAGTTCCGCGAACTCGCACAGCAGCCGCGTGTCGAGCGTCTCGTCCGTACAGTTGTACGTCGGAGCGCTGTTGCACAGGAACGTCAGAACTAACTGCCGCATGAGCGCCGCCTTCTGTTTCTCCGTCGGGCGGCCGGCGGCCGCATAACGCTCCTTGTGCGTAACCGACCACTTCGATTCCGACTTGATGCCGCACTGCTGGACCTGCCGGTCGCCGAGCGAGCGCATAACGGCGTAATGGAACAGCTGCGTCTCCGATTTGGTCAGCGGCTTGTTGGAGACCTTGACCTCGGAGAGCATCCTTTTCAGGTCGTCGGTGATATGCTCGTAACAGAGCTGCCAGTTGCGGTTGTCCTGCCGGAGCAGGGCATTCATCGGCGATTCGGGAACCCGCGTAACGAGAACCGATACGTCGAACGCTCCGATGACGGCATACTTCACTACATGTCCCTCGGATATGTCGAACTCCAATTTACGCGAGGCCTCTTCGAATGCTTAGAGTGCGGCCTGATAGCCCATCAAGGCATCGTTGTATTCCTCGATCTCCTCGAAATTCTCGGGAAGCGGCTTTTCGGGCTGCTGCGGTCCCGATACCAGGTCATTATAGACATACTCCAACGACTCTACGTTGTAGCCGTCGTCCGTCAGGGCGTCCATGACCGCAGCCGGGGCATCATCGTCGGCCGCGAGGACGATGCGCGGGTCGTTGTGCAACAGGTCGATGGCTTTCTGTTTGAGAAACGCTTCGTTCTTGCGGATCATGCAGTCCATGTTCTGACTCCCGGCGCATCCATCCGTACAATCGCGGAACAGCACCTGATTGGCCGTGTTGTTCAGGCAAGTCATACACTCCGACTTGTCGAAGCGGTACGTGTCGAGCTGCGTCATGTAACGCTGGTAGAGCCGACGTGCGACCTCCCGAATGCGGGCGTTCTTCCACGAGGAGCGGCAGTTCTCCGCGAAGTGCTCGTCGAAGACCTCCTGCTGGATCTTGTCGTCGTACTTGGCGATCTCGATGGCGATACCCACCGAAATCTCCTCCCGGTCGAGCAGATCGGCCAGCGGGTCGATCTGCGCGCAGAGCTTCAGCCGCGAGAGGATGTAGGCCTCCGACTTGCCGAACTTCCCGACAAGCGACCCGACCGTATGTCGGCCCGAATCCAACGCCCGGCTGTAGGCCGCACGCAGATGGGCTGGAGCACGCCGACCTGCGCGATGCTGTCCGCTAGCTCCTGCAAAGACTCTTCGCTGAAACTCTTGCGGGGGTTGAACGAACTGTTGACGATTTTCTCCATATCGAGGAGCAGCACAGGGTACGGCTGCGGGGCAGTGCTCGTTGCGTGCTCCGAACCCGAAGCTGCCGGAACCGTTTCGGCCGGCTGCTCGACCCCGTGCTCCGGCTCCACCGAATGCTGCTTGGGCTTCGATAGGGGTGCCCCGACCGGCTGCTCCGCAGCGACCTTGCTCGCTTTCTCTTTCTTCGACCGTTCCGATTTCACTTGTGCGATTTGCATAACACATAACAGTTTTTACCGTGTGTCTCACGTTTCGATTCCTGCACGATTTGACATGCAAGAAATTATTGAATATATTATGAGGTCTTACGCCCGAACAGGTCGGTTGCCTCGGGGAGAAAAACAGGTGCGCGACGGCGGCGCAGTGGCGGAAAAATACCGCAGCGCACAACGCGCCGAGGATGATTTTTCTGCCCGCAGCCGGCGAGGGGTGCCCGCCACCCCGGGCGCGCACCTATCT
>CAJUIE010000053.1 GCA_910586375.1 uncultured Alistipes sp. | reverse complement strand
TGACCTGCTCCTGCATGGAGAGCGGCACGGTGAAGAGCAGTTCGTAGTCCTCGCCACCGTTGAGTGCCGCCATAACGGGGTCGAGGTGCATTTCTTCGGCCAGACGATTGGTCTGCTGGGCAATGGGAATGCGGTCGAGGTAGATCCGGGCTCCGCATCCGGAGGCTTTGCAGAGTTGCATGAGGTCGCTTGCCAAACCGTCCGAGAGATCGATCATGGCTGTCGGGAGGATATTCTCTTCGGCCAATGTGGCTATAATGTCGGTGCGAGGCCGGGGTTTGAGGTATTTTTCGAGCAGGTATTCGTAGCCCGCGAACTGTGGTTCGGGGTTGGCAACGTCGGCCAGCACCCGTTTTTCACGTTCAAGCAGCTGCAAACCCATGAATGCAGCGCCGGGGTTGCCCGTGATGCAGATCAGGTCGTGGAGCTGTGCTCCCGCGCGGTGGACGATACGCTCTTTGGGGGCGTGTCCCAGGGCGGTGACGGAGACCACCAGCCCGGTCATCGAGGCGCGCGTATCGCCGCCTACGAGGTCGATTTCCTGCTCGCGGCAGGCGAAACGAATGCCTTCGTAGAGGTCTTGCAGAGCCTCCACGGGCAGTTTGGACGACACACCCAGCGAAATGACGATCTGCGACGGGGTGGCGTTCATGGCAGCCAGATCGCTCAGACCCGCCGCTACGACCTTATAGCCTAAGTGCTTGAGTGGGAAATAGGTGAGGTCGAAATCGACACCTTCGAAAAACGAGTCGGTCGTGCAGAGCATGACTTCGCCTTCGGGCACTTCGACAATGGCGGCATCGTCGCCAATGACCGAGCAGGTCGAGGCATTGTGAGGCGTAAAATCCGCCGTCAGCAGGTCGATGAGTCCGAACTGACCCAGCTCGGCGATCTCGGTGCGTTTTTTTTGTTGTGCCATGTCGTTGCGGTACTGTTATTCCGATTCGGAACCTGGTCAGGAAATTGGAATCTTAAAATTTTTTACAAAATTAACGAATCTTTGCCGGATACCAAAAAAATAATGTATTTTTGCCGCGTCAATCCGAAAAAGGGTTTTCGTTATGAAAAATATCGTTTTATTCGGTGCTCCGGGCTGTGGCAAGGGAACGCAGGCCCAGCGGTTGAGGGATCATTATGGAATCGATCATGTTTCGACGGGAGAGGTGATTCGCGAGCATATACGCCGCGGCACGGAGCTGGGCCGCAGTATGGAAACTTGTATAGCACAGGGGAAATTGGTGCCCGACGAAGTTGTCATCGGTATGATCGGCGATTATGTGGTGACCCACAAGGAGGGCGCGGGGTGTATTTTCGACGGTTTTCCCCGCACGACGGTGCAGGCTGAGGCCTTCGACGGAATGTTGACCGGGCATGGTCTGAAGGTTGACGTTATGATTGATATTCAGGTTCCCGAGGAGGAGTTGGTGCGGCGCATCCTGCTGCGGGGCAAGGAGTCCGGACGTACGGACGATGCCTCGGAAGAGGTGGTACGCGGACGTCTGGAGGTTTATCGGGCCCAGACGGCTGTAGTATCGGATTTTTATGCGGCTCAGGGTAAATATGCCGTCGTGGATGGAATGGGGACGATGGAGGAGGTTTTCGAACGTATCGTTGCGGTAATCGACGGACTGAAGAAATAGCCGCTTTGTCATCCTGCCTCCTGAGGAGCCGTAGGCGACGAAGAATCTAATTTGAGCCTCCGCATCCGGGGGCTGCTGCTCGCCCGGTTTCGCCGGAATTAGTCGCAAAATACGGTCTGAGCTGCACGCAGCGAACGGGGAAACTGGTTGCATGACCGCTGTTGTTCTCGGGGTACACGAGGGAACTGTAGAAGTCCAGGCTTGACCCGAGCACGTTCGATGCCGAGTCAGGCGAACTGCTCCAGGTGTAACCGTACGTGCCCACATAGTTCAGGGCGCCGGAATGGCTGCGGCGGAAACCCGAAGCGGGAGCTGGCAGGCTTGTATACAACGAAAAAGCCGCTCCCATTAGTGGGCGCGGCTTTTGAATATTTGTAAATCGGGGTGGTGACTTCGGGATTTTCTGACTTTCAGGCTCTCTGCCGCAGCTCTCCCTCCCCCCCTATGACCTTTAGAGGGCGTTGACGTGCAGCTGAAGGGCGCTCTTGAGGTTGGCAGCCTTGTTTTTATGCATGATGTTGTGCTTAGCCAGCTTGTCAAGCATGGATGTGACTTTAGGGAGGAGAGTTTCTGCGGCGCTCTTCTCGCTCGTCATGCGCAGGGCCTTCACGGCATTGCGGGCCGTCTTATGAAACAGACGGTTGTGTGCACGCTTGGTTGCAGTTTGACGAATTCGTTTCTTCGAAGACTTATGGTTTGCCATAGTTCGTTGAGTTTTTATTTTTCTTTTCGTATATTTCTTTGCAGGGGATAAAGAACGGAAGCACTCTGGTTCTGTCGGATTCTCTTTGGTCCTTATTTCGTACTTCCTGGCCCTTTCTCGCTTCGCGCGGGTTACTCTGCCCTCCGGCTTCCCCCCCCCTCTCTGTAGCCCATAGCAGAATCGAACTGCTCTTTCAAGAATGAAAATCTTGCGTCCTAACCGATAGACGAATGGGCCTTACCACTATTGCTCCGTTCTGGGAGGGGGTAGAACGGGGCGCTTTAGCGGTGCAAAGGTAAACAAAAAAGTGTCTCGTGCAAAAAAAAGTGCGAAAAATGTTGCGAAGGTTATTTTTTATGCTGCCAGAATTGCCGGATTGCCGGGGAGAAAATAGTATCAGAGTCTGATAGAAGCCGGTCCAGCAGGTCATTGGAGGTCAGGTCGGCTGCGGGGAGATGGTGCAGATGCGGCGGGTCGAGCAGCAGAACCGAGTCGCATAGAGCAAGGGCGATGTCCAGGTCGTGGGTCGAAAAGAGGATGCACTTGCCGTCGTTGTGCGCCAGATGGGCCAGCAGGGCCGCTGTGGCGTAGCGGTTGGGCAGGTCAAGAAATGCCGTCGGCTCGTCAAGCAGAATTACGGGAGTATCCTGAGCCAGCGCCCGGGCGATCATGATGCGTTGACACTCGCCGTCGGAGAGGGTTTCCATCGTTTTAGCGGCGAAATCGGCCATTTTCACAGTCTCCAAAGCACGATGAACCGCTGTGCGGTCTGTGGCGCGCAGACGGCCTGTCCAGTCCGTGTAGGGAGCCCGGCCCAGCGCTACCAGTTCCTGGCATGTCAGCCCGGCGATGCGTGTTTTTTCTGTGGAGACCCAGGAGACGGTCGTAGCCAGACGCTGGGAGGATAGCTCAGTGAGAGGTGTTCCGCAAAGCCGTATGTCGCCCGAGGCCGGACTGCCCAGCCCGGCAATAGCTCGTAGCAGAGTGCTTTTACCGGTTCCGTTACGGCCAATAAGGGCCGTCAGCGTGGCGGGCGGAAGTTCTGCGGAGGCGTTGTGCAGCAGTATACGCGACCCGTAGGCGAGGGTGATATGGCTCAGGGAGATACTCATCGGAAGAGGGTGCGGTTGCGGAGGACAACGAAGATGACGACCGGAATGCCCGTCAGGGCCGTTATGGTGTTGATCGGCAGGGCCAAGAGCTTGGATACGAGGTCGCAGAGCAGCAGCAGTGCTGCGCCTCCCAGCATTGAGGCGGGCATGAGCAAACGGTGGTCGGCGCTGCGGAAAAGCATGCGGGAGAGGTGGGGCACGGCCAGACCGACAAATCCGATGGGGCCGCAAAAGGCTGTGATTGTTCCTGCAAGCAACACGGTGGAGAGCAGCAGCAGGGAGCGCGTGCGCTGGATGTCGAGGCCTGATGTGCGGGCGTAATGTTCACCCAGAAGCAGGAGATTAAGCGGCTTGATGAGGGATACGGAGAGTCCCAGCCCGGCCAGGACGACGGGCAGCAGCAGGGTGAGCTGTCCGGTTGTGACGTCGCCCAGCGACCCCATCGTCCAGACGATGAACGACTTGAGGGCCGCCTCGGAGGAGAGGTATTGGAGGATTTCGACCACCGAGCCGATGCCCGAGCCGAGCATCATGCCGAGGATCAGCAGCACCATGATGTCCTTGATGCGGCGACTGACAGTCATAACGAGCAGCAGTATGAGGGCCGAGCCTATCCATGCAGCCCCGGCCATGCCGAGTGCGCGGACGAAAGTGTGGGCTGCGATGCCTGAAAGCGGGGCTCCTAATACGAAGAGTGCGACACCCAAACCGGCTCCTGCACTGACGCCCAGGACGTAAGGCCCGGCCAGAGGGTTGCGGAAGAGGGTTTGCATCTGGAGCCCGGCTGCGGAGAGCGCCGCACCTGTCAGCAGGGCCGTAATAGCCTTGAGAAGGCGGATTTTTAGCACGATGTCGCTGGTGGCCCGATCGGCCGAAGAGCCCGTCAGGGCCCGCCATATCTCCCCCGGCGAGAGGGCTACCGAACCGATAGCCAGGTCGGCCGTGAAGAGCACGACGGTGGCCAGTGCGAGTGCCGTGAAGAGCCGGGAGGTGCGAGACATCGTTATTCGAGCCTTTTGTAATAGGTGAGGGTGTCGGCGCCGAGTGAGGGGTGAAGGATCGTGGTGAGGTCGTGCAGCACCAGATCGGGCCGCACGGTGCCTGATTCCCAGAAGTCGGAGCCTCCGGCCGGGGTCTGCCTGAGGTTGTTGTTGTAAACCCGATGATTGCGCACGACAGGCATATCGGCGAATTTGGGGTTTTGGGTTTTCAGTTCGTCGAGTGTATTGCAGGTCCCGACGTTGAGCCACACATCGGCGTCGGCAGCCAGCAGGTAGGCTTTCTCCAGGTCGACCGGCAGCGATGTGTTGCCCGACTCGGAAACGGTATAAGTGTCACCTCCGGCGTCGCGGATCAGTCGGACCATGTAGTTGTTCTCGGGCGGCATAAACCACGTATCGCGGTAGGGTGTGTTCAGCAGCACCCGGGGGCGGCAGGCAATGTCGGGTAGCTCTTCGTCGATATATTGCTGCACACGCCGGACTGTAGTGTTGTAGCGCTCGACGATTTTTTCGAATAATGCCTCCCCTCGTTCGCGACAGTCGCACAGCTCGGCGATGACCATGCACCATTCGGCCTTGCCGAGGGGGGATTCTTCTAAATATTCACCGATGTATATATAAGGGATGCCGAGCTCGCGGAGTTTGCCCGTGACGATTGTATTCTCGCCCGTCACGCCATAGAGCAGCACGATGTCTGGACGCAGTGCAGCAAGCAGTTCGAAGTCGAGGGCCGTATCATAGCCCACATCGCGGACTTCGCCGCAGCGGCTGTGTTCGCGGATGTAGGGATTGGAAAGGTAGTCGATACCTGAAACGCCCTTGATGCGTCGGACCTCGCCCAGGGCATCAAACATCGCCACGTGGCTCGACGAGAGGCAGACGATGCGCTGCACGGGAGCCCGGACAATCTGGCCGTCGAAGTCTTCGGGGGGCTGGGTGCTGTTGCGCAATACGAGCAGATGCTGCTCCACCTGCCGGGCCCCCTGCCAGGGATTGCGGATGGAGATAAGGGTTGTCTCGTCGGTGTCGTTACCGCGGATATCGAAACCTGAGGCAAAGGTTGGGGTGTAGCGGACGACAGAGAAGTCGTCGAGGGTATGTTTCGCCTGGTTGCCGCAGGCTGCCGAAAGGATCGCCAGAGCGAGTACGAGGGGCAGGAAAGGTTTCATCGACGACAAAATTAGCAAAAAATAATGCTTAACTGCAAACTGCCTTGTCGAATTTTTATTGCTGAATACGGTTCTTTGAGCCATGTGGGTCTCCGCAGGCCGTGACACTATAGTTGTTAAAAGCAAAAAGGCGATCCGGGAACTTCCGGGGTGGAGCGGAGTATATAGGTACTTTAATGATTATGGGTATTTTTGCGGATGAGTACAAAAAAAATCGACCGGAATTGTTGGTTTTCGAAAAATATGCTATATTTGCAGTCCCAAACCAGCAGGTTTCGGGTAATCGGGGCGTAGCTCAGTCCGGTTAGAGTACACGTCTGGGGGGCGTGTGGTCGCTGGTTCGAATCCAGTCACCCCGACAAGCCACATACGGCGAAAAACCTTTGCTGAAAAGCAAAGGTTTTTTTTGTTCTGCTCCTCCCCTCTGTCATTCTGAGGCGTTAGCCGAAGAATCTTTTCGACCGTTGGTCGTGCGAGCCGTCGCCCCCGGCTGCGGAGGCTCGACACCTGGTGTCTTGCTCCGCTGGCTCTGGCCCGAAGCCCCCCCCCTGCCGCCGAAGAGAAAATTTTCACTGGCCCCGGCTCACTGTGGTCTCCCGCGACGAAGACACGCTGTCTGCGGCCTGAAAAATTCCTGCCCTCCGCGAACGGGGAGACCGTGCGCACGGGTGTTGTAGTTCTCGGGGTGCACGTTGGAACTGTTGAAGTTCAAGGTCGACCCGTCCACGCTCGACGCCGCGTAAGGTGCACTGCTCCAGGAGAAGCCGTTCGTGCTTATAAGGTTCAGGCTGCCGGAACTGCTGGTGCGGCAACCCGAAGCGGGGTAGAAGTCGGGCGAGGTGTCGGCATACGGTGTGGCAATATTCGGAGCCCGAGGTCCGTTGATTGAGAGGGCGGGTTGCAGAAACGTGAAAAAGTCACTATCTTTATAGGGTCGAAAACCAAAAAACGAAACTTATGTTTATTCCTTGTGCGGTCGGTTACGGCCAGATACTCATTATTGCTGTTGTGGTGCTGTTGCTCTTTGGTGGCCGTAAGATTCCCGAATTGATGCGTGGTTTGGGCCGCGGTATGCGCGAATTTAAGGATGCCATGAACACCGATTATTCGGCCGAAGAGAGGAAAGCAACGACGTCGGAGAAGAAAGCGGAGCCCAAAGAGTCCCCGCGAGAGGAGGAGAAGTAAAAGGCGCTTTGCCTGGAAGGACTACGCCTCGCATTCCAAAAGAGCCGGAGCGTTGATACGATAATGTCATGGCTGAACGGGAAATGGATTTCTGGGATCATTTCGCGGCGTTGCGCCCCCATCTGGTGCGCAGCGCAGTGGCTGTTGTTGTGCTCGGTGTGGCGGCTTTTCTGGCGCGTGGTGTTATTGTCGATGGGGTGTTGTTCGGGCCCCGAAGTGCTGACTTTCCCACAAATCGGCTGCTGCTGGCCGTTGGGCAGGCTCTGGCGGTGCTGTGCGAGCGTCTGGAGGCTTGGACCGGGTGGGGGTGGAGTGTCGATCCTGGAGCTTTTGACGTCTCGCGGCTCGACTTCAAGTTGATAAATACTTCGCTCGCAGGACAGTTTAATCTTCATATGAAGATTTCGCTTCTCGCGGGTGTGGTCATTGCCATGCCTTATGTGCTGTGGGAGTTCTGGCGCTTCGTGAAACCGGCGCTTACGCCACACGAGGTGGCAGTGACGCATCGCTTCGTGGCATGGGTGTCGCTGCTCTTTTTTACGGGACTGTTGTTCGGTTATTTTGTCATCGTGCCCCTGTCGTTGAACTTCTTCATCAATTACGAGGCCAGCCCGTCGATCGTCAATATGATCGATGTGGGGGAGTACCTTTCCACGGTCGTCGTCGCGTCGGTAGCTACGGCGCTCCTTTTCCAACTGCCGTTGCTGGTCTACTTCCTCACTCGTATGGGGCTGGTTTCGGCCGCAGGGTTGCGGAGTTATCGGCGGCATGCGTTCGTGGCTCTGCTGGTGCTGGCAGCGATCATCACGCCTCCCGATATCTTCAGTCTGGTGCTGGTTATTATTCCTCTTTATTGGCTCTATGAGTCGAGCATCCGCCTGGCGGCACGTGTTGAGCGTCGGCAGGCCGATGGTCAGTGATGACGTAGCCGGTACCGAAGAGGAGCCGGAGAGCGGGGCGAAAAAAGCCTGCTGCATGATTGCGGCAGGCTTTGTTGTATGGGGATTGTTCGACGTCAGAACTCCGACGCAAACGAAAAGCGAATATCTTTGAAATTCTCCTGTGCCAGGGTCAGGGCGTAGTTCGTGTCGGCCAGGAAGACGTCGCGGCCATGTTTGTCGACGGCCATGTTGGTGTGCTTGCGTTTCTTGAAGTCGGCGAGCTGTTCGGCGTTGTCGCTTTCGATCCAGCAGGCCTTGTAGATCGAAATCGGCTCCCAGCGGCACGAGGCGTTGTATTCGTGTTCCAGGCGGTATTGGATCACTTCGAACTGGAGGGCACCCACCGTGCCGATGATCTTGCGGCCGTTGAGGGAGCTGGTGAAGAGCTGCGCTACGCCTTCGTCCATCAACTGGTCGATACCCTTGGCCAGTTGCTTGAACTTCATCGGGTCAGCATTCTCGATGTAGCGGAACTGCTCGGGTGCGAACGACGGAATACCCGTGAACTTGAGTGTCTCGCCCTCGGTGAAGGTGTCGCCGATCTTGAAGTTGCCCGTGTCGTGCAGACCCACGATGTCGCCCGGCCAGGCTTCGTCGATCACCGATTTCTTTTCGGCCATGAAGGCCGTTGGCGACGAGAATTTCATCTGCTTGCCGCTCCGCACGTGGAGGTAGTTCTTATTGCGCTCGAACATGCCGGAACAGATCTTCAGAAAGGCGATGCGGTCGCGGTGGTTGGGGTCCATATTGGCGTGTATCTTGAAGACGAAGCCCGTCATCTTGCCCTCCTGCGGTTCTACTGTGCGGCTCTCGGTGGGTGCCGGGCGCGGTGAGGGGGCGATGCGCACGAAGCACTCCAGCAGCTCGCGCACGCCGAAGTTGTTGACCGCCGAGCCGAAGAATACGGGTGCCAGCTCGCCGCGCAGGTAGGCTTCGCGGTCGAATGCGTCGTAGACTCCCTCCACCAGCTCGACGTCCTGTCGCAGCTGGTCGGCGAACTTCTCGCCGATGTGTTGTGCCAGCTCGGGCGCTTGCAGGTCGTGGATTTCGATCGTCGAGGCGTCGGCCGTGAGCTTCTCGTCCGACGTGAAGAGCGAAAGGTTCTTTTCGTAGAGGTTGTAGACACCCTTGAACGTCGGGCCGTTGGAAATAGGGAATGCCAGCGGACGCACGCGGATGTGGAGCTCCTTTTCCACCTCGTCCAGCAGGTCGAATGGCTCCTTGGAAGGGCGGTCCAGTTTGTTGATGAAGACGATAACGGGGGTTTTGCGCATGCGGCACACATCCATCAGCTTGCGCGTCTGGGCTTCGACGCCCTTGGCACCGTCGATGACGATGATGACCGAATCGACGGCCGTGAGGGTGCGGTAGGTGTCCTCGGCGAAGTCTTCGTGACCCGGTGTGTCGAGGATGTTGATCTTGCACCCGGCGTATTCGAATCCCATGACGGCTGTGGCGACCGAAATACCGCGCTGGCGCTCGATCTCCATGAAGTCGGAGGTGGCGCCTTTCTTGATCTTGTTGCTCTTGACGGCTCCGGCCACATGGATGGCGCCGCCGAAGAGGAGCAGTTTTTCGGTGAGGGTCGTTTTACCTGCGTCGGGGTGGGCGATGACCGCGAAGGTGCGGCGCCGTGCTATTTCGTCGTGTAAAGTCATTTTTTAGAAGTAAAAGGTTAAAGGTTTTTCGGCTCTTTAAGAGCCGTCGGGCCGCAGCCCCGCCCCGCGGAGGCCCGCCGGTGCCCCCCCCCTCTTGGTTTTTAATTCTCTTTGGGATAGTCTGTATTGTAGTGGCAGCCTACTGACTCCTTGATTTCGCGGCCCTGCTTGATGACCAGGTAGGCTACGGCGATCATGTTGCGCAGCTCGCACAGTTCGCGGTTGGGCTTGGCCTTGCCGTAGAGCTCTTCAGTCTCTTCGTAAAGGATTGAGAGGCGGCGCATGGCCCGTTTGAGCGAGAGGTTCGAGCGTACGATGCCTACGTAATTGGACATGATCTGTTGTACCTCGCGCTTGGACTGGATGAGCATGAGCATCTCCCCGGTGTGTTGCGTCCCCTCGAAATCCCAATCGGGAATCCCCTCCTGAAAATCCACTTCACCAAGTTGTGCCGCAGCGTGGCGTGCGGCCTGATCGCCATAGACAACCGCTTCGATCAGCGAGTTGGAGGCCAGCCGGTTGGCTCCGTGCAGCCCCGTGCAGGAGGTCTCGCCTAAGGCGTAGAGCCGTTTGATGGAGGTCTGCCCGTCCGTATCGACCCTTACGCCGCCGCAGCAGTAATGCGCCGCCGGGGTTACGGGAATCAGGTCGCGTGTGATGTCGATGCCTATTGAGCGGCACTTTTCATAGATGTTGGGGAAGTGGCTTCGTACGGCTTCGGGGTCTTTGTGTGTGACGTCGAGGTAGACGAAGTCTTCACCGCGGTGCGTCATCTCGCTGTAAATGGCCCGGGCCACGACGTCGCGCGGGGCCAGGGATTTCATGGGATGGTACTTATCCATGAACTCCTCGCCCGATTGCAGACGCAGGATGGCTCCAAAGCCACGCATGGCTTCGGTGATGAGGAAGTTGGGCTTCTCACCGGGGTTGTAGAGGGTCATGGGG
>CAJUIE010000052.1 GCA_910586375.1 uncultured Alistipes sp. | reverse complement strand
GCCAAAATCGCCTCGAAACTCTGCAAGCAGTATCCCCGCCTCGACGGCTGCTGCTACATGCACCGTCCCCAGGACATCGAAAAGGTGCTGCGGCGCTTCCCCGTCGGCGACGTCTGGGGCGTGGGGCGCCGCCATGCGCAGATGCTGGAGGCGGCAGGCATCCGCACGGCCTGGGAGTTTACGCAACTGCCGGCCGCATGGGTGCGCAAGCGCATGTCGGTCGTGGGCCTGAGGATGTGGCAGGAGCTGCGCGGCGAGCCCTGCATCGGATTCGAGCAGCACCCGGCCGACAAGAAACAGATCGCCACGACGCGCACCTTCGACCGCGATACGGACGATTTCGAGGAGCTGCACCGGCGCGTGGCGCAGTACGTCGCCGCCTGTGCCGCCAAGTTGCGGGCCCAACACTCCCTCTGCGGCGAAGTCCGGGTCTTTCTGCTGACGAACCGATTTCGTGAAGATCGACCGCAGCACTACGAAACCCGCCTTCGCCGGTTGTCCGTACCGACCGATAGCACGCTGCTGTTGACCTCCTGCGCTGCGGAGCTGCTGCGCGAGGCATTCCGCCCGGGCGTAGCCTACAAGCGGGCTGGGGTGATCCTCTCCGAATTACAGCCCAAAAGTGCCGCGCAGGCCGATCTGTTCGACGCCACGGACCGCGACAAGCACGACCGCCTGATGCAGACGCTCGATGCGCTCAACGACCGTTTCGGCCGCCACCGCCTCACGACGGCCGCCGAGGGATTCGAACCCTTCCGAATGCACCGCGACCACCTCTCGCCGCAATATACGACGGACTGGGGAGAGATCATCCGCGTGAAAACGTGAATCCCTCCCCGATGCTACAGCCGCCGCGGGCCGGACCATTGGCCGTTGCGGTAGCAGTGCTGCTCCAGGTAGAGCGACCCGAAGTCATAGGATATGACACGGATACACAGCGTCTCGTCACCCCGCAATCCATAGGTCAGATCCCGGAACGCCGTGGCGGGAAATCCTCGTCTGGCTGTCGTGAAGCATCCCCGGCACTCGGGGCCCGAAGTGCGGTAGTCGTAAACCGTGAAGTGCAGGAAAAGCCACTTCACGACCCGGCGGCGCGTCGTAAGGTCCTCCGTCCGGAGGCAGAAGCGATGGCAGCAGACCGTGTGCAAGTCCGAAAGCGGGGGCTCAAAGGTTCCGGACCGACGCATGGGCGGTGAGAGTCTGAAAGTCTTCGAGCGTACGGATACGATCGTCCAGATAGACGCTTTGGCAGTAGCCGGTCCGCTGTATCTCGAAGACGAAAATGATCCCGTCGCGCTCGATGCGTCCCCGGTTGCGGTCTGCGCCCCACTTTACATCGGGCTGGGCCTCGATTTTGCGGCGGAAGTCCGCGATGCTCGCTTCGTTCTCCCGGTCCATTCGCTCCAGATACCGGTAGTAGCGGGTATGGTATTCGACCCACTCGTCGATCTTGCGCCGCGAGAGCTTCCCGATACGCTGGGGAACTGCAAGACCGCTGCGGGCCCGCGTGCGGGAGTAGCTGTCGATATGACGCAACTCGTCGTCGCTGCAACAGGAGATGCGGTATGTCGGTTTCGGATAAGTCTGTTTGGATATGCTCAATAGCATATCATTTCTCTCGAAGCCGATTCGCACGCTCTCCAAGTAGTTGGTGCGAGTCGCTTCGTCGTGGTAGATGCGATACTGCAAAGCAGCATCGGGAATAAAAGGCAGCACCTCATCCAGCAGCATTTGCGCATCCCGTGTCATCGCTTCGGCAGGATCGCCGTTGGCGAGCAGAAGCTCGTCGAAAAGCGCTCGATCGATCCACTTCATCATCGCACTGCCGCCAGCCCGCAGCAGGACGCTTTTTCCTGCGGGTGAAGGGCGCTGCCCGACGGCGCGAGGATCGTGCAGACGGCATCGGGCCTGCGCAAGAAACATCGGATTTTGACGACGGCTTCCACGCCGTCCCGGGCGTAGGTCCGAAAGCGGCAGCCGTATCCGGCTACCGCGATCTCGAATTTTCGGGTTTTCATCTGAAAACGGATTTTAAGTGAGACTTTGAAGCCGGAATCTTGTCGCTTCGAACACGAAGCGCCGACTTCGGGGCGGGAACGCAGCGGCGGAGAGAGCCCGTCGAGGATGCGCAGCGGCAATACCGTTCGCAGAAGGGAAGATTGCCGCGAGAACCGCAGACGGGCGTAGGGCTCCGCCGCTACCTTGCCCCGAAAGGCGGCGAAGAGGCGAGGATGTCGTGGAGAAATACTCCCCCGATCCGGGACGGACCGAGGGACGCCGAGATCATTCGACGGCGACTTTGGGGACCTTGTCCAGCAGGCGCCGCAGACGCTTACGGTTCAGCTTGCCGCTCAGGGCTACCAGATCGTAGGCGCTGTAGAGAAACTGCCGGCGGTAGATGCGCGGACGTATCAGGCGACGCTTGCGGCACATTTCCAGCGTCTCGGATTGGAGGCCCAGCACCTCGCAGGCCGACGCGGCCGAGAGGTACAGCGGATAATCGCTCTGGCTCAAAAGATACTCGAAGAGCCGGAAGCCCTGCTGGAGCAGGAAATAGTTTCCGACCAGCCGTTCCAGCTCGTCGAGGCCGACCAGCGCATGGGTCGGGGTTGTCGTCTTGTCGTTCATGGTAAGGGATTATTCGAGTGTATCGGTCGTATCGTCCAGTTTGCCCTGACGGTGCATCCGCCGGATAAACTCCTTCACTTCGCTGTGCAGGTACATCCTCCGCCGTCCGATGTTGAAGCCCACCAGGCGCCCCTGCTCGCGGTAGCGCCGCACCTGGCGCTCGCTCTGATGCAGCAGTTCGCAGACCTCCGAGAAGTCCAGCATCGGCTCGCCCTCGAAAAGGTTCCGGTGTTCTTTCAGATAACGGACGCACTCCCGTATCTCGGTCGTCAGATCGAGCAGCCGCGAAATGTCTTGGCGCAGTTCATTTTCCATCGTCGTCGTGTGGTTTCGATTCTGCTGCAAAGGTGCGGCGAATACGCGACCCAATCATCGGAGTGTGAATCACACTCCGATGATTTTAACGGCAACGCCTTGGGCTACAGGGGGGGGGTATTTCTCAGCGATTTTCCGGCTTACGGCGTCGATGGCGCTCCCGATCATCGGATGCGTCACCCGTGCATAAATCTGTGTCGTGGTAATGCGTTTGTGCCCGAGCATCTTCGAAAGCGTTTCGAGTGGCACGCCGTTCGTCAATGAAATCGTCGTGGCGAAAGTATGACGGGCTATGTGGAAGGTCAGGTTTTTGTCGATGCCGCACTCCCGGGCGATGCGCTTCAGAGCTCGGTCGGCGCATCTTACCGACGCCATACCCTCGAATAGCGGCTCGGCAGGGCCCCGCGACGGGTATTTCGCCAACAGCAGCAGTGCCTGCGGCAGCAGCTTGACGACGAACTCCGTTCCGGTCTTGCAGCGCTTGCCGCTGATCCAATAACTGCCGTCGGCTGCCTGTTCCAACTGTTGCTGCGTCAGCGCCTTCATGTCGGCATGGCAGATGCCCGTGAAGCACGAGAAGAGAAACAGATCGCGCGTCCTCTCCAGGCTCTTCAGCCGCAAGGGCGTGGTCTGCAAGCGGCGGAGCTCCTCCTCGGTCAGCGACGACCGTTCGGGCGCAGGCTCGCTATAACGGAACGCCGCAAAAGGATTGCGCGCGATGACACCGTCGTTGAAGGCGATCTTGACGACATTGATGAGGCAATCCAGATAACGGCATACGCTGGTCATCTTCAGCCCCCGCGACGCCTTCAAATAGATTTGGAACTGCTCGATGAACGACTGCTCCAGTTCGGCAAGAGCCATATCGCGCACCCGATAGCGGGCCTGCACGAAAGCGGCGAGATGCTGCCCCGTGGTGCGGTAACGATACCAGGTCGAGAGGGCGCGATCGATGCCCAGACGTTCGTGGAGTTGGTCGCCATAGCTGCCGAACGCCTCCAGCAGTGTACGCGAACGGTTGCCGAAACCCAGATAGGCATTCTTCACTTTCGCGGCCGTGACATAACCCTCGCGGTCGCAAATATCCTGATAATGTTTGTTGATTTGCCCCCGGATATTATCCAGGTGGCGGTTGATGCGGTCGGCCTCGACACTGCGGCCTCGGACTTTGCCGCCGCAGACCTCCCACAAGGCGGGAGGCACGGAAATCTTCGCGCTGAACTGCGCGATACTCCCGTTGACCGTAATACGCCCCATGACGGGAACGACTTTCCGAGGCTTGTTTTTGTCCCTTTTAAGGTAGAACAGAACCTTGAACGTGCTGCGCATAAACTCTGCTTTTAGGTAGGTTGCAAAACTAATTCCAGCAGAGTCGTCTGTCAAGATGAACGACGAAGCAATACAATGAATATCAACCGAATAATGCGATTCAAAGCAAAACGGACGAGGTAACGATCTGGAAACCGAACCCTCGTTTATTTTCGCTCCGGATCGCAGCATTCCGGCATCCGCATCCGAAATGCACGCTAAATAATCGACTGACAACCAAATCCTTTACCCCGATTTGCTCTTGTCGGTTTTTTATGGTAATTTTGGTTGCGAAAGTCCCGGGCAGCAGGCGTAAAAAGCGACAAATTCAGAACCGGAACGAGGCCGTCAGGTAGAACGTTCGGGGATAAGCATAGGTGTAGCGCGTGGCGTGGGGCCAGTAGAAGATTTCGTCGCCAGCCGTGATGCGCCGCACGCGGGAGGATTCGTAGCCGTCGTAGATCGTGGTGGTTCCAGCCAGGTTGTGTGCGGCCAGAGAGAGGGTCAGGCGTGCGTTTGCCAGATAAAAAGTCTTGAACAGCGAGGCATCGGCCGTGAAGGCGTCGGGCAGTCGTTCCTGATGGATGAATTCGTCGAATGCTTCGGTTGTGATGCCCGATTGGCGGAGGATGCGCCCGGTACGCCGGACCATCGAGGGCTCAACCCACCGCAGACCTGCGTAGCCCGCCGAGAGGCGAGCGCCCCACCCTTTCGGACCGAACCACGCAACTTCGGCGCAGGCTGTAGTCAAGGGTGCCCCACCCGGGCGGCAATTACCTAAATAGCTTTCGGCCCGTGTGTCAACAGCCGTGTTGTCGCTGTCAGAAATCACGCTGACCGACGCATTGCGGAGGTAGCGGAAGTCGGCACCCGAGGCTGCTAAGGAGAGGCGCCACCGTCGCGACAGCCGGATGATGGCGGAGAGTTCGCATCCGGCAATGAGGCGTGCGATGCCAGAAGCCGTCGCGTCGCAGTAGAGCCCCGAGAGGTCGTCGAAGAAGCGCCGGGTTTGTGCGATGTCGTAGTAGGCAGTGACAAAAGTCGTAGCTTGCAGGTCAAGAAGAGGTGTGCTCAGTCGATAGTCGACCTCGGCACTGTAGAAACGCCGGGTGCAGGGGTTGTCGATCGTTCGGTTGTTGTAGAGCGGTTGGCAGAAAAAAGACTCAGGATCAGGCAGCGAGGCCCCGGCACCGACTGCCGCTTCGAGGCGGCTGCGGGGCGAGAAGGCCCACCCGACCGCGGCCTTCAGCGAGCCGGGCAGGAAGTGCAGTTTGCGGGAGCGACCGAAGGAGCGCATACCGGGAAAGAGCTCCTTTTCCATGTATCCGCGCCGGAAAACGGAGGCCTCTCCTGCTTCGGCTGTTATGTCGACCCGCAGCCGGTCGGCGCGGTAAACAGCGTGAAGCCGCAGGCGTGCATCCCGGCAGACGATGGCGTAGTCGTAACCGAAGCGGTCGCCTTCGCCGATGCGGCGGTCAGGGTGTCTCAGGTCGTTTTGTAAGAGGTTGCCGTATGTGTCGTCGTCGATCAGATACTGGTCGATATCGTCGATGCAGGCGGCTCCCAGCAGGTCGCGCATGAGTTTGTAGCTGCGTGTCGACTCCCGACGCACGGAAAGGCCATAGTCGAGCGTCAGGCGTTTGCTCAGAAGCGTGGTGAAGCCGGCGGCCAGCTGGAGGTTCCACAGTCGCCCGGCCCGATCTTCAAGCGCATAGACGGCATGTCCTCCGGCAAGGCGGTTGAGTGTCACGAGATAGTCCCAGTCGATTTGGGTGTAACGTGCATCGCGCGTCCGCCACGCCTCGTCGGTATCGCGATCGCCGGCGAAAGAGGGCATGTTGCGATAGTTGTCAGGTTGGGGCGTGCGAGCGTTGTACCACCCGAGCGAGCTATATTTAATCACCCCGGCCTCGACGCTTGCCGAAGCGGAGAGCGAGGTTGCCGGTGAAAGCTGCCCCCGGTAAGAGGCGACGAGCATCGGTACCGTCTCCCGCCGCACGCGGGAATTGCGGACCTTGCCGTCCTGAAAACCCCATGCCGGGTTGTAGAGACAGTCGCCCGTGAGTGTGAAAGCCTCTTGGGTGGAGGCCAGGCGCGTGCCCCGCACGGAGGATGGAGCAACGACCAGGAGCGAGAGCCGTTGACTGTCGCTCAGCTGCCGGGCTATGCGGAAGGCAAGGGTTGCGGCATCGGTAAAAACTCCGTCGACATAGAGGTCCTGTCCCAGCCGCAGATCGGTCGCCGCGGTGTAGCTCCACCCGCTGCCCCATTCGCCAGAGGCGGCGAAACGGGCACCGATAAGATAGTTGCGGCCCGAGAACCGTACCGAAGCCCGATAAGGCAGAAGCGGTACGGCATCGGAAAATTCAAAGCTCCGAAAACCGTCTGTGGCACCACCCCATGGCCCGGTGGCCGCCAGTCCGGGGACGAAGCGTTCGTCGGCCCCCAGCAGGCGCAGGACCTGAAAGCTGCGATAAGGGAGCCCGATGCCTTCAAGCGTGGCCGTTTCGTCGAAGAAACTGCGGCCCCGCCGTTGCCGTGCGACCTGAGGCAAGGTGAACGTGGTGCAGGCATCATAGAGATTCGGGGCCGCGAGGATGGCGCCGAAAAAGAGGGTGGAATCGGTCTGCAGCATGGGCTGTACCTCTTCGGCACGGTCGAACGGCCGGTATTCTTCGGGAAAGGTCTGGGCGGCCGCAGTCGCGACGACGAAGCACAATACGCAGCCGAAAAGACCTTTTACCATACTGAACCGACTTTTTGAAACACAAAGATAGGGATTTTAACCATACCCACAAGCAAAAAGGGACTTGCTGAAAGCAAGTCCCCCGTAACAGCCGTAACAGATCGGCTCAGAGGCTCTTCAGAGTCTCCAGCAATAACGCCCAAAATTTGGGTACAGTCGCGATTTCGAGCCGTTCATCGGGC
Source organism: uncultured Alistipes sp. (assembly GCA_910586375.1). Taxonomy (GTDB): domain Bacteria; phylum Bacteroidota; class Bacteroidia; order Bacteroidales; family Rikenellaceae; genus Alistipes. The sequence goes on along the minus strand of CAJUIE010000052.1, from coordinate 3,451 downwards.
GAATGAACGCCCCGCAGCGTAGGACCGAATGAAACCATTTCAAGGTCGGGATATTTTTCGAGGAACAGACCGCATTCGAGCCCCGCGTGGATGGCCCGTACTTTAGGCTCTGTGGCGAAGAGTCGTCGGTAAGCATTGGCCGTAATCTCCAGCAAACGGGATTTCGGATCGGGTGTCCAGCCGGGATAACCGTCTGAGTGGGCCACGTCGGCGCCCGCCAGTGTGAAGACCGATTCGACCATCTGCATGACGTAGGTCTTGGCGCTCTCGACCGAGGAGCGTTGCGACGAGGTGACGACGATGCGGCCGTCGTTTCCGAACTTCACCGACGCAAGGTTGGTCGATGTCTCTACCAGTCCGGGCACGGCGGCAGACATGGCGATAACGCCGTTGGGCACGCCGACGAGTGAGTAGATCAGTCCGAATTGTGTTTTGGCATCGAGCACTTCGTCGACCTGGGGCATTTCGTTGAGTGTGATGCGGAAATTGGGTTCTCGCAGCCGGAATTCGGCCTTCAGGTCAGCGGCGAAGAGTTCGTAGCGCTGGCGAAACTCCTCGGCATAGCGGGCCGGAATGCCGAAGATGGCGTAGGCCTCGCGCGGAATGGCATTGCGCAGATTTCCGCCCGAGAAGTAGCTCAGGCGCAGTTCAAACGACTGCATTCCATCCCATAGCAGGCGTGCCACGGTCTTGTTGGAGTTGACGCGCCCCTTGTCGATGTCGTCGCCTGAGTGACCGCCCATCAGGTCGGAGACGTCGACACGGTAGAAAACGTAGTTTTTGGGTGCTGCCTCCATCGTACTGTGGAACGTGGCAATGGTGTCAATGCCGCCGGCGCAGCCGATGAAAAGCTCGCCCTCGTCTTCGGAGTCGAGGTTCAGCAGGTATTTGCCGTGCAGCATGTCTTCGCCCAGCTCGAAAGCCCCCGTCAGGCCCGTCTCCTCGTCAACCGTAAAGAGTGCCTCTATCGGTCCGTGCTGGGCTTCGGGGTCGATCATTACGGCCAGAGCGGCGGCCATACCGATGCCGCAGTCGGCGCCGAGCGTGGTTCCTTCGGCTCGCACCCACTGGCCGTCGATACGTGTGCGGATGGGGTCGTGCTCGAAATCGAACTCCACGTCGGAATTCTTTTCGCACACCATATCCATATGCGACTGGAGCACGACGGCGGGGCGCTCCTCGAATCCCGGGGTAGCTGGCTTGCGCATGACGACATTGCCGATAGCATCCTTGCGGTATTCGATGCCGTGTTTTTCGGCAAAGCCTACCAGAAAATCGATGATCTTGCCCTCCTTTTTTGAAGGACGGGGCACTCGTGTAATGGCGTCGAACTGTTCCCACACGATGCGGGGCTCTAAAGAGGCGATTGCGGACATAAGATTCTGTTTTTTGCAAAAATAGGTTTTTTTCCTAACTTTGGCAACAAATGGCGAAGATTACGGATTTCAGAATCGGACATGGATACGACGTGCACGCCCTCTCCGAGGGGTTGCCTTTGGTGCTGGGGGGCGTGACGATACCCCATGATAAAGGGTTTGTGGCCCACTCGGATGGCGACGTGGCGATTCACGCCGTGTGCGACGCGCTGCTGGGAGCTGCGGCGCTGGGTGACATCGGGTTGCATTTTCCCGATACGTCGGCCGACTTTGCGGGTATTGACTCAAAGGTGCTGCTGCGTCGTGTGGCGGCTCTGGTACGCGAAAAGGGGTACGAAATAGGCAATGTCGACTGTACAATCCGGATGCAGAGCCCCCGGCTCCGGCCTTATATCGGCTCCATGCGTGCGGCGATAGCCCTTGCAATGGGTGTAGGCGATGACCGGGTATCGGTCAAAGCTACGACCACAGAGCATTTGGGCTTCGAAGGCCGCGAAGAGGGCGTGTCGGTCTCGGCCGTGGCGTTGATCGTCCGGGCCAGGGCTTCCGAATAACCGCCCCCCCTGTCGTGCAAATACCGGGCCGCGAGTTCCGGAAAAGAGTTCACCCCTGCTGCACAGTCGTTTGCAGCAGGGGTGAATGCGTCGTCGGAGGGTAACTCCGAAGCGACGGGACATCAATAGAGCTGCGAGATTGTACCTGTATACTGCACGGGGCTGTACCAGGGATTGGTGATGGTGAGGTTGGCACCGCCCGTGCGGGAGAAAATCTCGAAGGTGAAGGTATAGGTCCCGGCAGAGTAGAGCGACGTGGAGAAGGTCACCATCCATCCCTCGTTGGTCTGTTCGGTGGTGTAACCTTTCAGGTCAGAGACGGTGTAGTTGATGATCGAGACAACGTAGGGCGGTACGTAGCCTTTGATGTAAGGCAGGCAGATGTCGGCCGTGCCGTCCCAGATGCCGACGTTGAACGACGGATTGACAATCTGACGCATGGGGCCGGCTGGTTGGCGCTGCATGGTCTGGGGGTTGAACTGGAAGTTGTGCGAGAGCACGAGGGAGTCCATCGTCTTTTCGAAGCTGGCCAGTCGGTCAGCACGGCGTTGTTCGCGTACTTCGCGGCGTTCCTGCTTGGGCGAAAGGTTTTTTTTCTGTCCGATGACGGTAACGGCTCCTATGCACAGGGCAAGGCCGAAGATCAGGAGAACTGTTTTTTTCATGGCACGTAAGGTTTTGGTTACGCCGGTCGTTGCAAAAAAGGTGCCGTGAAACCGTTACGAAAAAACCGCAGGACCGAAAAAGGTTCCTGCGGTTTAGCGTTGAGGGGATGTTCCCCTACTCTACCTTATCGTATTTTATGGTAACGGTGTAGGTGTGGTCAAGGCTGCCGTCGGGCGTGAGAACATCGCAGGTCCATGTGCCGGTTGTGAAGGAGGCAGGAATGGCGTTGTCATCGAACCAGGCCGAAACATTGAAGAGCGAGTTGTCATCGGTCGTGTTGCCAACATTCCTTTCGCATTGCAGCTCCACCAGCTCCTTATTCTTGGAAATATCCAGCGACTGTAGTCTGTTGTCGTGGCAATATAATTTGGTGAGCTTCGTATTCTGCGAAATGTCCAGTGCGCTGAGGTAGTTGTCGCTGCAGTATAACTCAGTCAGCTCCGCATTCTTCGAGAGCGTAATGACGCCTACTCCGCTGGCGCTGCAGCTCAGCGTCTTCAGTGCGGTGCACGGCGACAGGTCGAGCGAACTCAGGAAATTCTGATCGCAGGTCAGAGTTTCCAGAGCGCTGGAGAGCATCAGCGACGATAATCTGTACTCTACGGGCTTTCCCTGTTCATTCTTTCCATGTTTGACGTTATTGCTGCAATGCAACTTGGTCAGTGCCGTGTTGTTCGAGACGTTCAACTCCTGCAATTGGTTTCCGGAGCAGGCCAGCGAATCCAGTTTTACGTTGTTCGAAACGTTCAGCGTGGCCAACAGATTGTTGTTGCAGTTCAGTATGGTCAGCGCCGTGTTGTTGGAGACGTTCAGCTCGGTCAGCTGGTTGTTGCTGCACTGCAGCTCGGTCAGTGC
>CAJUIE010000051.1 GCA_910586375.1 uncultured Alistipes sp. | reverse complement strand
ACTTGAGCTTCGACAGTTCCAGCGTGAGCCCCGAGAGCAACGGCAGCCGTGCATACGCTTTCCCCGTTCGCTGCGTGCAAAGAAAGAGAAGTGCCGAAGCCACACCGGGCAAAGGCTCTTTTCGGCCTCCGATTTTAATTTTTCATTCTTGATTTTTAATTCTATTTTTGCGCTATGGATTTCAAACTCGTATCGGACTACGCCCCGATGGGCGACCAGCCGGAGGCGATCGCCCAGCTCGTGGGGTCAATCCGCCACGGCTCGCAGCACAATGTGCTGCTGGGCGTCACCGGCTCGGGCAAGACTTTCACGGTGGCCAACGTCATCGCGGAGCTGAAACGTCCGACACTCGTATTGAGCCACAATAAAACCCTTGCAGCACAGCTCTACGGCGAGTTCAAGAACTTCTTTCCGGAGAATGCCATCGAGTATTTCGTATCCTATTACGACTACTATCAACCCGAAGCCTACCTCCCGGCATCAGACACCTATATAGAAAAAGACCTCTCAATCAACGATGAAATCGAGAAGATGCGTTTGCAGACCGTCGCCACGCTGTTGTCAGGACGCCGCGATGTCATCGTCGTGTCGAGTGTCTCGTGCCTCTACGGCGCCGGCAACCCCGCCGATTTCCACGCTACGGCCATCCATATCGAGGTAGGACAGATCGTCAGTTACAAGCACTTTCTCTATCGGCTCGTCGAAGCGCTTTACACTCGCACGGAACGCGAACTGGAGCCGGCCACGTTCCGCGTCAACGGCGATACCGTGGACATCATGGCCGCATTCGGCGAGTTCGGCAATCAGTGTTTCCGCGTCATGTTTTTCGACAACGAAGTCGAAGCTATCCAGTCCATCGACCCCACCACAGGACAGCGGCTCCAGACACTCGACCAACTGACGCTCTACCCCACCAGCCTCTTCGTAACCACCAAGGAACGCATACACTCCGCTGTGCAGCAGATCTACCTCGACCTCGGACAGCAGGTCGAGATGTTCGAACGCGAAGGACGCCTTACAGAGGCGCAGCGCCTCAAGCAGCGCGTGGAGTATGATGTGGAGATGATCAAGGAGCTGGGCTACTGCCCGGGCATCGAGAATTACTCCCGCTACTTCGACGGCCGAGCTGCCGGGACCCGTCCTTTCTGCCTGCTGGACTACTTCCCCAAGGATTATCTGATGGTCGTAGACGAGAGCCACGTAACAATTCCCCAGGTTCATGCCATGTTCGGCGGTGACCGGGCCCGCAAGGAGAATCTGGTGGAGTACGGCTTCCGTCTTCCCGCTGCCAAGGACAACCGACCGCTGACTTTCGGGGAGTTCGAACAATTGCAGGGTACGGCCATCTACGTGAGCGCCACACCCGCCGACTGGGAGCTGATGAAGAGCGAAGGGGTCGTTGCCGAGCAGCTGATCCGCCCCACGGGGCTGGTCGACCCGCCTTTAGAGGTACGCGTGACTCTTAACCAGATTGATGATCTGATCGAAGAGATCGACAAAAGAGTGAAAAACGACGACAAAATCCTCGTTACAACCATCACCAAGCGCATGGCCGAGGAGCTGTCGAAATATTTCGACCGCGTGGGCGTACGCAACCGTTATATCCACTCTGACGTCGACACGCTCGAACGGATCCGCATTCTCGAAGACCTGCGGGCCGGTATGTTCGACGTCCTGGTCGGCGTCAACCTCCTTCGTGAAGGGCTCGACCTCCCCGAGGTGGCACTGGTGGCGATTCTCGATGCCGACAAAGAGGGATTTCTGCGAAACGTGCGTTCGCTCACGCAGATAGCAGGCCGTGCCGCACGTCACTCCCAGGGCAACGTCATTCTCTACGCCGACACTTGTACTGAATCGATGCGCTATGCCATCGAGCAGAGTAACCGCCGCCGCGAGAAACAGGTACGGTTCAATATGGAGCACGAAATGCTGCCCCGGCAGGCGCAGCGCAGCGGCTCGGGCCAGCGCACCCTGCTGGCGAATACCCCCTCAGGTGCCGAACTCGATCTGGCAGCCTACCCCATTACCGAAGAGCACGCCATGATGGCAGCCGATGTAACGGGCTGTTACTCGGCCGATGGGTCGAAAAAACCGGTTCCGGGCATTGGCGAAAACCTCGACGCCCTGATCGACAAGGCCCGGGAGGATATGGAGAGAGCGGCCAAATCGCTGGATTTCCTTGCTGCGGCGAAATTCCGCGACCGCATGTACGAATTGCAGAAGCTGCGCGACGAAAACCGCAAATAGCCCTCCATCCATCCGCTTCGGGTTTTCACAAAGAGCCTCGGCAGAAATCCGACCGTCGGGAAGGTAAAAGCGGTTACACCTGGAGCAGTGCGCCTGACTCGGCGTCGAGCGTGAGCGGGCCGGGCTTGGGCTTCCACTGTTCCGACGTGGACCCCGAGAGCGGCAGCCCTCGTGCGTACGGTTTCCCCGTTCGCTGCGTGCAGGAATAAGAGAGGAGAGCATTCTGAGGCTTTTAGCCGAAGAATCTAAAAACGGGCCGGAGCCAGCGGGGCAAGACACAACGTGTCGAGCCTCCGCATCCGGGGGCTACGGCTCGATCGACCTAAGGTCGAAACATCTATTTTCGGGCCGGAGCCAGCGAATGGCGACGCTACGAAGTGGCGATCCTTCGCCTGGGGGGGGGTAGCTACGGCTCGGTCGACCGCCGGTCGAATGTCAGTCTGAAGTACCGAAGGCGACGAAGAATCTATGCGCGCCTACGCCTCGGCGTGACGAAAAGTAAAAAATTTAGCTGCCAGAAAACTATACACGGTTGTCACAACCGTGGTGACGACCTTCGCCGGCGTCGGCCACAATCCGCATACTTCGACAAAAAATTTGAGACCTCCATAGGTCAGAAAGATCGAGCCTGCAATCGACACTGCGTAACGCAACAGCTGCGTGTGCGTTCGCAGTGGCGAATGTCGGAACGCAATGTTGCGGTTAAGCCAGAATCCCACCGCAAAAGTCAGAGGAAGCACCAACGCTAATGCCGCGATATGCGGCGAAACAACAACGACGTTCAAATCAAAATAACGATAGGCGACGACGTAGTTGTAGATAAAAAAATAACATATCGGATCAAAAAGCCCATAGGTAATTCCCCCACAGACAGCATACCGAAAAGTTTGACGCGGCATCAATGCCTCAATCCATGGAAAATAGAACCGGTCGATAATCCGGACGAGACGCTCGGCAAGCATCACAGTTCAACGGGCCGTATAGGGCCACAGATCAGGGAACAACCCCCGCTGCAAGCGCATGAAAGCCCGGCAGTCGGCCACAGTCGCCGATTCGTAAGGCGAGAGCATCAGTTTATCGCCGAAACGGTAGACGCTGCAATGCAGCGACGGATTCAGTTTCTCGATCTCGCGAATGCGCTTCGCCGCATTCTCAGGCTCGCTGAATACCCCAATCACCACATAGCTACGGCCCGGAACCAGCGTTGCAGGGGCATCCGGCGTTCCTTCCGGAGCAAGCGCCGCCCGCGATAGAGCCGACTGAATCGCCTCTATCTGATTGCGATCAGCCTCCAGTGCTTTGTTCACCGTCTCCGTCACATCTTCCGCTGTCGCAGGTTCAGTAACCACCGCATCGGCAGCTTCCACGCTCTCCTCCACACCTTCCACATCAGAAGCCTCCTCTTCTGCCATCGGGTCGGTCTCATGCAACGGAGAAATCGACCCTTCATGCTGGGTAATGTGATTTTCGAAGAACTTCAGATCCAACGACGGCTCCCGTTCGTTGTACCACCAATAAGCCACGAATCCCAACACGCCGACAATCGCGACGACGCCCAACCAGAGCACCCAGTCGAAATGCCGGTCATTCTCGATCCGCACAGGCTCATGTCCCTGCGGGTTGAGTACCTCGTCAAAAGTCGGATCAGGAGTGAAATGCTTGGAGCTCAAGGTTCCCACATCTTCTATGTGCAATCTGTCCTCGCGCTGCACGGCCTCCAGCCAACGCTGGTAAACCTTCAGCGCCGTCTCCTCGTCGCACTGTGCTACGGAGACGATCACCTCGACAAGCGACACGCCTCGTATCTGCGACGTAAAGACGATCCGCCGACAGGGCGGTTCCAACATCTGCCGCGAAATACGGCGGGCTCCCCGCCGTTCGATATACAGCGATCCTACACCGGGCAGCGCTATGGCTTCGCCCGCCAGGAGCCGATCCTCCACCAAACGGTTGACCTGGTCGACCATTGAATTGTCACTCATCGTTTTACGTTTTGCGTTTTTTTACGGGCCGGTTTTGCCGACGGCCCTTGCGGCACGGCCTGCACAGCCACTGCGGGGCGTTTCAGTCCCCATACAATCATCCCTGCTCCCAACACGATGAAGGGAATGCTGAGCCACTGGCCCATGTCCAGCACCCAGTCCGCCTCGAAACTCTCCTGCTCGGTCTTGATGAACTCGATCACGAATCGCGTAAGAAAAATACCCAGCAGGCCCACTCCAAACAACACACCCGGACGCCTGCGCGCCAGGTCGCGCCCATAATAGAGCCAGCAGAGAACGACGAACGTAGCCACATAACAAAGAGCTTCGTATATCTGCGTGGGATGCACAGCAGCCGGAGCAAACTCACGCACCCATTTTGACGAACGAACAAACTCGAAGCCCCACGGCAGAGTCGTAGCCTCGCCAAAAATCTCTGAATTGAACAGATTGCCCATACGCACTACAGCGCCACCGATCGCCACGGCGATCATGATACGGTCCAGCGACCAGACATAGGGCAGTTTGTTTTTACGCGAAAAGAGCCACAGCCCGATCAGCAACCCGATAGCGGCCCCATGGCTGGCCATACCGCCGTCGCGAAAACCCGTAATGATCGTCCACGGCGCACGCAGATACTCCACCGGATCATAAAAAAGACAGTGTCCCACGCGCGCGCCAATGATTGTGGCCAGCGTGCCATAGAGAAAGATCGACTCCGAAACCTTCGATGGCAACCCCTCGCGCTTGCAAAAGTTGTCGAACAACTTCGCCCCGACAAGAATCGCCACAGCCCACATCAGACCGTAATAGCGGATGTCGAGCGTTCCGATCGAGAACAGCACCGGGTCGAAATCCCATATAATGCTTAAAAGCCGCATCATCTATTGAATGTCCTGTAATTCCACTTTCTTGAGCGTGAACGAAAAAGTACTGCCCACACCCGGTTCACTGCGCACCGAGATACGCTCGCCATGTGCTTCAACAATATGCTTGACGATCGCCAGACCGAGACCCGTTCCGCCCTGCTCGCGCGAACGGCCCTTATCGGCCCTGTAAAAACGTTCGAAGACACGCGGCAGATCCTCTCGGCCGATGCCTTGCCCGTTGTCCTCCACTTCAATCAATATCTTGTCCAGCATATCACGAAAACGGATGCGCGTCGCGCCCCCTTCCTTGCCATAACGTATCGAGTTCATGATCAGGTTAACAAACACCTGACCAATATAATGTTTGTCAGCCAGGGCCCAAAAGGGCGATGGCAGATTCTCGCTACCCTTGACCGAAATCCTGATCTTCTTCTTATCGGCCTCCATTTCGGCTTGTTCAGCAATTTCACGCGCCAGAGCCACGACGTCGAACTTCTCAAACGAGAGCTTGTTCATACTGCTCTCCAACTTGGAAATGGTGTCCAGATCATTGACGATGTTGATAAGCCGGTCGATGCTCTTCTCCGCCCGCTCCAGATACTTACGGTTGATCAGTTCGTCCTCCAATCCTCCATCCAGGAGCGTGGAAATATAACCCTGAATATTGAATATCGGGGTTTTGAGTTCATGGGCCACATTGCCCAGGTACTGTTTACGAAACTGCTCGGCCTCCTTCAGGCGGGCAATTTCGCGATCGTTGGTATCGGCCCATGCCGTAAGCTCCTCGCCAATATTCTCCACGCGCTTATCCTTGAGCTCGGAAAATATCTCACTCGTATGCACATCGCGCGAAAGAACGATCGAATAGATCGGTTTGAGCTTGTAGGCTACGTACTTACGGATAATAAAAAGCGCCACAAGGGCCACGACGACCAACACGCCCGCCGCCACCGACAGCGTAAGCCACCACACCGCATGATACAACGACATGCCGACGGCAACGATCACCGCCGCAAGCAACGCAATCCACAGCGATGCTCCCTCTTTGGTTTTGATTGTCACCATCACCGGACCTTATTTAGTATTATATTGTTGCATGAGACGAGCGATATACTTGCCCACGATGTCGAACTCCAGATTAACCACCGAACCGACGTCAATGCGGCAGAAGTTGGTATGCTCCATCGTGTAGGGAATAATCGCCACGCGGAAACTATCCGGCTTGGAGTTACACACCGTGAGGCTCACACCGTTGACAGCCACCGAACCCTTCTCTACGGTACAAAGGCCCTCGCCCTGGGGCTGGTACCCGAAGGTGAAATACCAGCTGCCCCCGGCTTCCTCCTTTGCCGTGCAGCGGGCCGTCTGGTCGACATGTCCCTGAACGATATGACCGTCGAGCAGGGCATCGGGTTTCATCGACCGCTCCAGATTCACCAGATCGCCCACCCGCAACATACCGAGATTGCTTCGGTCAAGCGTCTCTTTCATCGCAGTGACCGTATAGGTGTCGCCCGAAATGTCCACAACTGTCAAACATACGCCGTTATGTGCTATGCTCTGATCGATTTCCAGCTCCTGCGCAAACTCCGCACGCAGGACGAAATCCTTATTGAGACGGTCTGTGCGGATGTCTACGACCTCCGCCATTCGTTCCACGATGCCTGAAAACATACCCCTAAGTATTGATTATCAATTTCGCCTGCACCTGGTATACCTTTTTTATATCCCTGATCTTCAGAATCATATCATCATAATTCTCATGATCTCCAGCCACCAGGCGCAAGTGCCCCGCCTCTTCGGCGACGCGAACTATGCGCAAAGTTACAATTTTTCGGCTGACAATCACATATTCTTGCCCAGGAATTATTTCATCCCTGTCTATGGCACGCAGCAGCACCACCGATCCCGACGGCACGACGCTGCCCATTGCCCGGCCCGTATAGTTCATGGCCAGATCGCATCTTTTTTCCAGCAGCGACAGGAAGAGTCCTCCATCCGGCTTGAGCTGTTCGAGGCGATCGATACACTGCTCTACATCGAGGTTGTAATAGGGAATCTGTGCACCGCATTTGCTGCTGTCGACGAACATTTGCCCCTCTCCGGTCAGCAGCCAGAGCTTGTCGATTTCGGGAAATTTCGCTACCACACGTTGCGCCACATTCATCGAAATACCGTTATTGCCTCGTTTGATCTGATAAAGATTCTCCCCGCGAGGCAGACCGATATAACGGGCAAAATAGTTAGTCGACATGTTTGCCCACTTGATTACAGCCTCGATTCTTCGCCAGTTATCCTGTTTTTCGCGCATTTTCGTAACAAAATTAAAAAATATTTGTATCTTTGCAGTCCCGGTCCCGTAGTTCAATGGATAGAATATAAGATTCCGGTTCTTACGATATGGGTTCGATTCCCGTCGGGACTACCAAAGCACAGGTCGTCGGAAGCATTACTTCGGCCTGTGTTTTCTTTTTTCTTCGTTTTTCCGCCACTTTTTTTCAATCCTTCGTTTGCAGCCTCTCTGCTTTTCCATCTCGCAGCCCCCTGCTTTCCGGCCTCTCCCAATAGAGCAGCTAAGCCAAGCATACGCTTGGCTCTACAAAAATAGTAACAAATTTTCTTTTGACAAGAAAAAATAGCACATTCAGTCCGATTCGTAATACTTACAACCTTATACGATAGAACGATTAACACAAATAATCCGCAAGAAAAGCGCCTGCACGCCCCTTGCGGAACTTATTCGAATCGGAATAGCACACTCAGAATGAAAAGCGGACACCCAGACGCAACGTAAAGGTCAATGGCGAGTGCGTGCGAGCCGTCTGTAAATCGGTTCGGGTAAAATAATAGGAGAGGTCGGGCTCGAAATAAAGCCCCACAACTTCGCCCAGACGATATTGCGCGCCAACCGCTGCGGCCGCCGACCACTGAACAGCAGGTTCTCGCACCGTCCGTCCACCCAGACGGGCCGCAAAACACTTTTCGACCATGCCTCCCATACCTATATATAAAGAGAACCTGTTGCGCTCCAGAAAACACCAGTTCATCCGTAAGGGGACCCCGATGAAATGGAGCCGTTGATCGATCGCCGATGCACCGGGGGCCGGCGTCACTTCGGAGCAAAGCAACGTATAGATCGCACCGCTTTCAAGCGAAAGTCCGTAAGAAAATTCCCGACGTACTGTAAGACCAAAACTCAATGGCTGGCGGTGACGGAATGAACAACTCTCGTAATGCATCCGGCGATCCAGTGCCAGCACTCCGTTTTCGTCCGCTACAGGCAGCTCCAATGCACTGCGGGTCATCATCCCCGACACCGTATGTCCTCCCGCAAGCGTCCCGCCACCAAAAAAACCGAACGAAGTCTTGCGCCTGCCCCGGAAACCCTTTCCAGGCCGGCTTTGCACAGCCTCTTCAGTCGCAGCAATACGCACTGTAGCTCCCTCCTTGCTGCGATCTGCCCCGGCAACGGCTACAGTCGGCACGGGCGTCTTTTCCTCTTCGGCCGCAGCCTTCCCATCTTCGGACTGCCCCATCACCACAGAGGCTTTTCTACTCTGCTCTGCAAAAAAGCGGGCACCCAATCCCTTTTCACACACTCCGTCTCCGCTCGCCGCTTCAGCGACCGTCGCCAACAACGGCATCGTCGTTTCGTCAACGTCGCTTATGAGTGCTACGATGCTCCTTTCGGTTTCGATCTTTTCGGAGCTTCCCTCTGTCGGCCACCAGAGCTCTGCGGCCACCACACAAAGCGCCACAGCTGCTGCCGCAGCGCCAACCCGGGGCCAGAGACGATACTGCCGCCGAAAGCTGGAAACCCAGGTCCCCCGATCGCGTTCAAGACGCTGCCAGACTCCCGGGGAAGGGTCCGCCTCTGCATCCCGAAGCGCCATTCGGACAACATCCGTCCACTCTCTCTGCTGTTTCATCTCTCAATGCGACTTCAAATAATCCTCAATACGCCGTGCGAGTATCGCACGCGCCCGAAACAGCTGTGACGACGAGCTCTTTTCCCGAATGCCCAGCATCGCCGCGATCTCCCGATGGGAATAGCCTTCGATACAAAAGAGGTTGAAGATCGTGCGGTAGCCATCAGGCAGCTCTCCAACCATCCGCATCAACACCTCACGGGGAATACGTTCCACCTCTTCGGCCGCAGGCTCTTCCCCGGCATGAGGGGCCCGGCTATCCTCTATAGCATTCATCTTCAGACGATTTCGATTCCTGAGCCATTCGAGCGCCACATTCACGGCGATACGCTCCATCCACGCCTTCAGCGACCCCGGACCGCGCCATTCAAAACGAACCACGGCGCCGAAAATCTTCAAATAGGTGTCATGCAACAGATCTTCGGCCGTGGCACGGTCCGTAACATAACGCAGACAAATAGCCATCAAACGCCCCGCATAGCGATCGTACAGCTCTTTGAAAGCTGCTTCGTCTCCGCACCGGCACCTTTCAGCCAGCCGTCGCTCTCCGGTATCGATCTTTGGATTCACCTTTATAAATGCCGTTTGCGGTAAAAACTGCATCCTGTGAAAAAAATTTTCTTTATGACGCAGTATTTCGCCCGTTTTGACGTTTATTGACGTGAAAGGTAGTATAAAATAACGGAAATAATGAAAAAAATCGGTTTATTCCTCTTTACGGCTCTCGCCGCTCTGCTCGTTGTGTCCTGCAAAGAGCATGAGTACGACGGTCCCGACTCGGCCTACGTGGTCACCGTGCGCACCATGCCTGTAGGCAGCGACTACTACTTCGAGGCCGACACGGGCCAGACCATCTACCCGAGTGACAAGAGCCGCATCGGCGCCTACGAAGCCACCAACAGGCAACGGGCCGTAATCACCTTCAAGACGCTGGCCCCGACAAGCGGTTACAACCTCAATGCCCAGCTCTACAGCATCAGGAACATCTATACCGGTGCCGGACGCCTCGTCTCCGACCCAGAGGAGCTCGCCTCCCTGGCCGACGACCCCATTCAACTCTATCCGGCAGGATCGTATCTGACCCGCAAGTACCTGACACTCTATGTAGTCTATCCGGTATCAGACAATTCGAAACATCAGTTCGAACTCATCGTCGACCTGACGAATTCCACCGCCTCCGACCCCAATTACCTCAACGTGGAACTGCGCCACGACAAGGGAGACGACATCGCCAATACTTACCGGGAGACCTATATTTCGTTCAACATCGAGGCCCTCACCTCTCAGCTTGCGGGCAAGAACGGTATTTTACTTCGGGTGAAGGAGGGTAACAACGAAAACAGCATCAAAAGCCACCGGATTGACTTTCCCCAATCGGGACTTTGATTCCATTACAAACAATTATTCCAGGAACGAAAAACCGGCCTGCCAGATAAGCGGGCCGGTCTTTCGTTTTCGGCCCCCGCTTCGGGTTTCCGCCACAGCGATTCCGGCGGCCTGTACAATGTGGGCACGGGCGGTTACGCCTGGAGCAGTGCGCCTTACTCGGCGTCGAGCGTGAGCGGGTCGTTCTTGGCCTTCGGCAGTTCCAGCGTGAACCCCGAGAACCTCAGCAACTGTGCGAGCGGTTTCCCCGTTCGCGGCAAGTCCGGAAATAAAAATGAGGCCGCAGACTGCGGAGACCCTATCCGGAAAAAATCGCATCTTTGGCTTACGCCTTAGATACTTCTGCTCGGCAAAATGCAAGTAAACTTGCTTTTGCACTCGCTTAATCGTACTTTGGCTGCGCCTTAGATACTCCCGCTCGGCAAAATACAA
>CAJUIE010000050.1 GCA_910586375.1 uncultured Alistipes sp. | reverse complement strand
GGTACCACCCTCCGAAGCTGGCGTGACGACTGCCATAATGCTCCCACACCTCGTCGATGACATAGCGGTTCGCCTCGACCTCAAGGCTCATATCGCCCGTGTCCCAGTAATGGCCCGAGTCGTAAAGCCCGAAGTAGAAGGTCATGCCGTGCTTGTCGGCCAGGCGCAGAAACAGGTCGAGCAGATCGACGGAGGGGCGATAACAACCTTTGGAAAGGAGGTATTTCGAAGGGTAGGTCAGGAATTTGCGGTAGCCTGAACGAATCAGGATCACGGTGTCGATGCCGATCGAACGCATGTGGCCGAAATCGGCGTCCCACTCGTGTTCGCCCCAGTTTTGGTGGGGGATGTCGTGGCTGATCTCGTCGAGAAAAGTGCCGGTTATTTTCATGATTTCCAATAGTAGTTTTTGCGGGTGAAAAGCCAGGTGAGTCCCACTACGAGTAAGGCGAAAAGCACGCCCCGCAGGAATCCGCACCAAGGGGTCAGGGAAGCCATGCGCTCGACTGCTCCGGAAAGCATCGTAAGCGTGAGCAGCGGTGCGAGCAGATAGCCTGAAGCCGTATAAGCGAACATCGGATTAGCCCCGCAAGCCACCAACGGGCGGATGTCGGTGCGGAAACTCCGCTCGCCGACCAGGGCGATCTGAACAACGCAGAGGGCTAAAGCTGAGGTGACAAAAAAGTAGCTTACTGTGGCCGGGTCCTTCTTGATGCCCCCTTCGAGTGGTTCGGCGGCAAGGCCGAGGAGGAGCCAGCAGACTGTAGCGCCGAGCAGTCGGCCATAGAGTGTGCGGTCGTTGTCGCACATGCCCCGCAGCGTGGTTGCAGCGATAAGCAACAGTCCGAGAGAGAGCCCCACGGTCCAGGCTGCCTCGCGTGCGAAGAGGCCCCATAACACCACTCCGAGCAGTGTGGCGAGCGACAGTGCAAACAGCACCGTGTAGAGTCGTTGACGCTGGTTGCGAGACCCCGGAGCTGGGGATTCATGGAGAAAATCGCAGATTGTGTCACCTGCGAGAGTGCCGGGTAGTACAATACAGAGGTATTTCAGAAATTCCCACCTGAAGAGCCAGCCTGCCTGTGTCAGCTGCCACAATCGGGCGCACCACGATCCCTCGACTGCCGAGGAGAGTTGCACGAGAGCGATGAGGGCGACGAGGAAGAGGCGCACCAGCAGCCGACGGCGTGTGAACCACCATGCCACGGTGCCTGTCAGGGCCATCCAGGCCAGAATCAGGATGATAATATCGCTTTGCCGGATTGAGACATCGATGCCGAACACCGGTCGATAAAGCGCTGTGATGACGAGCAGAGCCACGGCCCCGCCGCGGTTGAGCCATGTATTGCGCTCCCGGTCCATGCCGGGCACCCGCACGAACATGGCGAAGAAAAGTGCCCAGACGACGAGCGTGGCGAGTGCGGCTGCCCATGCCGGAATGTTGTGCAGGCGCGCCATGTATGTATTGGCCAGGACCACCGCAAAGAGCACAAGCCACAGCCAGCGGTGCAGAGCGCTTTGCAGAATATCCCGTGTGCGGGCCCCCTGCGCTTCCCTGCGCCGAAGTGCGAACGGCAACGCCGCGCCCATCGAGAAGAGGAAGAACGGAAAGACCAGATCGACCCACGTAATGCCCGGCACCGAAGGGTCGAAGGCGAATGAGGGCGGCGGCAACTGCGCATGGAACATGGCAGCGGGCAAGCCGGCGTTCCAGAGCATTTGCCCCGAGAGCACCATGCCCACGATTGCCAACCCGCGCAGCAGGTCGATGGCTGCGACACGTCCGTTCATCGTCATTTCAGGTATTTGTTCCGCTTGAGGTGGTCGACCCAGAGGCGGTAGGCTGCCGGGTGGAGGTGGATTCCGTCCTTGGTCAGAGCCGTACGTACCTGCCCTTCGGCGTCGCTCAGCAGGGGGGCCACATCGACGTAGGTCACTCCCCGTGCGGCGCACAGCATCCGCAATTGGGCATTCAGCTCGCGTACGAGCTCGCGTTTTCCCTTGATATACTCATAAGCCAGCACGGAGTCGTTAGGCGTCAGGACGCTCTGGACGTAGACCTCGCACGCAGGAACTCGCTCCCGGATCAGGTCGAGCATGGCGGCGATATTGTCGGCGACATCTGCGACGGGATACCCCGTTGAAAGGTCGTTGATGCCCGCCATGAGGAAAATTTTGCGCGGTGCGAAGTCAAGAATCTCGGGCAGACGGTCCAGCATGCCGTAAGTGTTGTCGCCACCGATGCCGCGGTTAACGACTTTGAGGCCGGGGAGCAGGAACTCCCACCACCCTTGCTCGGTGATACTGTTGCCCAGGAGAACGATGGCTCCCGCAGGCATTCCTTCCTGCTGGTGGGCTGCACGGCGGCAATCGTAGTAGGCGTTACGGAATTTTGGGGTGGGCGCTTCCTGGGCCCGGGCAGCGCCGAAGGCGGCACACGAAGCCACAAGTACGGCGCTCAAGATGCGATGCGATTGTTTCATGAGTGGGTCAGTTTTTGGGGAGTTTGGCTATGCCTGCTGCTGCGAACTCCCACAGATTGCCTTTCTTGAGGTGGATCATGTCGAAGAGGAAATAACCGTTGCAGGCGTTGTAGCAGGCAGGAATGGAGTTGGTTATGGCCAGGTGCTCCTCATAATCGGTGTATTTGTCCGCCGCATCCCAGTTGCCCACGTCAGGACCACCTACGACCAACGGACAGGCGCCTGCCGTGCGGCGCATGGCCAGTGAGCAGAAGCCCTCCATGGTCCATTCCGTCGTGCCGGTGACACTGCCCGGCGAGGCATAGGCGCCTATGAGCATGTGATCCATCATGTCGGCGTAACCGTAATTGCGGTAATTGGCCGATGCCCAGGCGGAAAAATCCTGCGCGGTGTCGTAACCCGGACCGCCCCAGTTGACACCTACGTCGTAATAGGTCGAGTACCACCCGCCGACGTAAACACCGAATTTAACGGAGGGATTGACGCTGCGCACCGCTGCTTTGGCCTTTTCCATGAAGTCGTGGATCGTCTTGGCGCGGAACTCCAGCCATTTTTTCAGATACTTGTATTGTGACGTCTGCATTTGACCGATCGTACCTGTGAAACCGGCCGGCAACACGGTGGCCGTGAAATCAACACTATGACCGCAATAAGTCTCGAACTGCCGGAGCGTCAGCTCCGAAAAGTCGCTTTGCAGCGAGTCGAAACGTCCGCGGTCCAGCACGATGCCGTCGAGCTCTTTATAAGAGGCCAGGTCCCGGAGCAGATTGCACAGGTACTCCTGCACGTCGGGATTGCCCGGGTTGAAGAACTGTGTGCCGGTCTGGTTGCGGTCGAGGGTGTTGATATAGCCCCCTTCGGTGTTGAGCACCGTGGCCCAGTCGTGTTTTTCTGCGTCGCGGTAGAGCACGCCTGCCTTGCCGAGTGTCGAATAGTGGCCGCCGACCATCGTATTGAATCCGGCGTGGATGCGCAGGCCCAGTTCGTGGCCGATGTCGATGAAAGCCTGCAAGTAGTCCCACGTGGCCGTGCGGGTGATCTTCACATAGCCCTGCCCCGTGATCCATGCCCCAAGCCACTCGGCCTGTTGGCAGTGCGACGAGGAGAAGAGTACATCGCCGTTAGTGGGGCGCACGTCAACCACGATGTCGGTGAACCCCACCTCCCTGGCTCTCGTGAGGTCGCGGCGGATGTTCTCCTGACTGTCTGCGAAGTCGGGGAAGTTGGCCGCAGCGTCGACCCAGATATAGCGGGGCTTCGGTCCGCTCGGCGTCGGATCGGGCTTCGGCACGACGGGATCGTCGGGGAAAACGTAGATCGGGTCGGGGGCGGAGCAGGCCCCGAGTGCTGCAATCAGAGACAGCAGCGCGAAGAGACGTTTCATGAAGTGCGTTTTTTCGGTTTTGAGTGCCCATGACCCCGGTCAGAGGGTCATGGGCTGTGCATGGCGGATCGGTTACTGGGCGATGCAGTCGAACTGCACGCAACCTACATATCCGTTGCAGAACATAAAGTAGGCGTACATGAAGTAGCCGTCGGGCGAGAGGTGGAGCGCTACGTCGAGTTTCGGAGTACTGCTTCCATCGTTATTCTCGCCGTCGTTCCAGCGGCCTCCGTACTTGCCGTGACCCGTATCTCCGCGATCGAGGTCGTAAATCAAGGCATCGGGCTGGGGGTTGCTGTTGTCGTATGCAACACGGATAGTGCCGTTGAAAGTCTCGGGATATTCGGCTGCAAAGACCCACATGCCGCCGCCGATACCGTAGCTGTAAGGTGTCTCTGCCGCACAGGTCACGTACTGCATACCGTTGAATTTAACCGCATCGACAGCCAGGATTTCGTCGGTGCCGCCGCCGGTTATCGGGCAGTCGATATAAGCCTTGGCCGTGTTGGTCGCTCCGTCGAACCATACGAGCTGGTTCATCGAGTAGCCGCTGAGGAAGTAGTCCGATGCGGCGTCGGGCTCGGTGTAAACGAAATCGCCGTCGGACCAGCCCTTTGTAAGGCCCTTGACGTTGCACCACGTGGGTTTCTGGTCTACGGCCTGACCGTTGCGGATGGTCCAGCGCCACGTGGAGAACGAACCGGGTGACGGCGCCCATTGGCAGTAGGAGGCTGCTATCACGGCATCGCCATAGACGTCGCCCGTGACGGAGATATGGTTGCCGTATGCACCGCTCGCCGTGGTAAATTCGATGAAGAGCTCGGGCGTCGAGTGGATGTCGCGCATGCGGTAGAGGCGGATCGTTCCGCCGCCGGAGAACTTGGTGTTCAGAATGATATGCCCGGCATCGTCGGCCGTTATGTAGGCGATGTCGCTCTGGGACAGGTTGAACGTCGTAACGGGATTGCCGTTCTTGGCGTCAAGGACGATGGGGTTTGCGTCTTTGGTGTAGACTACTAAAGAGTTGTCCAGAGCGGCGATACCCGTCGTCTTGTTGAGCTCTGTGACGCCGATCTGCGAAAGCTTCTTGGCCCACAGCAGTTTGGCGCTGCCCGGACGGATGCCCTTCTCGGTCTTGGCCGGCTCGCGCTGTTGGAGCGTCCATTTGCGCGAAGTTACGCCGTCCTGAGCAATGACCGTGAAGGTCTTGGGCTCGTCAGTCGAGCACCAGAAAGCCTCTTTCGATGGATCGGGAACGATGCGCGCATGGGGCGACAGCGTATAATCCGCGAAGACGTTCTTCAGCTCTTCGAAGTAGATAAGCGATGCCGTAGCGTTCGACTTATCGACGAGGGCCGAAACGTTCAGATCACGGATCGTGAAACTCTCGATGTCACACGCTGTGCTCTTGGCGAGCTCTGCCTTGAGCGTCCACTCGGAGCGCTGTTTCTGCTGGTCGGTGACCGTGAGCCGGTAGGTTTTCGTCAGGTCGATCGTGTGCAGCCTGGGTTCGACAAAAACATTGTTGTCGAGGTTAAAGAGGACGTAGACGTTGGTATAGTCTTCCAGTTTCTGCACGTTGTCCGACTCGACCGGCCAGGTATAAGGCACCTGAACGGTGATCGTATGGCTGTCGTAGTCGATCTTGCTCGGAAAGCCCGATTCATCGGCCGTGTGGTAGCCGTCCCACGTGGGATAAACGGTGAGGCTGTTGACGCCCCGGTCGGCGACGGCGAGCGTCAGCTCCTCGGGCTGGTGGCAACCCCACAGAGGGAGCAGTGCCACACTCAACAAGGATAAGAGTATTTTTTTCATGATCGGATGCGCTGTGTTAGAAGTTCCATTCGTCGAATTGCCGGATTTTGCTGTTGTTTTGCAGCTCGGAATCGGGTACGGGCAGGCTGTACATGCGCGGGAGGAACTTGCGGTCCTGACCGTCACAGTCTACGTAAGTAAATTTGTAGTTGCCTGCCTGGTAGCCGTCAACATAGATGTCGATCAGGTCGATCTTGATGCCATGAGTGCGGTAACCTGTATAATCCTGCTGGGCCAGTCGCCAGCGGCGCATATCCCACCACAGGTGTCCTTCATAGGAGAGCTCGACCTTGCGCTCGTGGCGGAGGGCGGCGAAGAGTGCTTCGCCCGAGAGTGACGAGTCGGTCGGCAGTCCCACGCGATCGCGTACAGCCTTGAGGCTCTGCACGGCGTCGCCCGACAGCCCCAGCTGGTAGCAGGCTTCAGCGTGGTTGAGGTATACCTCGGCCAGGCGGATTTCGACCCAGGTGGAGGAGCTTGCCACGTTCGACAGGTCGGTCAGCGACTCCTGGCGCAGCTTGCGCAGGTAATAGCCCGTGACGGTCTTGCCATAGGGGTAGGGCTCCGAGTCGTAGTCGGTATAAGTGCCGATATTTACACGCGCCGGTTTGATCTGTTCATCCCTCTTCACGATGGCGCAGTTTTCGACGGTTTTTCCTTGCCAGGTCGCACCGTTATAAAGGATCGTAGCGGCGAAACGAGGCTCCAGCTGCTCATAGGGCGGATATTGGGTCGTACCCTCCGCGGTGTGCCAGGGGCTCCAGTCAACAGGGGTGCCGTCGGCGGCCTCGTACTCCTCGACCATCTCCTGCGTGGGGGTCGAGGCGCTGCCGTTGGGGTATTCCCAGAACATCGACATGTAACGGTCCCAGGAGTGGTTAGGGCCCGTGACCAGGTAGTTGAACTCGAGGATCGACTCCGGGTTGCCACCCTTCCAGGCATCGGCATATTTGCCGGTCAGACTGTATTTCCCCGAGGCCAAAACCATTTCGGCAGCCGCTTTGGCGTCGTTCCAGCGCTCGGCATACAGCATAACACGCGAAAGCATGGCGTAGGCTGCTGCCGAGGTCGTACGTCCTTTGTGGGCCGAGGTCCACTCGTCGGGCAGATTCTGTGCAGCGAACATCAGGTCGTCGTAGATGAACTGCCACGTGGCGGCGGCGCTGGCAAGGTCAATGTCACGGACAATCTGGTCGAGACTCGTATAAATGATTGCCCGGCCGTTGTAGCGTCTGGCCAGCTGGAAATAGAGGAATGCCCGGAAAAACCGTGCCTGGGCCTCGTAGCGGGTGTTCACCTCGGACGAATAGTGCGAATACTTCGTCATAGCATCTAAAAACTCGTTGATGCGGCGGATGCGTTCGTAGGTCGGAGCCCAGCAGTCGAGCAGGTTGCCCGATGGCGATATGACCTCCGGGGAGAAGACGTAGTGGTTGCAGTCGCCGGCACGGGAGCCCAGCTGGGTGCTGCCGTATTTGAACGTATCGGTCAGACCTTCGGTCAGGTTGCCGTTGAACTGCTCGGACCCGAAGGGACCGTAGATGTTCAGATACTCATAAAAGTTGTTGACATAAAGATCGGTGTACTCTTCTTTTTCCCACACCGACTTATCGGTGATCCGGTCCGTAGGTGTCAGATCGAGATAGTCCGAACAGCCTGCAATGCCGAATGCCGCCAACAGAGCGAACAGTATGCTGATTCTCGTTTTCATGTTTTTTGTCATTAGCGGTTTAGAGCGTGATGTTCAGACCGACGGACATCACGCGCTGCTGCGGGTAGTAGCCGTTGTTCACACTCGGAATCTCGGGGTCGATGTTGTACTTGCCCACATGGCTGAACGTCAGTAGGTTAGATCCCTCGAGGTAGATGCGCAGCCGTTCGATTCCCGCCTTGCGGGTCAGGCGCTGCGGCAACGTATAGCCGATTTGCGCGGTCTTCAGACGCAGGTAATCGCCCGGGCGATACCAGCGCGTCGAGGCGTAACTGTTGTTGGCTCCGACATCCAGCGACAGACGCGGGAAGAAGGCATCGGTATTCTCGGGTGTCCACGAGTTCTCCACCAAATAGCGGGGAGCATTGCCGCCGTGGTAAAAAGGACGGGTCATTGAGGTGTGGTCCATGACCCAGCTGGTGGGATAAACACCCGTCAGGGCGATGGTACTGCCCGTGGCTCCCTGCAGAAGGAAATTCAGATCGAGACCCTTCCACTCCATGTCGAAACTCAGACCAGCCGTGAATTTGGGATAGACGCTTGTGCCTACGTAACCGCGGTCCTGGTCATAGGATATTTTGCCGTCGCCGTTGCGGTCTACATATTTGATGTCGCCCACACGTACTTTTTCGCCGATTAATACGGGGGAGTTGAGGAGCTCTTCTTCGCTCTGGAACAGACCTGCATCGAGGAAACCGATAACCGAACCTACCTCCTTGCCCGTGAGCTTCTGGTAGTCGGGGGCATTGATCGGGTCGTCGGCGTAGTAGAGCCAGCGACGTTTGGCATAGGAGCCCATGAACTTGATGCCATAATTGAAGTCGCCGACATGGTTGCGATGCGAAATCGTAAAGTCGAATCCCTTGATGTCCTGTTTGTTGATGTTCTGGTAGGTGGGGAAATAACCGCCCATCGACGAGGGGTATTGTCCCTTCACGGCTGCCAGCATATCATATTTGTAGGTATAGAAAACGTCGAACTCGGCCCCAAGTTTGCCGCCCCAGAACGAAGCGTCGACACCCGCGTTGTAGTTGAGGTTCTTTTCCCACGTCAGGTCGGGATTGGCCACAAGGGTTGAATAAACGCTCTTCTCTCCCGTTCCGCCGAAGACGGTAGTGTTATTTTTGCTGATAGTCAATGTGTTGAGGAAAGCATAGGCCGAGACGGCGGAGGTACCTGTCAGGCCGATACCGCCGCGTAGCTTGAGGTTATCGACCCACGGAGCTGAAAACCACTTCTCCTCCGAGATGCGCCAGCCCACCGACGCTGAGGGGAAGTAACCCCAGCGCTTGCCATTCATGCCCGCAAACTTGTACGAACCGTCATAGCGGCCTGACACCTCTACATAGATGCGGTTGTCGAAGTCGTAGTTGAGACGATAGACCAGACCTATCTGGCGGGATTGGTTGCTTGTTCCCCCTTCGGCCCGCTTGTCGATCGAAGCGTCTCCGAAGTCCATTTCGGGCAGATTGTCGAAGATCAGGCCGTAGACCCTGCCATAATGGTTGTTGCTGCGACGGTCGCGCGTCTCGAACAAAACCAGACCTGCCACGTGATGCTTGTCGAAGGTGCGGTCGTAGGCGATGCTCGTCTGCGTAATGCCGTAAGTGGTATAAGAGGATGATTCCTGCAGCGTGATCAGCTTTCCTACTCCAGAGTATTCGTCGCTGACGCTGTAGCTCAGGGCTGTGGCATAACCTTTCACATCGGTGACAATTTCTCCCATAGCCAGATCGTAGGGTGTGGTCAGAGCCTTGGTGTGGGTGAAGGCCATGTCATAAGAGGCGTAGAACTTGGCTTTCAGCCCCTCGACCCAGGGCACGTCCCATGTCAGCGATATATTGGGTTCGATGTAGGTGGTCCTCTGCTTCAGATTGCCCGACTGAGAATAGGCCGCGATGGGGTTGACCTTGGCCGAATTGGTTTTCGTGGCCGTGGAGTAGGTCTCGTTGTTGATTTCGATCGTTTCGGGCAGATAGGGATGCGCACGCATGGCCTGCTGGGGCAGGTTGTTCCAGTCCGAAGGGTTAGCGCTGTAGGTCGGCTGTCGTTGTTGCTGGATGCGGCCCGAAACGCCGACGTCGACCGTCAGGCTGCGCGCAACCTTGGCCGAGATATTCGAGCGGAGTGAGTAGCGGCGGAAGGTGAAGTTGTCGACATTACCCTTTTGATCGAACATGCCGAGTGAGGTGTAGTAGGTGACACGGTCGTTGCCTCCCGTGACCGAAAGGCTGTGTGACATGTTCTGTCCCAGGCCGAAGGTCTTTTTGTACCAGTTGGTATTGCCCCAGCCATCCTCGTTGTTGAGCATCTTCTGCACGATGTCGCCCGTGAACAAGGGGGTCTTGTCGTCGAGCTCCAGAGCCCGGTTGTACCAGTAGGCATAACCCGGACCGTCGAGCAGTTCGAGCATGTTGGCGTTCTGGCTCACGCCATAAGAGCCCTTGTAGGTGATGGTCGACTTTTCGTTGCGGCCGCGTTTGGTTGTTACGATGATGACCGTATTGCCGTCCAGACCGTAAACTGCGGCTGCCGAGGCGTCCTTCAGCACCGAGATCGACTCGATGTCGTCAGGATTGATCTGTCCGATTTCACGGGGCACACCGTCGACGATATAGAGCACGCTCTGACCGCGCACCATGAGCGACGACCCGTCGGCTCCGGGCTGGCCCGACTGCTGGATGGCTGTGACGCCCGATACGCGGCCCGCCAACATGTTGGTAATGTTACTTGTGGGGGCTTTCTCCAGCTCTTCACCCGCAATTTGCGACACAGCGGCCGTGATACTGGCTCTCTTCTGAGTGCCGTAGCCCACGACGACCACCTCATCGATCTTGGCCATGTCGCTTTTCAGCACCACGCGCAGATCGCTGACTGCGCCGTTGACCGGCACGCGCTGGGTCATCATGCCGAGAAACGAGACATCGAGGCTCGCGCCCGGCTTGACCGAGAGGGTGAATTTACCGTTCAGGTCGGTCGTCGTTCCGTTGCGGGTGTTGTCGACCTCGACCACCGTGGCCGCCACGACGGGATTGCCCTCTTCGTCCACCACAGTTCCCTGGATGCGGTTCTGCGCCCACGCCTGCGTGCACAGAACGATCGAGAGGACGAAGAGCACTGCCCGCAGTACCCGGGTCGTGATACCCCCCCCCCTCGAAAATTCGGGAAAATTGTTTCATATCAGGTTGTGTTTTAGGTTGCTAAGTTATTTGGCGGATGTCTGCCCCTCACTGAGGGCTTCATCGAGCAGGTCCCACCAGTCGCTCTCGATGATGTGGACCAGGTCGAAGATCATGATGCCGCCGTCGTTGTCCTTCACGGCCTGCCGCACGGCCCGGGCGAACTGTTCGCCATCCTGGCCGTATTGCCGTACATAGAGCGAGCCGCAGACCGGCACGGCACCGCACGTCAGGGCCCTGGCCAGCTCGGCACCGCCTTCGACTGAGTAACAGTAGGTCAGGTCGTTGGCATCCATACCCGCCTCGGTGCGCTGGCCCACGATGCCGTTGGCGTTGTCGACCTCATCCTTGGTGACCAGCGTATAATAAAGGCCCGTCATGTAGATGTCGAGCAAGTCGGCATAACCCGTCTCATGATAAGTCGGCGTAGCCCAGTCATAGCGCTGCGAAGGGTCGTACTGCGTACTGGCCCAGTTGACGCCTACCTGATAATAGGTGGGATACCAGGCTCCCGTATAATCGCCGATGAGGATCGTGGGATTGGCTTCGCGAATGGCTGCGTGGACCTCTTCGACAAAGCTCTTGATAACCGTGGCGCGCCACTCGACCCACTCCTTGAAATGCTTCGACGG
>CAJUIE010000049.1 GCA_910586375.1 uncultured Alistipes sp. | reverse complement strand
AGAGCAGCGGACTCATAATCCGAAGGTCGTGGGATCATGCCCCTCTGGGCCCACTTGTCAATCAGGAGGTTACGGTGATCGTAGCCTCTTTTTTGTTACCCCTCCCCTTGTACCTCAAAACAAACAGGTCGTGAATTATCGGAACCTATTTGTTTCCATCTCTTTTCAGTGATTAATCATAGGCAGCGTCTCCGTATCTGTCCGTGAATGCTGCTGCAATTATATCGGCAGTTTCCTGACCATACATCCTTGCTGCGTATCTGTACGCTTCGGATACTACTTTTGCGGTACCTCGTCCTCCCGAATAGGTCGTATCAGCCACACTATTGATTAGTGTTGCCAATTCATCGAATGTGCAGGTTTTTTCTGCTGCAAATAGATACTTGGCGACACCTATCACCAACTCATAAATTGGATTCATAATAATTTAGATTTAGTTAAAAAAGTTAATAAAAAGGTTATTCAAATTTTATTTCTCTTATTTCTTCTGCTCCTTTCCAGTATCGTGCTGCTGCATACGCTTTTTTGCAGCCAATCGGGACGTATAGAGTCCATTTATACCAATATGCCCCCGTTGAAATTGTTGCTATTGTCGGCGGAGTTTGTGCCTTGCAAAAGATACTTGACGCGTGGCAAGAGTCGAATGTGTTGCCCCAAATCGTCGTTACACTGCTGCCGATCGTTATCCAATCAAAGCCGCAATTGGAGAATGCGCTCTCCCCAATCGTCGTTACACTGTCGGGAATCGTTACGCTTGTCAGGCTGCTGCAGCCCTCGAATGCACTGTTCCCGATAGTTTTCAACCTCCGCGGCAGCTTGACGGAGGTCAGCGATGTGTTTTTATAGAATGCTTTAGCCGGCAATGCTTCCAAATTTGCGTTCTCCATATCGAGAATTGCGAGATTGGGAAGATTTTTCAGCATCGCAATATCCTCGTCGTTCAGATTGCCGATAACGGTCAATTGTGTGATTCTGGTTTGAACGTAGTCGGCCAGCAATTTCGACAGCGAGCCCGGAGTTACAACCACGGCTGTTTTGCCATCAAATGATGCTTTAAGTGTAACGTCTATCTTTGCTGTAATCGACCGGTTACCGTCCGATACGGTAACGATTACGCAATTTTCGGTCGACGGCATTTGGGCCATGATTGTGATTGTTCCCTCGGTTGCCGAAGCCGGCGTCGTTTCCACTGCATAGGCGTTGTCGGGAGTTTGCATCCCAGCTGTCACTACGGTGTTGTCGCTGCCGCCCGTAATCGTGTAGTTTATAGTCTTGGTTTCGTTGACATTGAACTCCAACGAATTGCCCTCGGCGAATGTAATGGCGAGTTCTTCGGGAATGGGATTTGTCGATACGGCGATTTCAGCCGTAACGGTTTGCGAGCCGTCCGATACGGTGACGATTATGCAATTCTCGGTCTCCGGCGTATTTGCAGTAATCGAAATCGTTCCCTCCGTTGCCGAAGTCTGCGTTGTATATAATGTGTAGGTGCCGTTGGGGTTCTGCATCTCGGCTTTTACTACGGTTTTATCACTGCCGCCCGTAATGGTATAGTGGACGGTCTTTGTCTCTCCGACGTTGAACTCCAACGAATTACCCTCGGCGAACGCAATCGCAAGTTCGCGCGTCGGTTCATCGGGCAAAACAGGCGGTTCGACGTCGTTGATTTCGTTGTCGTGCTTGCTGCACGACGGGAACGCTGCTGCGACGAATAACGCGGTTAAAAGAAATAGTTTTTTCATAGCAATATAAATTTGAGTTCTTGTGTTCAAATTCTATTGCCGTATCGGCTCCGCTGCGGCGGGTTAGGGGTATGGGGCAAAAAGAAAGTGTGGAGCCGATTTTCGTCTATCTAACTGAAGGTTGTGGCGAACCCTGAAACAAATAGACGATGCAATACCCCACACTTGAACAGACGATGGGGTAGAGGTGCAGAACGCATCTGTTGCCATGATCCGAACAAGAAATGAGTGCCGTTCGTCGTCCTTGTTTCATAGAAAATTGCCACATTTTCAGTTAAGGACAGTGCGAAAACACTTTCCGATATGTCTACTTGGGAGTGCAACCCAAGCACGACAAATTTAGAAATTTTTTTCGCCACGAACAAACACTCACGGTGAGGCATCGCTCGAAAAGCACGGAAGCTATGAAATATAGTCGCCCGTGCCCGAAAATTCAGGCCGCAGGCACGATGTTTATGTGTTCTAAATCCCGTTCGGGTTTTCAAGAAATCTTGCAAACAGCGGCGGAACATCCGCCCTGCGAGCGCATTTTTGAACCGCACTTGCGAAAAGTGGCGAAAAATTGTTACCTTTGTCCCAATAAACCAATTCAGTATACCATGGAATTTGAAGGAACAGTCTATAAGATAATGCCCATGACTAAGGGCACGTCGGCGCGTGGTGAATGGCAGCGCCAGGATGTCGTTTTCGACTACAACGATGGCGGTCAGTTTTCGCGCAAGCTCTGCGTGACCTTCTTCAACCGTCCCGATGATGCAGCCAAGCTGCGTGAGGGGGGCGTTTATAATGTCTCGGTCAACATCGAATCCCGCGAGTATAACGGACGTTGGTACACCGACATCCGGGCCTGGCGTCTCCAGCCTAAGCAAAACGACGCTCCGGCAGCAGCCGCTGCACCGACGTCAGACATGCCGCCAATTGCGGAAGAGCCGGCTTATGCCTCTGTCCCGGAGACCGAAGCCGACGACCTCCCCTTCTGATCGGGGGGCGGGGCCCCGGGGCCGAGGTGGTTGGGGTGAGACAAAGAGAGGCAGAAAGGCCCGGTGGAGTATTCCACCGGGCCTTTCTCAGTTAGTTGTGTCGGTTCAGGCTTTACCGGCCGAACCGAGAACGTTCTCGCACTTGTGCTTGTAGAGCTTCTTCAGCTCGTCGCGGGCCGGACCCAAGTATTTGCGGGGGTCGAACTCGGCGGGCTGCTCCACGAAGACGGTGCGCACGGCGGCGGTCATGGCCAGACGACCGTCCGAGTCGATGTTGATCTTGCAGACGGCGCTCTTGGCAGCCTCGCGCAGCTGCTCCTCGGGAATGCCGACGGCATCCTTCAACGCACCTCCGTGGGTGTTGATGATCTTCACGTACTCCTGGGGTACCGACGACGAACCGTGCAACACGATGGGGAAGCCCGGGATGCGCTTCTCGATCTCCTTCAGAATGTCGAAGCGCAGGGGGGGCGGAACCAGAATACCCTCGGCATTGCGCGTGCACTGCTCGGGCTTGAACTTGTTGGCGCCGTGCGAGGTGCCAATCGAGATGGCCAGCGAATCCACGCCGGTTTTCTTCACGAAGTCCTCCACGTCGGCCGGGTCGGTGTAGTGTGAGTGCTCGGAGGCCACTTCGTCTTCGACGCCGGCCAGCACGCCCAGCTCGCCTTCGACGGTCACGTCGTGCTGGTGGGCGTATTCCACCACTTTCTTCGTCAGCGCTACGTTTTCATCGTAGGGAAGCGCCGAACCGTCGATCATCACCGACGAGAACCCCATGTCGATGCAGTCCTTGCACAGCTCGAACGAGTTGCCGTGGTCGAGGTGCAGCACGATGGGGATGTTCTTACCCAGCTCCTTGGCGTACTCCACGGCACCCTGTGCCATGTAGCGCAGCAGCGTCTGGTTGGCGTACTTGCGTGCACCGGCCGAAACCTGCAGGATCACGGGCGACGAAGCCTCGACACATGCCTGAATGATGGCCTGCATCTGCTCCATGTTGTTGAAGTTGAAGGCCGGGATGGCGTAGCCGCCTTCGATGGCCTTGGCAAACATCTCGCGGGTGTTGACCAAGCCCAGTTCCTTGTAAGATACCATATTGTTGAAGTTTAGCAGAAAAGTCGTCGGGTGAAAAAACCGTGCAAATTTAATTAAATTATTTCAATAAATATGCTTTTTGTGAAAAAAATAACAGTACCTCGCAAAACCAGTTGCGCAATCCGGAGAGTTTTTTGTATTTTTGCGAGGTTAATCGCGCAAACATATATTATATAAATACAACAGTCATGGCCGATTTTATCTATCAAGAACCATTCCCCGTGGGGGAGGACAAGACGCAGTATCGTCTGCTGACCAAGGATTACGTGAAAGTTGTCGAGTGCGACGGCCGCAAGATGCTGAAGGTCGACCCCGCCGGTCTGGAACTCCTCTCCAAGGCGGCCTACAGCGACGTGTCGTTCTACCTGCGCGCCGCCCACCTGCAGAAGTTGCGCGACATCCTCGATGATCCCGAAGCTACCGACAACGACAAGTTTGTGGCTTATACGATGTTGCTCAACCAGTGCGTGTCGGCCGAGGGCGAGCTGCCTACCTGCCAGGACACCGGCACGGCCATCTGCATTGGTCATAAAGGCGAGGATGTCTTCACTGGGGCCGATGATGCCGAGTGCATCGCCCGCGGTGTTTATGAAACTTATAAGGAGCGCAATCTGCGTTATTCGCAGGTCGTGCCTTTCACCATGACCGACGAGAAGAATTCCGGTACCAACCTGCCTGCGCAGATCGACATCTACGGCGGCAAGCCCGGCATGGAGTACGAGTTCCTTTTCATTACCAAGGGCGGGGGCTCGGCCAACAAAACGTTCCTCTACCAGCAGACCAAGGCGCTCTTGAACGAAGAGTCGCTCACCAAATTTATCACCGAGCATATCAAGGACCTCGGCACCTCGGCCTGCCCGCCTTACCATCTGGCCCTCTGCATCGGCGGCACATCGGCCGAGATGTGTCTCTCGACCGTCAAGAAGGCGTCGGCTGGTTACCTCGACGAGCTGCCCACGTCGGGCAACGAGGGGGGCCGCTGCTTCCGTGACCTCGAATGGGAGGAGAAGGTGCTGAAGATCTGCCAGCAGTCGGGCGTCGGCGCCCAGTTCGGCGGCAAGTACCTCGTGCATGACGTGCGCGTCATCCGCGCTCCGCGTCACGCCGCTTCGTGCCCCGTCGCTATCGGCGTGAGTTGCTCGGCCGACCGTAACATCAAGGCTAAGATTACACCCGAGGGCATTTTCCTGGAGGAGCTGGAGAAGAATCCGGCACGGTTCCTGCCCAGGGAGGCGCCGGCTATGTCGCCTGCTGTAGATATTGACCTCGACGAGGGAATGGATAAGGTGCGCGAGATTCTGACCAGGTATCCCATCAAGACGCGTCTGAACCTCAAGGGCACGCTGATTGTAGCCCGTGACATCGCCCATGCCCGCATCAAACAGATGTTGGATGAAGGTAAACCCATGCCGGAGTATTTCAAGAAACACCCGGTTTATTATGCCGGACCGGCCAAGACGCCCGATGGCATGGCTTCGGGTTCGTTCGGTCCCACTACGGCCGGGCGTATGGACCCTTATGTTGACCTTTTCCAGAAGCATGGCGGTTCGTTGGTGATGGTTGCCAAGGGTAATCGCTCGCAGGAGGTGACCGATGCCTGCAAGGCCAATGGCGGTTTTTACCTCGGCTCGATCGGTGGGCCGGCGGCCATCCTGGCCAAGAATTCAATCAAGTCGGTCGAGGTTGTCGACTTCCCCGAACTGGGCATGGAGGCCGTGCGGAAAATCTATGTCGAAGATTTCCCGGCGTTCATCATCGTCGACGACAAGGGCAACGATTTCTTTGCCGATTTCAAGCATTAGAAAACGTTCATTGAGAAAATAATAGCTTAGGAATTACGTTGTAGATTCGATGAAAGGTTTTGCGAGAATAGTTTTCGCCCTGCTTTGTGCGATCGGGTGTTTGCCGCTCCAGGCCGCCGAGAAGGTGACCTTCGAGGCGTCGTCACCGCTGGTGGTGGCGCTTGGCGAGGCGTTTCGCGTCGAATTTGCGCTCAATGCCAAGCCCGACGACGAGACGTTCCAGGCTCCCGATTTCGAGGGATTCGACGTGTTGGCCGGTCCGGCTGTGTCACAGGGGTCGTCGATCCAGATCATCAACGGATCGATGACCAAAAGCGTCAATTATACCTTTACTTACGTGCTGCTGCCGCAGGTGGCCGGCAACGTCACGATCGGCTCGGCCGAAATCGCCGTCGACGGTACGACTTACCGCACGCGGCCCCTTCCCATCGAAGTAGTCGACGAGGGGGGCGCAGCAGCTCCGGGGACAGACAATGGCCGCGGGGAGGCGTCGCAAAACGAGGGCCGTGGTGCCGGTCAGGGCCAGCTTGCTCCGGATGACATCCTGTTGCGCGCTGTCGTGTCGCGCACGTCGGTTTATAAGGGTGAGCCGCTGCGCGTGACTTTCAAACTCTATGAACGGGTCAACGTGGTGGGGTATGAGGACGTCAAGTTTCCTTCGTTCAACGGTTTCTGGGCCCAGGAGCTCAACACCGACAATGTGCGGCGCCAGCGTGAAACGTTCAATGGCAAGGTTTACGAGACGCTCGTGGCCCGCGAATTTCTGCTTTACCCCCAGCAGGCCGGAACGCTTACGATTGATCCCGCCGAACTTACGGCAGTGGCACAGATTGTGGTCCGGAGCCGACGTCCGGTCGATCCCTTTTTTGGCGGCGGACATGAAGTGCGCAACGTCCCGCGTAAGGTGCGGAGCCAGCGTGTCGACGTTACGGTCAAGCCGTTGCCTGCGGGGGCTCCGGCGAGCTTCAGCGGTGCCGTGGGACGTTTCACGATGGACGCTACGCTTCCTGCCGAGCGTATAGCGGCCAATTCGGCTGCTACCTATACGGTTCGTATTTCCGGCACGGGTAACCTGACCTTCGTGCAGGCTCCCCGCCTGACGCTGCCCGGCTCGTTCGAGCAGTACAACGTCAAAACCACTGAGTCGATCGACACCTCGGCGTCCGGCATTTCGGGCTATCGTCAGTTTGAATATCCTTTCATAGCCCGGGCCGATGGTACGTTCGACATCGAGCCTGTGGAGTTCAGCTATTTCGATCCGGGGCGTATGGCTTATCAGACGTTAAGCACGCGGGCTGTTTCGCTTGAGGTTGTGCCCGATGCCGCGGGCGGGGGCGATACGGTTGTTGTGCCGGGCCGTGGCATGTCGAAGGAGGAAGTGCGGCTCCTGGGGCAGGATATTCGCTTCATTAAGCTGGGGCCGGCGCAGTTGCGGTCGCAGCATGCACCGCTTCTTTTCAGCGCCCTTTACTGGGCGGTCTTGTCTGGCATTCTGGCTCTTTTTGGAGGACTTTATATCGGGCTGCGTAAGCGTATTCGCGAGTCGCAGAATGTGGCCCTTGTGCGCGGACGTCGGGCCAACAAGATTGCTCTGCAGCGGTTCCGTGCAGCCCGGCGCTTCATGGAGCAGCAGGATCGCCACGCTTTTTATGAGGAGATGCTGCGCGCTCTCTGGGGTTATATGAGCGATAAGTTCAATATCCCCGTTGCCAACCTCACCAAGGAGAGTGTCCGCGAGGAGCTCCACCGGCGTGGGGTTCCGGTCGAGGAGTCGCAGCGTTTCTCGTCAATCATCACCCTGTGTGACGAGGCGCAGTATTCGCCTGCTGCGTCGGCCCGTATGAGCGATGTTTATGCCGAGGGTGTCGATTTCGTGTCGCACATCGAGGCGGTCATCAAACGTTAGGTTTATGCGAATTTTACAGATCGGATTCTTTGTCGTCGCGCTTCTTTGCGCCGGATGGCTCCGGGCTCAGGAGGGGCTTGTGGGGGCCGATACGGTGGCTGCTCCGGATACCGGGAGTGCGCTTGCCGTGCCTATAACTACGACCGATGCTTTGTGGGATCAGGCCAACACGGCCTACCTCAATGGGGATTTCCAGACGGCTGCGGCGACTTATCGGAAACTTGTCGATCAGGGTTTTTCGTCGGTCAAACTTTATTATAACCTCGCCAACGCTTGTTTTAAGGAGGAGCGGTTGGGCGAAGCCATCCTTTATTATCGGCGGGCGCTGCGTCTGGCTCCCGGTAATGAGGACATCCGTCACAATCTGGATGTAGCTCAGGCCCGGACAAAGGACCGCATCGAGGAGATACCCCGATTTTTCGTCGTCGTCTGGCTGGGGGCCTTGCGCCATACGATGAGCAGTACAGCCTGGACCGTATTTTCGCTCGTGCTGCTGGCTGCGGCGCTGACCTTCTGCCTTGTCTACCTGCTTGCCCGGCAGTTGTCGTGGCGCAAGGTGGGTTTTTATGGCACGCTTCTGGCGACCGTGTTCTTTGCCGTGGCTACGTGGTGTGCAGCGGCTGGGCGCCGGGAGGCGCTCGATAGGACGCAGGCCGTGGTCATGTCCGCCTCGGCGGCTGTGAAGAGCTCGCCAGACCGATCGGCCACGGACCTCTTCCTGTTGCACGAGGGAACGTCGGTTCGCATCGTCGAACGTCTGGATGACTGGTGCGAGATTGTCATCGGCGACGGCAAGAAGGGCTGGATCGAAACGCGTAAAATCGAGGTTGTCTGATGTCGAAACTCTTGCAGGATGTTGTGGGCGAGCTGTCGCGGTTGCCCGGTGTGGGGAGCCGTACGGCCTTGCGGTTGGCTATGCACTTGCTGCGCATGGAGCCCGAGGCTGTAGGTGAAATGACACGCAGCATCGATCGCTTCCGCCGCGATGTGAAGTATTGTTCGCAGTGCAATAACCTCTCCGACGATCCTCTCTGTCCGATCTGCGCCGACCGCGAGCGTGACCACGGGACGGTGTGTGTTGTCGAGCAGGTGGCCGATGTGCTGTCGATCGAGAACACGCGGCAATACAGAGGCCTCTACCACGTCTTGGGCGGTGTTATTTCGCCCATGCAGGGCATAGCTCCCTCTGACCTGAAGATTGATCTTTTGTGCGAGCGCCTCGACCGAGGCGGCATCCGGGAGGTGATCCTTGCGATTTCGACCTCCGTGGAGGGCGAAACGACGCTTTTCTACCTGATGAACCGCCTACGGCAATATCCCGGTGTGAAGATCACCTCCATCGC
Organism: uncultured Alistipes sp.; assembly: GCA_910586375.1. GTDB lineage: Bacteria > Bacteroidota > Bacteroidia > Bacteroidales > Rikenellaceae > Alistipes. Next base: position 2,540 of record CAJUIE010000049.1, on the reverse strand, counting down.
CCGGGGCATTGGCTTTGGTGACGAACTGGAGTATGTCGACGCATTGACAATCACGCATGCGCTGATTAACCGCCGCGAAATGGAGTAAGGGATTTTTAGGGGGGGGGCGAAGCCAGCGGGCCGCAGCAACATGGTTGCGAGCCGAAACTCCCGGCTGCGGAGGCTTGCACGGCCCCAAGGGCCGGAATGCCGCAAAAGAGGCATGGCCGAAAAGCCTGTTCATGCAACGATTCAAAAACAGATAAAAAAAACGTAGAATTATGGAATTTGTTACCCACGAAAAACTGACGATCGTCGGTGCGGCTGGCATGATCGGTTCGAACATGGCCCAGACGGCCATGATGATGGGCCTGACGCCCAACATCTGCCTTTACGACCCTTATGGTCCGGCACTTGAAGGTGTCGCCGAGGAGCTTTACCACTGTGCATTTGAGGGTGTGAACCTCACGTGGACGACCGACATTCGCGAGGCTTTGACCGGTGCCGCTTATGTCGTCTCGTCGGGCGGTGCTGCCCGTAAGGCCGGCATGACGCGTGAGGACTTGCTGAAGGGCAATACCGAGATCGCCGCTGAGTTAGGCAAGAATATCCGTGCTTATTGCCCCGACGTAAAGCATGTCGTCATCGTCTTCAATCCCGCCGATATAACGGGTTTGGTGACACTTATTCATTCGGGTATCCGGCCGTCGCGCCTCTCGACCCTCGCGGCACTCGACTCCACACGTTTGCGCTCTGAGCTGGCCCGGTATTTCAAGATTTCGCCTGATGAAGTTCGCAACTGCCGCACTTATGGGGGCCACGGCGAGCAGATGGCCGTTTTTGCCTCGACGACTTTGGTTGCGGGGCGCAAGCTCTCGGAGCTTATCGGCCACGAGATGCCCGAGACCGACTGGCATGAGTTGCAGCAGCGCGTTATCCAGGGTGGTAAACACATCATCGACCTGCGGGGACGTTCGTCGTTCCAGAGTCCGGCCTATCTTTCGATTTGTATGATTGCTGCGGCGATGGGGGGCAAGGCCTTCACTTATCCAGCCGGCGTTTATGTCCATAACGACGAGTTCCGCCACATCCTCATGGCCATGGAGAGCGAAATCACGAAGGAGGGCGTCGCTTATAAGAACGTGCAGGGCACGCCCGAGGAGCATGCCTCCCTTACTGAGAGTTATAAGCACCTTTGCAAGTTGCGCGATGAGGTGGTTTCGATGGGTATCATCCCTCCCGTTGAGGAGTGGCGCTCGCTCAATCCGCATCTGAAGTGATCGGGTGTGTCGGTCCGGTATGCGAAAGCCGCCCCTCGGAGCAGAGGGGCGGCTTTTTCGTGCAGTAAGGAAAAGGGCTTGCAGCCCTATTCAGCAGCGATCCGCCTGCGTTGTGGCTGATTTTAGGCGGTTCGGTTATTCGTCCAGCGCCTGGAATACGGCCCGCAGCTCGCCGTCGGAGAGCAGCAGCAGCATCGGCCCGTCCATGTCGTAGTGGGTTGTCGATTGGAGAGCTCGGAGGAATGCCTGCTCCTGCCCGATGTCGGGGCAGGTCATGCGGGTTGAGGCGATGTCGTCGATGCGCAACATACGCTTGTTGTCTGTCTGGAAGCTGCCACTGAGTCTGTTGCAGGCGCCTCGGCCCGTCATGCGGTTTTTTTCGACTGAGAATGTGACGACGAATTTGCCCTCTTCGGGTCGGATACTCTGGCCGCCCAACTGGATGAGTTGCCACGTGGTGCCCGTCAATGGGCGCTGTGTTTTTTTCTGGTAGGAGCGGCAGTGGCAACATCCCGCGGTGAATGTCGTCAGCAGCAGGGCGAGAGCGATTCTGGTAAGATTTTTCATGATGGTTCGGTTTAACTTTTTTCTTTAGCGGATGATTACTGCATTGACCAGTTGTATGCCTGCTCGGCGGTTGATCTGTTCCTTGAGAGCTTCTCGCTGGTAGAAGAGCTCCTGTCGCAGCACGCTTGATTGTATCCTCACGTGGAGAATGCGATTTTCGAGCCGCAGTTGAGTTGTCAGTTCCGCAGCCCGGTCGCCTACGATGGCACGCCATGTGTCGGGAAGTTTTCCCTCGGCGACTTTCGCCGCAATGTAGGGACGGTGGAAGAACTCCTCCAGGAGGTCGCCCATCAATATGGTTTTCGTGCGTCTCATGCCTCTTTGGATTCATCCGCAGCATTTACCGGGGAGACCTCGCCGTTGGCCACCGTGAAGAGAGCATATTCACTTCCGGCCTTGTCGAGAATGGTTTTGAGCCGTGTGGAGTTGCAGTCGGTGATGAATATCTGGCCGAAACATTCGTTTCCCACCAGCTGGATCAAGTGCGCCACGCGCCCAGCGTCGAGCTTGTCGAAGAGATCGTCCAGCAGCAGCACCGGTTTCTCGTTGCACGCTTCGGCGACAACAGCATATTGGGCAAGCTTCAGGGCGATGAGAAATGATTTTTGCTGTCCCTGAGAGCCGTATTTGCGCAGTGGGAGACCTCCGATGCGAAGTACCAGATCGTCGCGATGGATACCCGAGGTGGTAAATTCGTTGATCATGTCTTTCTGC